>DATMMN010000050.1:0-10452 GCA_035569675.1 Acidimicrobiales bacterium | reverse complement strand
GGACTCGACGATGTCGGTGAAGAGCACCGTGGCCAAGCGCCGATTCCCCGTCGGCACATGCCGGGTTCCCGTCAGGAACTCCTCGATTTCTCCCACGGTGTCGGTGTCGTTGGTCCACGGCAGGTGATCGGCAGAGTCGATCTCGATGAATCTGGCTTTGGAAATGTGCGCGGCCAGGTATCGGCCGTTATCGGCTCGCACAAAGTTGTTGCCCACGGCGTGGAGAACGAGGGTCGGGGCTTGCACCTGCCCCAGCAATTCCCGAACATCGGAGTTCCGCGACATCGTGAATATGGCCCGGGCTGTAGATGGGCTGGCGCCGCGGTGGCCGGCCTGTCGCCACCAGCTTCGGAAATCGACGTCGTCCACCCGGCTCGGCGCCATGAGCGGAAGGTCGTCGACCGCAGCGGACTCGGCCACTGACGTGGACGCGGGCTCCACCAGGGAATCGAAAAAACGGTCGTAGACATCCGAGGGGATGCCGGCGGGGTAGTCGTACGTCCGGAGCAACCGGGCGTACGTGTTGATCAGCACGAGCGCTCGTATGGCCGAGGGATTCGTCGCCGCCAGGAACACGGCCACCGGTCCCGAATGCCCGGTCGCCAAGAGCGCAACCTCGTCGGAACCGGCCGCTGACATGACGGCCAGCGTGTCGCTCGCGTATTGCTCGATCGTCGCACCCTCGGAGCTGAGGGGGTCGGACAGGCCGATCCCACGAGGATCGAAACGAATGAGGCGAGTGAACGCCGCGAGGCCTTCGACGTACCCCTGCCACCGAAGCTGGTCGCTCGCAGCCTCGATGGACATGTTGCTCCCGTTGCCGACCTCTACCACGTCGATCGGGCCGTCTCCGACGACCATGAAGGCGAGGTGGGCCCCATCGGCCGTCTTCGCGTAGCGGACGTCGGGGGCTGTCACGACGAACAGTCTTGTCGAATCCGATCAGACGGGCGCGGCCGGTGCGGCGGCACCAACCCGACCGACTTCTCAGAGCGTGACGCGGTGCAGCTCCTGGATGCCGCCGTCCCCACGCAGCTGCTCGATCACCGCGTCGGGCGCCGGCGTCGTCGTCGAGATCACCATCATCGCCGTCGACGTCTCGGGGCTGGGGCCGACCGCCATGGACGAGATGGAGACACCCGCCTGGCCCAGCGCGGTCCCGACGATGCCGATCACGCCCGGACGGTCGTCGTTGCGCACGACGAGCATGTGCTCGGCGGGCGGCACCTCCACGACGTGGTCGTCCACGATGACGATGCGCGGCTCGGTACGCAGGCCGGCCGTGATCAGGGTGCCGGCCACCGAGTGCGAGCCCGAGCGCAGCGTGATCAGCGACTTGTAGTCCGCCGACGTCGCTGTCGACGACTCGCGGACCTTCAGTCCGCGCCGCTCCGCCAGCTGGGGCGCGTTGACGTACGAGACCGCTTCCTCGGCGCTCCCCGCGAAGATGCCCTTGAGCACCGAGAGCGTCAGGATGCCCGTGCCCTCCCCCGCCAGCTCGCCCTCGTAGTCGATGTCGATCGAGTCCGGCATCCCGTCGTGCAGCCCGACGAAGAAGCGCCCGAGCTGCTCGGAGAGTCCCATGAAGGTGCGCACCGTGTCGGAGACGTCCCGAGCGGCCACGTTCACGGCGTAAGGGACGAAGTCGCCGGCCAGGGAGAGCAGCACCTGCTCGGCGATCGTCACCCCGGCCTTGTCCTGCGCCTCTTCGGTCGACGCGCCGAGATGCGGCGACACCACCACGCCCGGCAGTTCGAACAGCGGCGACTCGGTCGCCGGCTCCTGGGCGAACACGTCGAGCCCCACGCCGGCCACGATGCCGTCGCGGATGGCGTCGGCCATGGCCTCCTCGTCCACGATGCCGCCCCGGGCCGTGTTGATGATGCGGATCCCCGGCTTGCACTTGGCCAACAGCTCTCGCCCGAACAAGCCCACGGTCTCCGGTGTCTTGGGCGTGTGGATGGAGACGAAGTCGGCCTCGGCCACCAGCTCCTCGATGCTCACCAGCCGTACCCCCATCGCCCGCGCCCGGTCCTGCGACACGAAGGGGTCGTAACCGATCAGCTCCATGCCGAAGGCGTGCGCGCGCTGCGCGACGAGCGAACCCGCCCGCCCGAGGCCGACGACTCCGAGCACCTTGCCGTGGAGCTCCACGCCCTCCCACTTCGAGCGCTCCCAGCGGCCCGCCTTGAGCGCGGCGTCCGCCTGAGGGATGTTGCGCGCCTGCGCCAGCATCAACGCCATCGCCTGCTCGGCCACCGACAGGATGTTCGACGTCGGCGCGTTGACGACCATCACACCCCGCTCGGTCGCGGCGGTGACGTCGACGTTGTCGAGTCCGACGCCGGCGCGGCCGACCACCTGGAGCGACGAGCCCGCCGCCAGCACCTCGGCTGTGACCTGTGTGGCCGAGCGGATGATCAGCGCGCTGGCGCCGACGATCGCTTCGAGCAGCTCCTCGGGGCTCAGCCCCTCACGGACGTCCACGTCGTGACCCGCGTCGGCGAGCAGGTCGAGCCCGCTCTGCGCGATCTTCTCCGTTACCAGTACCCGTGCCACCGCGGTGGTTCTCCTTGCTCCCCCGGCCTCGTGTGGTGCAGCCGTCTGCCCGGACCGCCCGGACCGCCCGGACCGCCCGGACTGTTCAGTCTTGCGCCTCGGCGAACAGCGCAGCCAACCGGGTGACGCCCTCAACCATGTCGTGGTCCGCCATGGCGTAGGACATGCGGAAGAAGCCGGGCGCACCGAACGCCTCCCCGGGTACGACCGCCACCTTGGCCTCGTTGATGCACAGCTCTGCCAACTCCGCGCTGCTCGCCGGACGTTGTCCCCGGAGGGAACGCCCGAGCAGGCCCTTGACCGACGGGAACGCGTAGAACGCGCCTTCGGGCTCGGGGCAGACCACGCCGTCGATCTCGTTGAGCATCTTGACGATGGTGCGACGCCGGATGTCGAACGCCTCTCGCATCGCTGCCACGTCCTCGAGGCCGCCCGACACGGCGGCCAGCGCCGCTCGCTGCGCCACATTCGAGACGTTGGAGGTCTCGTGGCTCTGGATGTTGGTGGCAGCGGCCACGGCGTCGTCCGGGCCGATCATCCAGCCGACGCGCCAACCGGTCATGGCGTAGGTCTTGGCCACGCCGTTGACCACGATGCAGCGCTCGGCCAGCTCGGGTACCAGCACCGGCATGGAGTGGTGCTCGACGCCGTCGTAGGTCAGGTGTTCATAGATTTCGTCGGTGATGACCCAGATCCCCTTGGCCACGGCCCAGCGGCCGATCGCCTCGATCTCCAGACGCGGGTATACCGCGCCGGTCGGGTTGGACGGGGACACGAACAACAACGCCTTCGTGTTCGGCGTCCACGCCGCCTCGAGGTCGTCGACCGAGCTGCGGAACCCGGTCGTCTCGTCCGAGCTGACGTAGACCGGCGTCCCACCGGCGAGCGCGATCGACTCGGGGTAGGTCGTCCAGTACGGGGCGAGCACGATGACCTCGTCACCGGGGTCGCACAGGACGGCGAAGGCGTTGGCGACGGCCTGCTTGCCGCCGTTGGTGACGAGGACCTGTCCGGCCTTGATCTCGAGGCCCGAGTCGCGCTTGGTCTTCGTCGCGATGGCCTCGCGCAGGGCCGGGATGCCCGCGGTCGGCGTGTAGTGGTGGTTGACCGGGTCCAGGCAGGCTGCCACCGCAGCCTCCACGATGTGCGCCGGCGTCGGGAAGTCCGGCTCACCCGCGCCGAAGCCGATCACGTGCTCCCCGGCCGCCTGCAGCGCCTTCGCCTTCGCATCCACGGCGAGAGTGGCGGAGGGCGACACGGCGGCCGCCCGACGCGAGATGCGGCGGAGCTCGGTCGTGGAGGGGGTGGTCGTCACGAGTTTTATGATCTCATACGTGCCAGAGACCCCCGACATCACGATCCCACCCTCGCTCCTGCCTTCTGACGGCCGTTTCGGCTCCGGTCCGTCGAAAGTCCGGCCGGCGCAGGTGGACGCGCTCGCCGCCGTAGCCACCACGTACCTCGGCACCAGCCACCGTCAGAAGACCGTCAAGTCTCAGGTCGGGCGGGTGCGCGCCGGCATGCGCCAGCTGTTCTCCCTCCCCGACGGCTACGAGGTCGTGCTCGGCAACGGGGGGACCACCTGCTTCTGGGACGCCGCGACGTTCGGACTGATCGAGGAGCAGAGCCAGCACCTCAGTTTCGGCGAGTTCTCCTCGAAGTTCGCAGCCGCCGTGTTGGCGGCCCCCCACCTCAAGGACCCCCAGGTGATCGAGTCGGAGGTGGGCACGCACCCGCTCCCGACCGCTGACACGTCGGTCGACCTGTATGCGCTGACCCACAACGAGACGTCCACCGGTGTCGCCATGACGATCCGGCGCCCGGCCGGTGCCGCCCTGCCGGCCGACGGGGGCGGGCTGGTGGCGGTCGACGGGACCTCCGGCGCCGGTGGCCTTCGTGTCGACCCCGCCGAGTTCGACGCCTACTACCTGGCCCCCCAGAAATGCTTCGCCAGCGACGGCGGCCTGTGGATCGCCCTCATGTCGCCGGCCGCGCTGGAGCGGGTGGAAGGGATCGCCGCGTCCGGCCGCTGGATCCCGACCTTCCTCGACCTCAAGACGGCGATCGACAACTCGAAGTTGGACCAGACCTACAACACGCCCGCCCTCGCCACGATTTACCTCTTGGCCGAGCAGCTCGACTGGATGAACGACAACGGCGGCCTCGAATGGACCGCCTCGCGCTGCGACCGCTCGGCCGAGATCCTCTACACGTGGGCTGAGCAGTCCGGCTTCGCCCGCCCGTTCGTCGCGAACCCGTCCGACCGCAGCCACGTCGTCGGGACAATCGACTTCGTCGACGCCGTCGACGCGTCCGTGGTCGCGGCGGTGCTGCGGGCCCACGGCATCGTGGACACGGAGCCCTACCGCAAGCTGGGACGCAACCAGCTGCGCATCGCGATGTTCCCGGCCATAGAGCCCGACGACATCGCCTCGCTGTGCGGGTGCATCACCCACGTGGTGGGCGCGCTGGCGAACTGACGCCGGGCCGCCGCTCCCTCGCTTCAGCCGAGCGCGAACCCCGCCGAGGTCAGGAGCCGCTCGCTCTCGCCCCACAACCGCTCGGCCGCCGCGTCGTCGCGGGCGTGACGGCTCATGTGACCGGGCTTGCTCCGCACCCAGTACATGCCGGTCTTGCCGGCGACCTCGGATGAGGCGGCAAGGAAGATGGACGTCCTGGCCCCGCGCCGCGGGCTGATCTGGACGGGGCGGATCACCCGCATACCGAAACCAATGGCGCCCGTGGTGTCACCATCCATGGCGAAGCTGCTCCGAACCCAGCCCGGGTGGGCGGCGTTGGCCGTGACCCCGCTGCCTTCGAGACGCTTGGCCAACTGACGAATGAAGAGGACGTTGGCCAACTTCGACCGGCAGTACACCTCCATCCCCTCATAGCGCTGCTCACTCTGCAGGTCGTCGAAGCGCATCCCGCCGAATGCGGCGTGGTGGCCGACCGAGCTCACACTGACCACGCGGGCGGGAGCGTCGGCGCGCAGCCGTTCCAATAGCAGGTTGGTCAGGTAGAAGTGGCCCAGATGGTTCACGCCGAACGTGTACTCGATGCCCTGCGCGGTGTGCTGGCGTTGGGTCCACGTCCCGCCGGCGTTGTTGACCAGGACGTCGAGGCGTCCCCAGCGGGACAAGATTTCGTCGGAGGCCTTGCGTACCGAAGCTAGGTCGGCGAGGTCGAGAACGACCACGTGCACGTCGTCGTTCCACGTGCGTTGCGTCACCACCTTGGCCGCCAAGTCGGCCTTGGCCTGGTTGCGGCACGCCAGGACCGTGGTGGCGCCGCGCTCGGCCACCCCGACCGCGGTCTCGAGGCCGATGCCGACGTTGGCGCCGGTCACGACAACCACCTTGCCGTGCATGCTCATTTCGGGCATCCCTCCATGGATGAACGGCGGTCCGGGCGTTGGCGCTTGCCGTTTCCGAGCAGTTTAAGGAGGCTCCGACCCGACCGCTCTGGAGCTCGCAACGCCCTCGACTGTCGGAGTTCTCGGGGTCGGGCCTAACCTTGGCGGTGCATGCGTGCGGCGGGAACCCACCCATGAGCATCGTGACCAGCCCGACCCTCGACCGGCACCTGCTGCAGGTGCTGATCACGCCCGAGGGGCAGGCCAACCCATATCCGTACTACGCGCTGATGCGTGAGGAAGCTCGGGTCTACCGGACCTCTTTCGGGCCCTACTGCGTCAACGGCTACGCCGAAAGCCAGGCCGTCCTGCGCGACCCCCGACTGGGCCGGGGTGTGGGGATCGAAGACTCGAGCATGGACATCTTCGGCAACACTGGCAGCCGTCGTGGCGAGTTCTTCGACGCCGGCCAGCACAACATGCTCATGGCCGACCCGCCCGACCACACGCGTCTGCGGCGCCTCGTCTCCCGGTCGTTCACCACCCGCCAGGTCGACCGGCTCCGGCCGGCGATCCACGAGCTCGTGGACACCCTCCTCGACGACCTGGCCCGGCGCGGTGAGGTGGAGTTCATGAGCGAGTTCGCCCTGCCGTTGCCGATGGCCGTCATCGGTGAGCTCGTAGGTGTGCCCGCCGAGGATCGCGCGGGTCTGCAGCCCAAGGTCCGGGCGGCGGCGCGCGGGATCGAGCCGGTGCTGACCGAAGAGGAGATCGGCGTCGCGCTCGATGCAATGGTCGAGCTCGGTACCTATTTCGAAGCGTTTCTAGCGGAACGCCGCCGGGAACCGCGCGACGACCTCATGAGCGCGCTGGCCGAGGCGAGCGAGGACAACGACCAGCTGACCGACGAGGAGATCCTCTCCACGGCCATCCTCCTCTTCTCAGCCGGCTTCGAGACCACCACGAACCTGCTCGGCAACGGCCTGCTGGCCCTGCTCACGCACCCCGAACAGCTGGCGGATTGGAGGGCGCACCCCGAGATCGCCCCTTCGGCGGTCGAGGAGCTCCTGCGTTTCGACAGCCCAGTGCAGTTCAATCTGCGCGCTGCGCTCGAACCGGCCGAGCTCGCCGGCCAGCCCCTCGAGCGAGGTGACCGGATCGTCGTCCTGCAGGGCGCAGCGAACCGCGACCCCGAAGAGTTCGAACGCCCCGACGAGCTCGATCTCCGCCGGTCCCCCAACACGCCGTTGAGCTTCGGCTGGGGGATCCACCACTGCATCGGCGCGGCGCTGGCGCGGCTCGAGGGTGAGATCGCGTTCAACGCACTGTTGGCGCGCTTCGACTCGATCGAGTTGTTGGACGAGGAACCGCAGTGGCGACCCGGCTTCACCCTCCGCGGGCTGCAATCCTTCCCGCTGCGGGTCGCGGCGCACTGATCGCCCGGGTCGTTCGGCCCGCCCGCGTTGCGGCGCGCTCCCCTTATCCGGGCGGTTCGAGCACGGAAGCCTCCGGCCCAAGGCGTGCGACGTACTCGGGGTGGACGACACGCCAGCGGTCAGACGGCGTAAAGGGGAGCTTCTCGCCGCCCGCGACGTATCCGAGTTGCTCGAGGCACACGTGCCACCCGGCCGCGTCCCGCGCGGCCTTGGCGTACTCCGGGAAGGTCACGGTCAGCGTCAGCACACTGCCTGAGCCCTCGGGCGCCAACTCGAATCGCAGCACGTCGTCGCCCCAGCGCAGCTCGAGCATCGACGGCTCGTCCACGGCGAGCATCTCACCGTCGAAGGGCGGCGCCTCGCCCTCACGGAACGAGAAGCGCAGCGGCGCGCCGGGCGAGCGGTCCCCTTCGATCGTCGTGGGGAACCAGCCGGCCAGGTGCGCATCCTCGGTCAGGGCGCGCCAGACCGTCTCGGGCGGCTGGCGCAACACTCGCCGGTAGCGAAGCACGCAAAGCTGGCCGTCTTTCTCGAGCGTGCCGAGCTCGTCGTTCACGTCCACTGGCCCTCCTCTCCCTCGCCCATGAAGTCGAGGTGTCGCTCCAGGGCGCTGAGGTGTCCCGCCCAGCGGGCGCGGTACGGACGCAGCCAGTCGTCGACTTCGCGGAGCGGCTCGGTGCGGACCCGATAGATCCGGCGTTGAGCGTCGTTGCGGGAGTCGACGAGACCCGCGTCCCGCAGGATCTTGAGGTGTTTGGACACCGTCGGCTGGCTCAGCGCCAGCCTGTCGACGAGGTCGCACACCGGCCTCTCTCGCTCGATGAGCAGGTCGAGGATCCGACGCCGGCTTTCTTCGGCCAGCACCTCGAAAGCGACCGTCATACAGCTAATATGCTCCTAATTGCATATAGCTGTCAAGGCATATTCAGCTGGCTTTCCTCGCGGCGATCCGGCGAAGCGGCGGCAGCGAGGGAGGTGGCTGCTTGCGGGGCGGGAGCCCGGTGAGCAGCTCGGTCGTGGCCTTGGTGACCTGGCGCACGGCGCGCTCGAACGCCTTCTCGGTCTGGGGCGACGTCGACTGCACGCCGCTGACCTTGCGAACGAACTGACGCGCCGCGGCCTCGATCTCCTCGGGTGTCGCCGCGGGCTGGAGCCCGCGCAGGGTGGTGATGTTCCGGCACATGCGAACCACCCTAGGAGCAGGAGGCGGTGGCTACCTCAGGACGTGCATGCGCCAGGCTCCACGGTCACCGTCACCAGGCGACCCGTACGCGCGTTCTGCACCTCGAGCAGGTCGCTCCCCGGTGCCGAAGTGACACGCCCGCCACGGACTTCGGCGCAATAGCCCCGGGCGTAGTGGAGCTCCGTGGGCACGAAGACGACGGTCGGTGCGTGGATGCGATGGTTCGGCGCGTACGCCAGGTGGAACACATCGGTGTTCGGTGTGTAGTCGAACGAGATCGGCCGCCCGGCGACAGCCTCGGGGTAGGTCCGGCTCAGCACCCGCGCCGTCGCCTTCAACCTCCCGTTCGACATGACCAGCGATTCGGCGGCGCTCCCGGTGGGGTCGCCGTAGTACTTCCAGGACCAGTAGACCCACCCCACCTGCTCAGCGTCCATGAGCGAGGTAACTCTCGCCAGGTACGGCACGCTGCTCGTCGCTCCGAACTCGGTGACGAGCCAAGCCGGTCCGCCGGGCTGCGTGTGCGACGCCATCTCCGGTCGGACCAGGTACCGCTTGCCGAGAGAGCGTGTCGCCTCCCTGGCACACAGCGAGACGTTGGTCGGGTTCCCCGTGACCGGGCTCCTTGCGCCGCAGTAGAGGTGGACGTTGTAGACGAGGTTGCGCAACCGCATCGGGCCGAGGTACGTGACGTAGCCGAGCGTGCCGTAGTTGTCAGGCTCGTCGAAGACGAGATGCGAAGGGTCGTTGGCCAGGATGGTCGGTACTACGCCACTGGCCGGATCGTGGCGAGGGCAGTGCAGAGCCGGGGCTTTTGAGAGCCGGATCTTTATGTACTTCGTCCCCGTGTAGAAGCACTGAATCTGGGCGTTGAAGTGCTGGCCGCGGTAGGGGACGAGTGAGGTGGAGTACGGCTCGTTGAAGGGGTCGTAGCCGATGACCCATGGGTTGTCCCGGAACGCCTGGGCCACGTACCCCCACACGCGGTCGTACTGACCCTGGAGGTCGCCGCGGACGTCGTTGTTCCAGAAGTGCCCGAAGGCGATCCGCGCCGCGGTCGTTGAGTACATGCTCGACCACCGGCCGGGCGGGTCCGTCCTCGGCACGTCGTTCGTGCAGACTGCCCACGACGGTGCGCCCTCCCCGTCGAACGTCTGGTTGTAGACGTCCTGGTGCATGTCGAGGATCGTGAAGATGTGGAAGCGCCCGAGGAGGTCGACGGTCTGTTTGAGGTGGGCCACGTAGCGGCCCAGTACCGCCAGGTTGAGCTGGTGCGGATTGGTCGGCTTGCCGGGGCGGCAGATCGCGGGAGAGTTGGCCTTGGCCTTGCCCGGCTCCAGTCCGCTCCACGTCATGCCCAGGCGGACGACGTCGAAGCCCAGCCGTGCCATGAGCGATGCGTCCGCCGCAGAGAAGTTCCACGGTTTGCCCGGATCCGCGTACAGCTCGAAGGGTCGCCGCTTGTAGACGGCGTCCACGCCGTGGAGGAAGACGACGCGACCCTGTCGGTCGTAGAGAAAGGGCCCGCCGGGCGACCTGATCGGGCCCGTGATCGCCGGCGCGCCGCTGACACTGGCACCGGCGAACGCCGGCGAGCGCAGTGTCGGCAAGCCGGCTTCGACAGCCGAGGCCGGGCCCGCCGCCCCCAGCGCGACGACCGGGACGGTCGCGACGAGGGCGGCCGCTACTGCAACGTACCTGGCAACAATCCGCCGCAACACCGTCGGTCAGTCTGACCGCGCAACATGAAGACTTGGTCGCGGGCGGGTGGTTATTCGGATGATGTCAGGCCTGGGAGGCTGAGACGCAGCGGGTAGTCGGCGATGATGGCCCGCGCCGCCGTCAAGGGTCGGACCGAATGCGGGGTCTCCGGCGGGACCACCGCGACGCAGCCCGCCGTCAACACCTGCTCCTCGTCG
>DATMMN010000049.1:0-11161 GCA_035569675.1 Acidimicrobiales bacterium | reverse complement strand
AAACGGCCGCAACGGCTCTCAGCTGGGCCGCAGATGACGGAGGCGACCCGGCCCGCGTGGCCGTCGATCCCGGCCCTGCTGGCCGCGGCCGAAGAACGCCACGCCGAGCGGATCGCCGTGCTCGACGGCGCGACGACGCTGACGTACCCACAGCTCGCCGCCGAAGCCCGACGATTTGGCGCCGCCTTGGTCGAGTCCGGCGTCGATCAGGGTGACCGGGTCGCCATCTGGTGCTTCAACTGCGCCGAGTGGGTGGTGGCCGTCCTCGGCATCTTCGCCGCTGGTGCCGTGCTTGTCCCGGTGAACACGCGCTTCAAGGGTCATGAGGCGGCCGACATCCTGAGGCGGAGCAGCGCCCGGACGCTGGTGACCGTGACCGACTTCCTCGGTACCGACTACCTGTCGATGCTCGAGGGGTCCGGGGTCCCGCTCCCCGCGCTCGAAACCGTCGTGCTCGCCCGCAGTCGGGCGGACCGGGCGACCAACGGCGCGATGGACTGGACGACCTTTCTCGGTCGCGCCACACCGGCCGCGCTCGAAGAAGTCCAGCGCCGGAGCGCCGCACTCGGACCGCAAGATGCCTCCGACATCCTCTTCACCTCGGGGACCACCGGCGTGCCCAAGGGTGTGGTGATGACCCACGGCCGCACCCTGACCGTCGCCAGCGATTGGGTGGCGATGAGCGGCCTGTCCGCCGGCGACGTCTACCTCCAGGTGAACCCGTACTTCCACATGTTCGGGCTGAAGGCGGGCATCCTCGCCAGCGTCGTCGCCGGCGCGACCATGCTGCCTGAGGCGGTGTTCGACGTCGACACCGTCCTCTCCCGCGTGGAAGCGGAGCGGGTGACCGTTCTGCCGGGAGCGCCCACGATCTACCAGTCGATCCTCGACCACCCAGACCGCGACGAGCGTGACCTCTCCAGCCTGCGCGTCGCGGTCACCGGCGCGGCCGACATCCCGGTCGAACTCATTCGCCGGGTGCAGCGAGAGCTCCCCTTCGACACCATCATCACCGGGTACGGACTCACCGAGGGCGGGACCGCCTGCGCCACGTCGGAAGGGGACGACCCGGAGGTCATCGCGACCACCGTCGGAAGAGCCCGTCCCGGCTTCGAGGTGCGCATCGTCGGCGAAGGCGACCGCGACCTCGAAACCGGAGAGGCCGGCGAGGTGCTCCTGCGCGGCGGCAGTGTCATGGCGGGTTACCTCGACGACCCTGAGGAGACGGCCAAGTTGCTGTCGGCCGACGGCAGGCTGCGCACCGGCGACCTCGGAGTGCTCGATGGCGCCGGCCGCCTGCGTATCGTCGGCCGCGTCAAGGACATGTTCATCGTCGGCGGTTTCAACGCCTATCCCGCCGAGATCGAGAACGCGCTGCTGCGCCATCCCGCCATCCGGCAGGCCGCGGTGATCGGTGTTCCCGATCACCGGCTGGGCGAGGTCGGCATGGCCTTCGTGGTCCCATCTGGCCCGGTGACCGCCGACGAGATCGTCGAATGGAGCCGCGACCAGATGGCGAACTACAAGGTGCCGCGCGCGGTCGAGATCGTCGACGAGTTGCCGCTCAACGCCACGGGCAAGGTGATGAAGGATGCCCTGCGCGAACGAGCCGCCGCCACGGGCCGCCCCGCATGACGACATCGGAGAGCGCGGGCCTCTCGTCGCTGCGCGGCTTGCGTGTCATCGAGATGGGCGTGTGGGTGGCCGCACCGTCCGCGGCTGCGCTTCTGGCCGACTGGGGTGCCGATGTGATCAAGGTCGAGCCGCCCGCGGGCGATCCCATGCGGCGCGCCTTCGGGTCGCTCGGGATCGGCGGAGACGACTTTCCCAACCCCGCCTTCGCGCAGGACAATCGTGGGAAGCGCAGCATTGTCCTCGATCTGCACGACGACGAGGCGCGCGCCGCACTCGAGAAGCTGCTCGCCACCGCCGACGTCTTCTTGACCAACCTTCGTCCCGACGCGCTCGACGGCCTGGGCCTGGGGCCCGATGCGACGGTGGAGCGGCATCCGCACCTCGTGTACTGCAGCGTCAGCGGGTACGGGCTCCGCGGGGAGGAACGCAACCGGCCGGCCTATGACATCGGCGCGTTCTGGGCCCGCTCGGGGTTGTCGGTGCAGCTCGCCAACAGTGAAGGCGTGCCGTTGAATGCCCGAGGTGGCATCGGCGACCACATCAGTGGGCTCGCCGCGCTGGCCGGCCTGCTGGCGGCGGTGATCGAACAGCGCCATACCGGCCGCGGCCGCGTCGTCGAGGTGTCGTTGCTGCGGACGGGGAGCTACGTGCTCGGGTGGGATCTGAGCCTGCAGGCCAACCTGGGCAAGGTCGCGCCCGCCGAGGCCCGGCACTCCAACCAGACGCCGCTCATGAACTCGTACAAGACGAAAGACGGGAAATGGCTCTTCTTCACCGGACTAGAGGCCGACCGGCACATCGAGAACATCTGCCGAGCGCTCGGCCGCGAGGACCTGCTCGCCGACCCGCGCTTCGCCGACGCGCGTGCCATCCGCAAGAACCGAGTCGAGGTCATCGCCACGCTGGACGAGATCGTCGCCACCGAGACACTGGAGGTGTGGGCCGAACGCTTCGATCGTGGCGGCGTCTGGTGGGCGCCGGCCCAAGGCCCGGCCGCCGTATTGGAGGACCCGCAGCTCCTGGCGAACGACGGCATCGTCGAGCTGGGGGAGGTCGGCGGGGGGCCGAAGCAGCGCTCCGTGAACGGGCCGGTCAGCTTTTCCGATGCGCGCATCCGGCCGTCGGCTCCCGCCCCGCAGCTAGGCGAGCACACCGGCGCTGTCCTGGCGGAGCTCGCCGGGCTGTCTGACCAGGAGAGGAAGGATCCGGCGTCTCAGCCCTGAGCCCGGGCGCGGGCCAAGAGCCCGCGGGCGATGACCAGACGCTGGATCTCGTTGGTCCCCTCGCCGATCACCATGAGCGGTGCGTCGCGGTAGAGGCGCTCGATGGGGAACTCGGTGGTGTAGCCGACGCCGCCGTGGATACGCATCGCGTCCATGCTGAGCTCGAGCGCGGTCTCGCTCGCGAAGAGCTTGGCCATCCCGGCCTCGACGTCGCAGCGCAGCCCTTGGGCTTTGCGCTCGGCCGCGTTCTTGGTCAGTAGTCGCGCGGCCTCGAGCCGGGTTGCCATGTCGGCCAATTTCAACTGGATCGCCTGGTGTTCGCCGATGGGTTTGCCGAACGTCTCGCGCTGTTGCGCATAATCCAGCGCGGCGTCGAATGCTGCCCGCGCGACGCCCACGGCCCGCGCTGCGATGTTGATGCGCCCGATCTCGAGCACGCCCAGGATCTGGGGCAGGCCGCGCCCCGCCTCGCCCACCAGGCTGCCGACCGGGACACGGTGGTCCGAGTACGCCATCTCGACTGTTTCGATGCCGCGGTAGCCCAGCTTGCTGACGTTCTTGCTGACCGAGATGCCCTCGAAGCGCGGCCCGGGCTCCTTCTCCACGATCAGGGCTGAGATCCCCTCCTCAGTTTTCGCCGCTAGTGCCACGATGCCGGCGCGCTCACCGTTGGTCACCCAGGCTTTGGTGCCGTTGATGATGTACTCCTCGCCGTCGCGCCGGGCGCGGCACGAGAGGTTGCGCGTGTCGCTCCCCGCGTCGGGTTCGGAAAGTGAGAGACACCCGCGGCGCTCTCCCGTGGCCATCGTGGGGAGCCAGCGCCGCTGCTGTTCCTCGCTGCCGTGCGTCATGATCAGCGTGGCCGCCATGGTGTGGGTGTTCACGATGCCGGTCAGGCTCATCCATCCGTACGAGAGCTCTTCGATGACGCCGACGTAGGTGAGAAGGTCGAGGCCGAGCCCGCCGTAGGCCTCGGGGATGGTGATGCCGAAGAGGCCGAGCTCCCGCATCGTGGCGACGATCTCTTCGGGGTAGGCGTCGGCATGCTCGAGGTCCGAGGCAACCGGAATGACCTCACGCTGTACGAACTTGCGCACCGTGTCGATGATCTCGGCGCGGACAGTCTCGTCGACCGCCTCGGTCCCGGCGCCGGTCACGCGGACCACGCCGGTTCCGTCTTCCTCATGGCGATAACCATACCCTTCAATCGTGTTGACGTTGAATCTCAATTCGGAGAAGAATGTTTCCACCATGACCCGGGGCCTCATGCATTTCGGGCTCGAGTCTGCAGCCGCCCAATTTCCCGATCACCCCGGCGTGGTCGCGGGTGACGACGTGTGGACGTACGCGGAGTTGCAGAGGGCGAGCAACGCCGCGGCGCGCCATCTCGCCGTACAGGGCGTCGGACCCGGTGACCGCCTGGCCCTCATGACGTCCAACCGGCCCGAGTTCGTCGTGGTGGTGCTCGCCGCGAGCATGCTCGGCGCCGTGCCCGTCTTGCTCAACACGGCGTGGAGGGCGCTCGAGGTCGAGACGGCGTTGGCGCTGACCGCACCGCGCTACGGCGTGGCCGACGGTGACGGCGTCGGCCTGCTGGCCGAGCGCCTCGGCTCCCAGCTCGTGCTGGACCTCGATGCCGACGCTGCGCGCACCATCGAGCGAACCAGCAAAACTCCGCCGCCCGACTACACCGCAGCCGAGCACGACGACGCCGTGTTCGTCTTCAGCTCTGGAACCACTGATCGGCCCAAGGCGGTCCGCCACACTCATCGCTCCATGGTGTTGGCGATGACACACTGGCGCCGGGCTCTCGGCCTCGGCCACGACGACCGGTTCCAGGTGGCCACGCCGCCCTCGCACATTCTCGGGCTGTTGAACCTCCTGACCGCGGTCTCGGCGGGGGCCACGGTCCGCCTGCACCGTCGCTTCGACCTCGATGCCGAACTGCGGGCTATCCAAGAGGACCGGATGACACTCGAGATGGCGGTCGCGCCGATCGCGCTCGCCATGGCGAATCACCCCGACCTCGAGGCCTACGACCTGTCCTCTTTGCGCTACGTGATGTGGGGCGCGACGCCAGTGACGCCCGCGGTGGCAGAGACCGTCACCGCGCGCTCGGGCGTCCGCTGGCTCCCGGCGTACGGGACGAGCGAGGTCCCGGTGATCGCCGCCAACCCGGTCGACGACCCCGACCGCTGGCGCCTCGACTCGGCGGGCCTCGCCGTAGGCGACGTGGAGCTGCGGGTTGTCGACCTCATCAGTGGGGTTGTGCTCCCCGCGGGCGAGACGGGAGAGATCGAGGTCCGGAGCGCGACCGCAATGGCTGGCTATCTGCCGGACGAGGCGACAGCGGCCGCCTTCGACGACGGCTGGTACCGCACCGGCGACGTCGGCTGGCTCGAGCCCGAAGGGTGGGTGCACCTGACCGACCGGTGCAAGGAGATGATCAAGGTGAGCGGGTTCCAGGTTGCGCCCGCAGAGATCGAGGCGGTCCTTCTTGCGCACCCGGGCGTGGCGGACTGCGCCGTCTTCGGCGTGGCCGACGAGAGGGCTGGCGAAGTGCCTGCGGCGGCGGTACAACTGGCGCCGGATGCCGAGACCACCGGCGAGGAACTGCAGGTCCTGGTGACCGAGACGGTCGCTGGGTACAAGCGACTGCACCACGTCGTCTTCGTCGACGTGGTGCCGCGGACGCCATCGGGCAAGGTCCTCCGCCGAACCCTGCGCGACGAGTGGGCTCCTCGCCTGTCGCCGGCGTCAACGGGGGCGAACTGAGTGGACGTCCGCCTTTCGCCCGAGCAGGTCGCTTTGCGCGACTCCGCGGCACAGGTCGTGGACAGGCTCGGCCCGGCCACCGTCGCCCAGCTTGACGACGCGGAACGTGCCGGCAAGCTCGACGCCGCCGTGGCGGCCGCTGGATGGCGTGAGCTACGGACAGCCACCGGCGACGGAAATCCCTGGGCCACGGCGGTGGAGGTCGCAGTGATCGCAGAAGAGCTCGGCCGCGGGCTCGCCGATGCCGCTTTTCTGGGTCCGACCCTCGCCGCGGACCTCCGGCGCCTAGCCGGTGCACCAACGGCCACCGCGAACGAAACGGTCGCGCTTGGGCAAAGTCTTTCTCGGCTGGCCGAGACGGACGAAGACGTCGATGCGACAGCGGTTGACGCGCACGGCGCGAGTTCGGCATTGCTGCTTCTTGCAGATGATGGTGACGGACGCCTGGGAGTGATCACCCTCGGCAGCGCGATCTGGGGAGCCGATCTGACGCGGCCGGTGGCGCGCCAGGACGGTGAGCGGATGACTGCGTTGGACGGACAGACGCGAGTGCTGGATGCCGACGACATGGCGCGGTGGCAGAGTCTCGGACTGGCGGCCGCCTGTGCGGACCTAGTCGGCACCATGCGGGGCGCGCTCACCCTCGCCACCGAGTACGCCAAGGAGCGCAAGCAGTACGGCGCGGCCATCGGGTCGTTCCAGGCCGTGCAGCACTTGCTGGCCGACGCCCACGTCGCCATGGAAGGGTCGCGAAGCATCGCGCTACACGCAGCCTGGGCGGTGGATGCGTTGCCCGCTGACGACGCCTTGGCAGCCTGCGCGGCGGCCAAGGCGTACTGCGCACGCGCCGCCCGTTCGGTGTGCGAGACGTCGATCCAGGTGCATGGCGGCATCGGCAACACCTGGGAGTGCCTGGCGCATGTCTTTCTGCGGCGGGCGCTGTTCTCTACCGAGGTGCTCGGCGGCATCGGGCGCAACCTCGAGCGGGTGCTGGCTGCGCGCGGCATAGGAGGCGACGATGGACTTCGCTGATTCGCCCGAAGAGGCGGCGTTCCGCCTTCGCCTGCGCGACTGGCTCGCTGACAACAACCCTGGACTGCCGCCGTCGTCGACGGCCGACGAATACTGGGCGGGGCAGGCCGCCTGGCACCAGACGCTCTACGACGCCGGGTTCTTCGGCCTGTCATGGCCGACCTCGGTCGGCGGGCAGGCACTGCCGAGCGTGTACGACGTGATTCTCGACGAGGAACTCATTGCAGCTGCTGCGCCCCCGCGTCCGAGCGTCGGCTACCTCGTGCAAGGGCTGCTCGAGCACGGCAACGAGGAGGTACAGCAACGTTTTCTCCCCGGGCTGGTCAACGGCCGCGAACGCTGGTGCCAGGGCTTCAGCGAACCCGATGCCGGTTCGGATCTCGCTTCGCTGCGCACGAAAGCCGTCCTCGAGGGTTCGGAGTACGTCATCACCGGCCACAAGGTCTGGACGAGCTATTCGGACGCGGCGGACTGGTGCCTCGTGCTGGCGCGGACCGATCCTGAAGTACCCAAGCACCGGGGCGTCTCCGCCTTCGCCGTGCCGATGCATCAGAGCGCCATCACCCAGCGCCCGCTCAAGATGATCAACGGGATCACGCGCGAGTTTGGTGAGGTGATCTTCGACGGCGCCCGAGTCGACGCTGCCAACATGATCGGCGCACCCGGCGAGGGGTGGCGCTTGGCCATGACGGTCGTCAGCCACGAGCGCGAGCCGGGCGAGCTCGGCTACGTCGCGCGCTACGGCAAGCTCGTGAACGAGCTGGTGCGCCAGGTCGAGGCCGCGCCGGCCGCGTTCGGAGCGGAGCAACGTCGCGACCTCTCCTGGGCCATCATCGAGGCCGATATGTTGCGGTGCCACGTCAGCCGACGGTTGTCCGACCGACTCGACGGCGTCGAGCACGGCCCGGAAGGCTCGGTCGACAAGCTCCTCATGACGGAGGTCGAGCAGGCCGTGGGTCACGCCGCCATCTCGGTTGGCGGCAGCGCGTCCGCCGGCGGGGACGACACCTGGCTGCGGGTCTATCTCTACAGCCGCGCCCAGAGTGTGATGGGCGGGACGTCGCAGATCCAGCGCAACCTGATCGCCAACCGAATCCTGGAGTTGCCCACGAAATGAGGACATACGACCTTCCCGCCGAGATCCAGGTCGAGGTCGACGGCCCGATCCGCGTCGTCACGCTGAACCGGCCCGACCACCTCAACGCCACCAACCACGTCCTCCACGCGGGGCTTGCCGCATTGTTCCCGCAGTTGGACGCCGACGACGAGGCGCGGGTGGCCGTGCTCACGGGCGCAGGCCGCGCGTTCTCGGCCGGCGGTGACTTCGAGTACATCGACGAGCTGTCGCGCGACTCGGCGTTGCGAAGCCTGACGCTCGAGCACGGTCGCCAGATCGTGACCGGGATGGTGCGGTGCCGGCTGCCGATGATCGCCGCCGTGAACGGCCCGGCGGTGGGGCTCGGCTGCTCCCTCGTGGCGTTGTCGGACATCGTCTTCATGGCCGAGAGCGCGCACCTGGCCGATCCGCACGTCGCCCTCGGCCTGGTCGCCGCCGACGGGGGACCGGTGGTGTGGCCGTTGCTGACGAGCCTGCAGCTGGCGAAGGAGTACGCGTTGACAGGAGACCGCATCCCGGCGCAGCGGGCGGCCGAGATCGGGTTGGTCAACCACGTGTGCGCAGACGACCAAGTGCTGAGCGAGGCGATGGATTGCGCGCGGCGGATCGCCCGGCTGCCGAAGGGCGCCGCGGAGGACACCAAGAGAGTGCTCAACATCCAGATGGAGCGGGCCGTCCTCGCCGTGCTCGACTACGCGCTGGCGGCGGAGGACCGGTCGTTCACGTCGCCGGAGCTGCGGGCGAACATCGACCGGATGCTGAAGCGGTCGGCCCGGGACGGCTCGGGGTAGGGGCGGGGCTGAGGAAACGAAATCGGCGGGCGACTGAAACCAGCTCTCAACATGAGCTAGAACAACCCGGTCGGATTTGAAGATCATTCGAAACTTAAGGTCCCACTGAGGGACTCGGGGGAGGATCAGGCGACGTGGCGCTTTCCGTGAATTGGCAACGGGGTATTCGGCGGACCAAGGCACAGCAGCACGGGCTGCGGGTCACGGGCGCCATGCTCGGCATGCTCGGCCTTCTCCCGCTGGCGGTCCTGACGACCACGTCCACTCCCGCTGGTGCGTCGGGATCGCCGATCACCATCGCCTACGTCACGTCCGTCACGGGCCCCGGGGCCGCAGAGGACGCGACGTCGCCGGCAGGGTTCACCGCGCGGCTCGACCTGCAGAACGCGGAGGGTGGAGTGCACGGCCACAAGCTGGTGCCACTCATCATCGACGACCAGACGAATCCCTCCGCGATCGCGACGGCGGTGCAGGAGGCGGATTCCAAGGCTTTCGCGATCGTCTCGCAGAGCCCGCTCTTCTTCCTGGCGGCCAAGTACCCGCAGCAAGCGGGCGTTCCCGTCACCGGGTCCTACAGCGACGGCCCCGAGTGGGGGACGCAGCCCAACACGAACATGTTCGCCGCCGATAACGGGAGCGTCGACCCGAAGTACCCGGTGAACACCGAGGCGGGGGTCATCTTCAAGAAGTTCGGGGCCACGGAATTGGGGACGTACGGCTACGGGATCTCGCCGTCGTCGAGCCGCGCCGCCATCCAGACGGCGCAGTCCTTCCAGCACGCGGGCGGCAAGGCCCCGATCATCAACACCACGATCCCCTTCGGCGGCTCCCAGTTCGGCAGCATCGCGCTGACGGCCAAGCAGGACGGCATCAACGCGATCGCGCCCGAGATGGACTCCAACTCGAACTACGCCCTGGCCGAAGCGCTCAAGCAGGCCGGTGTCAACCTCAAGGCGGCGGTCTACGCCACGGGTTACGAGCCCGACGTCATCAACTCGCCTGCCTGGTCTGCCCTCCAGGGCGGGTACTTCCTGTCGCTCTTCCGCCCCTGGCTGATCCCCAACGCCGGCACCGAGCAGATGCAGGCGGCAATGGAGAAGTACGCGCACTTCAAGAAGACCGACTTTCCGAGCTTCAGTCAGTACGAGGCGTGGGCGGGCGCTGACCTGATGATCAGGGGACTCGAGAGCGCGGGATCGAACCCGACCCATGCGTCGGTGATCCACGCTTTGCGCAACATCAAGTCCTACAACGCCAACGGGCTGCTGCCGCAGAGCTTCAACTACTCGACGAACTTCGGGCACAACCCGGCGCAGACGTGCTCGTGGGTCGTCCAGGCGACCACGACCAGCTTCAGGATGGCGGCACCGCAGCCGATCTGCGGCACGGACATTCCGGGCACCGCGACGGCCAGCTCGTAGGAACGCACTCGGGGGCTTCGAGCCCGTTTTCCAGGGTGAGAGACCCTTGACTGCTGTCTCGTTCTCTGAAACAGTAGAATGATGTTCTATCTCGCTGACGTGCTCTTCCGTGGCTGAAGAGGCGATCCTCAGCGAGCTCCGCTCCTTCGTAGCCGGAGCCTGGGTCGACGATGGCGAACCCTTCGAGGTGGAGAACCCGGCGGACGAGTCCACCGTCGTCGAGCTGGCGGCCACGCCCCTCGACCTGGTGCGCCACGCAGTCACAGAGGCACGACGAGCCTTCGACGCGGGCGTGTGGAGCGACCGTTCGGCGCAAGAGCGAGCTCGCGTCCTCCACGCGCTGCTCGACCACCTCGAGACGCTCCACGAACCGCTCGTGGCCTCGATGGTGGCGGAGGCCGGGCAGCCCGTCCTCTTCGCGGAGATGGCCCAGTACGCCGCCGGCTTGATGTTGGCCCGCAACACGATTGACCTCTATCAGTCGTTGCGGCACGAGGAGGCGAACCCCGTGCCGGCCGACGAACTCGTGCGGGGGAGAGTGGCTCTCAGCCTCCGGCGCCACGAACCGATCGGTGTCGTCGTTGCGATCACGCCCTACAACGGGGCGATCATCATGGCGTTCCAGAAGCTGTTCGCGGCGCTCATGGCGGGGAACTCCGTCGTCCTCCGCCCCAGCCCCCTCACGCCCATCTCGTCCCTTGCGTTTGCCGCCGCGGCTGAGGCAGCCGAACTGCCGCCTGGGGTGCTAAGTGTGGTCGTCGAGGCCGGCGCCGCCGGCGCCGAGTTGCTCACCACGCACCCGGCGGTGGACATGGTGTCGTTCACCGGCTCGACCGCAGTCGGCCGCCAGATCCTGGCTCAGGCAGCACCGACAGTGAAGCGCGTGGCCCTCGAGCTCGGCGGGAAGTCTGCGCAGATCTTCCTCCCCGACGCGCTGCACCGTGCCGCCGCGGGTGCCGCGCAGGTCGTCGCGATGACCGCTGGGCAGGCCTGCGTTGCCGCGACCAGGATGCTCGTACCCGAGGACCGGAAGGACGAGGTACTCGATGCGGTGAGCGCGGCGTATGCGGGGATCTCGGTCGGGCCGCCCAGCGACCAGACCGCGATGATGGGCCCGCTCATCACGGCTGGGGCGCGTGAACGCTGCGAACGCTTCGTGATGCTGGC
>DATMMN010000048.1:0-8216 GCA_035569675.1 Acidimicrobiales bacterium | reverse complement strand
GCTCCAACAGCGCGGGGTTGAAATAAAGCAGTCCGGGAAACTTTGGCATTCAATCGCCGTTCCCAGTCGGGACCCCGTCACGAATCGGCAGGTTCGATGCCCAGCTGCGCCGAGATGCCTCTCAGGACTGCGTCGTCAGCTTCGCCTTGAAAATCGGCCCGCGGTGTGTACGGCACCTGAAGTGACCAGAGCTCTTCGTTGGTGAGTTCGATCTCGAGCGAGGCAATGGCGTCGTCCAGGTGGGACGGCTTGCTCGCACCCACGAGCGGGGCAATCACCACGGGGTTGTGTCGCAGCCATGCCAAAGCGACCTGGGCCCGGCTGACACCACGGGCCTTTGCGATGGCCGTCACCGCTTCGACGATGGCACGGTTGCTCGACTCCTCGGTGTAGAGCAGGTCGGCAAATCCGTCGGTCGCCGACCTTCCCGTGGCTACGCCTGGATCCCGGGCGAGACGGCCCCGCGCCAAAGGGCTCCACGGAATGGTGCCGACACCCTCGTGGGCACACAGAGGCAACATCTCGCGCTCTTCCTCGCGGGCAAGGAGGTTGTAATGGTCCTGCATTGAGACGAACCGCGCCCACCCGTGCTGGCGCTGCAGGTGAAGGGCCTCCGAGAACTCCCACGCGTGCATCGACGATGCGCCGAGGTAGCGGGCCTTGCCGACTCTGACCACATCGTTGAGGGCTTCAAGGGTCTCCTCGATTGGAGTCGAGTGGTCCATGCGGTGGATCTGGTAGAGGTCGACGTAGTCGGTCCCAAGCCGTCGCAGGCTGTGGTCGATCTCCGTCATGACCACCTTGCGCGAGAGCCCCGCGCCATTTGGACCGG
Source organism: Acidimicrobiales bacterium (assembly GCA_035569675.1). Taxonomy (GTDB): domain Bacteria; phylum Actinomycetota; class Acidimicrobiia; order Acidimicrobiales; family RAAP-2; genus Bog-473. Next base: position 7,384 of record DATMMN010000048.1, on the reverse strand, counting down.
GGCGCATCGGGTGACGGAGCTTGGTGGCGACGACGATGTCGTCACGGTCGGCGAAGTCGGCCAGGGCCCGGCCGACAATCTCCTCGCTCGAGCCCTGTGAGTACATGTTGGCGGTGTCGAAAAAGTTGATGCCCGCCTCGACCGCCTGTTTGATCAGCGGGCGGCTCTCGTCCTCGCCCAGCGACCACGACGGGTGGCCTCGCCCGGGCTCGCCGAAGGTCATGCACCCGAGGGCGATGGGTGAGACGTCGAGGCCCGTTCGGCCCAGCTTGATGTAACGCATGTCCTGCCTCCGTTCCGACTTGTGGTTAACTGAAACGGAGACGTCTCCGGTTATCTACCTTAACGGAGACCTCTCCGGTTGGCAAGGTCTACAGAGGCTCCATGGAGGAAGGCATGCCCGAGTCGCAGCACGAAGCACTCAGGGCTGACGCGAAGCAAAACCGCGAGCGCATCCTCGAAGGCGCACGCGTCGCGCTGGCTGACTCGAGCGACGCCTCGCTGAACTCGATCGCGAAGTCAGCCGGCGTCGGAACCGGCACCCTCTATCGACATTTCCCCAACCGCGAGGCACTCGTCCTCGCGGTCTACCGACATGAGATCCAAGAACTCGCGGACCTCGCGCCCAAGTTGCTCGAGGAACACCCACCGATCGTTGCGCTTCGGCTGTGGTTCGATCGCCTCGCGCACTACGGACGGATCAAACACGGCCTGGCTGACGTGCTGCACGCCGCTACCAGCGACGGCCTCGTCGGCGAGTCCTACGGTCCGGTCGTGGGCGCCATCACGTTGCTGCTGAAGTCCTGCGAGCAGGCGGGCAGCATTCGGCGCGATGTCGATCCCGACGACGTCCTCCTCATGGTGGGCTTTCTGTGGCGTATCGACGCGAAAGGCGACTGGGAGGAGCGGACCGGCCGAATGCTTGACCTGGTCATGGACGGCTTGGAAGCAACGCCGACGGGCCATGCTGCCAGTAAGGGCCTGCCCGGCGTGTAACGGATCGCCGGCGGCCGAGGGTCAGGCTTCGGCCTCGACCAGGACGAGCTCACCTTGGATGGGGCGGCGGCCGAAGAGCCAATAGGCGATGGACCCTGTCGTGTTCATGCCCGACCACAAGCGCCAGATGCGCTTCTTGCCCCGCACGGCGTCGGCCGGGCGCTTGCTCAGGTCGCGCCAGGTCAGGCTCAGCATGATGACGTGGATCACGAGCGCCACGCTCAGGATCCGCTTCTGCTTCTCGGTCATCGGGCTGGGCCTCCTCGCTCGGTCGTGTTGCGCTGCGCTGGAGGCGCCGGCGATTCAGTCGCCCGCGAGGAGCGCGTCGACGAATTCGTCGGGGTCGAAGTCCACGAGATCGTCGGGGCCCTCCCCCAGCCCGACCAGCTTGACAGGCAAGCCAAGGTCGCGCTGAACCGCGATGACGATGCCACCCTTCGCCGTCCCGTCCAGTTTGGTCAGCACGATGCCGGTCACGTCGACCGCCTCGGTGAACTGGCGGGCCTGCGCGAGCGCGTTCTGACCGGTCGTGGCGTCGAGCACGAGTAGGACCTCGGTGACGTTGCCCGGGTCGCGGTCGGCCACGCGCCGGATCTTCTTCAGCTCCTCGACGAGGTTTGTCTTCGTGTGCAAGCGGCCGGCGGTGTCGGCGAGCACGAGATCGTTGCCACGGGCGGCGGCGCGCTGCACCGCGTCGAACACGATCGCAGAGGGGTCGCCGCCCTCGGCGCCGCGCACGATCTCGGTGCCGGTGCGATCGGCCCACATGGCGAGCTGGTCGGCGGCGGCGGCCCTGAAGGTGTCGCCCGCGGCGAGGAGGACCGAACGGCCGGACGCGGTCTCGCGACGCGCCAGCTTGCCGATCGTCGTTGTCTTGCCGACGCCGTTCACGCCCACGATGAGCCACACGTCTGGCGCGCCGTCCTTGCCGTCGAAGCGCAGGGCCCGGGTCTCGGCCGTCTCGAGCAACTCACGGATGGACGCGCCCAGCGCGGCGAGCAGGTCGTCGCCGCTGCGGACCTCCTTCGACTCCACCTTGGCGCGCAGGTCGGCCAGGAGCGCGTCGGCGGTGGCGACGCCGACGTCGGCCCGGATGAGCGCCTCTTCGAGCGAGTCCCACGTTGCGGCATCGATGCGCCCGGCCCGGAGCGCGGCAACGGCGCCTCCGAACAGCCCGCGCACACCGCCGAGGCGGCCGCGATACGTGGCGGGCGGGGCCTCGGGCTCGGGCTCGGCGACGGTCGGCTCGGGCTCGGCGACGGTCGGCTCGGGCTCGGGCTCGGGCTCGGCGACAGCCGGCTCGGCTGTGGGTGTCTCGGCGACGCTCGGGGGAGGTGCGGAGGGTGCGGGCTTGGTCGTCGGCTTGGTCGGCGGGCGCGTCGGCGGCGCTGTCGGCGGCGCCGACGTCGGTCCGGCGGCACCACGGCCACGCCGCCGCGAGCGGGCCAGGGAGAACGACCCGGCGGCCACCGCCAACACGATCACCACGACGGCGATGATGATGTACGTCCCCACCATCGAAGCGAGCAGCACGCCCGTCACGTCCATCACGCCGGCGACGGCTCCGCTTCCTTCTCCTTCTCGACCTTCTGGCTCACGACCTGTGAGGAGCCGCCCGGCGCCATCGTGACGCCGTAGAGCGCGTCACCCGTCTCCATCGTGCGCTTCTGGTGGCTCACGATGAGCAGTTGCGCCTCGTCGCGGAACTCGTGCACGAGGGCGAGGAAGCGGGAGAGGTTGACGTCATCGAGCGCGGCCTCGACCTCGTCCATCATGTAGAAGGGCGAGGGGCGGCTGCGGAAGACGGCGAAGAGGAAGGCGAGCGCGGCCATGGAGCGTTCGCCGCCGGAGAGCAGCGAGACGCGGCGGATGTTGCGGCCCGCCGGCCGGACCTCGATCTCGACGCCCGTGTTCAACAGGTCGTCGGGCTCGATGAGCGAGAGGCGGCCGGTGCCGCCGGGGAACAGCATGGCGATGAGCGCGGAGAAGTGCTCGTTGACGTCGGCGGCCGCGGCGGCGAACGACGTCATGATCTCGTGGTCGAGCGTGCGTACGACCTCGTGGAGCTCGCGGCGTGCGCCCCGGACGTCGTCGACCTGGGCCTCGAGCTCCTTGTGACGTTCCTCGAGTTGCGAGAGCTCCTCGAGCGCGAGCGGGTTGACCGGGCCGAGCGCGACGAGCTTGCGCTCGAGCTCGTCCCCGTGCTGTTGGAGCGTCGTATCGGCGGGCGCCTCGGGCTCGGGGAGGCCCACGAGCTCTTCGGGGCGCGCGTTGAGGTCGCGGTGGATGTGCTCTGTGAGCGACTCGGTGCGCAGGTCGACCTCGTTGGCTTCGAGGTCGAGGGCGCGCGTGCGGTTGCGCACAGCGTCCATCCGCTGCTCGGTGGTGTGGCGGTCCAGGCGGAGCCGCTCGAGCTTCTCGCCACCGGCACGCACCGCGTCGACCTGGTCCTGGTAGTCGTGACGCAGCGCGTCGAAGACCTCGTCGAGGCGTGTCTGCTCGGTGTTCACGAGCTCTTCGAGGCGGCGCAGCGCGGTGCCCTCGGCCTCGAGGCGCTCACGGCGGGCCGCCGCGCTGGCGCGCTCCTCGGCGTGGCCGGCGAGCCGTCGCTCGACCTCGGCGTGCCGCTCGGAGAGGACGCGGTGGCGCTCGGCGACGCCGGCGACGCGTACCTCGAGCTCCTGGCGCCGTTCGAGGACCTCGTCGCGGCGCTGCTGGAGCTCGCGCCACGCGGCCAACGCCTCGGTCAGGTCCGGGAGGGCCCGGTCGAGCCGGGCCTCCTCGGCGGTGACCTCCGCGAGGCGCTGTTGCGCCGCGAAGACGGCGGTGCGGGCGTCATCGAGCTCGGCGGCCAGGCGGGTCTGCTCCTCGGCGGCGCGCTCGACCTCGGCGCGCTTCGCCTCGAGCGCGGCACCGTGACGGTCCGCAGCGCGCTCGGCCGCCGTGCGGGCGTCGCGTACCCGTGAGGACGCGATGCGAGCCTCGGTCAAGGCGGCCTTGGCGAGCTCTGCGGCGGCGGCGGCCTCCTCGGCCCGCCGCTGCGCCTCCTCGACCGCGGCCTTGGTGACGACGCCGGCGGCGTTGCGGACGCGCCAGCCCGTCGCGGCGAAGCGGTCCCCCTCGGGCGTGACGACGACGAGATCGTCCCGGGCGATCGAGAGGTCGATTGCCTCCTCCCACCCGTCGACGCGCACGGCGCGGCCGACGAGCGTGTCGAGCACGGACTCGGCGACGGCGCCGCCCTGACGCGCGCGGACGTGCGCGCGCACGGGCTGCGCGCTCGTGCCGGGCGGGAGCGCCGCGGCGGCGACGGCGGCAACGGCGGCGGCGGCGTTCGCTCCCCCGTTCTGGCGCGGCGCGAGCACGGCCCCGGTGACACCGCGCTCGCGCAGCGTCGTCAGGGCCGCCTGCGCGGAACGGCGCCCGTCGACGACGACCGCCGCAACCCCGGCGCCGGCTGCAGCCTCGAACGCGGCCTCCCAGCCGTGGTCGATCTCGACGAGGTCGACCAGCGAGCCGACCACGCCGTCGACCTCCCTGAGGAGCTCGCGCCCGCCGGCGCCCTGCAACTCGGACAGCGCCCGCTCCAGCGCCTCGGCCCGGGCCTGGCTGCGGTGGCGGGTGTCGGTGGCCTCGTCCGCCGCGGCCTGCGCAGCCTCGGCGGCCCGGGCGACCTCCTGCAGCTCCTCGGTTGTTGCGGCGAGGGCGGCGTCGAGCGCAGCGGTCGCGGCGTCGAGCTCTTCGGACTCCCGGACGAGCAGGTCGGCGCGCACCGCGGCGCCGGCCTGGCGCTGTTCGAACGACGTGACGCGACCGCCGAGCCCGTCGAGGTCCTGTTGCTCCCGCGCCGCGGCCCGGGTGATCGCCTCGCGTCGGGCCCGGGTGCGCGCCATCGCCTCGTCGGGCGCGTCGCCGCCCAACACGTCGGCCCACCGCTCGCGCAATGCGGCGTCCTCCCCGTCCAACGCCGCCAGCGCCGCGGCCAGGTCGGCGCGTTCCGGCGCGCCGCCGGCGGTCTCCTCGGCCTCGGCCGTCTGCAGCTCGCCGGCCAGGCGGGCGGCCTCCGCTTCCAACGTGGACACGACGTCCACGTCGGCGGCCGCGTCGAGAGCGGTCAGCACGGCGCGGCCCCGTTCGCGCAGCACGCCCTGGAGGCCGCGGGCCCGCTCGACCAGTCCTTGGACCCGGCCCAAAGCGTTGGCCAGGTCCTCCTCACGGCGGGAAGAAAGTTCCGCCGTCGTGGACGAGGCCTCGGCGTCGAGACGTTCGAGCGCCGCGTGCAGCTCGTGCTCCTCGTCGCGGCACACCGTGAGGTTCTGGGCGGCGGCCAGGCGGCGGGCGGTGAGCTCGGCCATCTCGGCGCCGGCCAAATAGCGGCGCACCGACAACAACTCCGACGCCACCGCATCGTGCGAGCGCGCCGCGGCGGCCTGCCGTTCCAAAGGACGGATCTGGCGCCGCACCTCGCGCACCAGGTCGCCCAACCGCTCCAAGTTCTCGGCCGTCGCCGCCAGCCGCCGCTCGGCCCGTTCCCGGCGCCGGCGGTGCTTCAGTACCCCGGCCGCCTCCTCGATGATCGCCCGCCGGTCCTCGGGCCGTGCGTTCAACACCGTGTCGAGCTGGCCCTGGCCGATGATCATGTGCTGCTGGCGGCCGACACCCGAGTCCGAGAGCAGCTCTTGGATGTCGAGCAGCCGGCACGGCGCGCCGTTGATGGCGTACTCGGAGTCGCCCGACCGGAACAGGGTCCGGGTGATGGTGACCTCGGACAGGTCGACCGGGAGCTTCCCCAAGGAGTTGTCGATGGTCAGCGACACCTCGGCGCGCCCGAGCTGGGGGCGCGAGGAGGTCCCCGCGAAGATGACGTCCTCCATCTTCGCCGACCGCAGCGAGCGCGGCCCCTGGGCCCCCAGGACCCAGGTGACGGCGTCGACGACGTTGGACTTGCCGCTCCCGTTCGGCCCGACGACGACGGTGATCCCGGGCTCGAACTCCAGCACCGTGGGGTCGGCGAAGGACTTGAACCCCTTCATGCTGAGGGACTTCAGGAACATTCGGAGCGACCCTATCTGGTCACGACGGGCCGATTGGGTGAAGCTGCGCCGACGGCTCCCAGCCCGCCGGCCCTACACCTGGCAGTGCTCGCAGAAGTAGGACGAGCGTCCGCCGGTCTTCACGCGGACGATCGAGTTCCGGCAGCGCCGGCACGGTTGGCCCTCCCGGCCGTAGACCTGGTGGGAGCCCTGGAAGTCGCCGATCTCGCCGAAGAGGTCGCGGTACTGCTCGTCCGCCAGCGACGACCCCCGGTGCTTGATGGCATCGGCCAGCGTCTCCACGATGGCGCGGTACAGCCGGCGCACCTCGGTCGCGGTCAGTGAGTCCGCCGCACGGTCGTAGCGCAAGCCGGCCTGGTACAGCATCTCGTCGGAGTACAGGTTCCCGATCCCGGCGGTGAACGACTGGTCCATCAACAACGACTTGATGCCGCCGTGGTGCTGGTGCAACAGCGCACCGAAGCGGTCCCAGCTCATGAGGTCCTCGATGGGATCGAAACCCAGGTGCGCCAGCTCGGGGATCGCCTTGCGGATCGCCGCCCCGTCCCCGCCGGCCGTCCCCGACACCGGCGACATGGGCGTCCCGTCCGACTTCAAAGGCGGCGTCGACACGAAGAGCTCGCCGAACGTGCGGGGGTCGACGTAGCGGAGCTCGCCCCCCTGCGTGAACGTGATCACGACGTGCGTGTGCTTGGGCTTGGGGTCCTTCAGCGACTTCACCCGCAGCAGCTGCCCGCTCATCCCGAGATGCACGACCAGCGTGTCCGCGTTGTCCAGCGTCAACAAGAGGTACTTCCCCAACCGCCCCACGGACTTGATGGTCCGCCCCTCCAAGAGGGCACGGAAGTGCTTGGCCGAGGGGTGCCGGCGCACCGAGCGCCCATTGGACACCGACACGGCCTTGATCTTGCGGCCCACCACCTCACGGGACAGGTCCTGGCGCAGCGTCTCGACCTCGGGCAGCTCAGGCATCGCTGACCTCGGGCACCGCCGACTCGGCCACCGCCGACTCGGAGCCGGAGCCGGAACCCAACTCCTCCCACGCGGCCCACGCCGCCTGCGCCGCCTCCTGCTCGGCGTCCTTCTTGGAGCGGCCCTCGCCCGTGCCCCAGCACTTCCCGCCCAGGAACACCTCGGCCGTGTAGGCCCGGTCGTGGTCCGGTCCCGACCCCACGACCACGTAGCGCGGCGTCCCGTCCCCGTCGCGCACCGCCTTCTCCTGCAGGCGCGACTTGTGATCGAAGTCGTCCGGCTCCTCGCCGGCCCGGGCGATCGCCGTACCGAGCTCCCGCAGCACCAGGTCCCTCGCCGCGTCCCACCCGGCGTCCAGATAC
>DATMMN010000047.1:0-15859 GCA_035569675.1 Acidimicrobiales bacterium | reverse complement strand
AGCGTCCCCCTCGAACAGGAGGTCGCCATGGGCCAGCTCGACCTCGCCGTCGTCACCTTCCCGTTGAGCGGTGACGAGATCATGGCGGCGCAGCTGTTCGACGAGGACCTCGTGCTCGTGCTCCCGCCCGGCCACCCTTTGGGCGCCGAGTCCTCGATCCCGCTCGAGCGGCTCGCTGAGCTCGAGCTGCTCCTCCCCGCACCCGGCACCGCCCTGCGCAGCGAGATCGACATCGCCACCGTGCCCGCGCGCGTCACGCTGACCCCGGCCATGGAGCTCGATGGCGTCCGGCTGATCGCGTCGCTCGCCTTCGACGGCTACGGCCCCGCCATCCTCCCCGCCACCGCGGTACCCGGCCACCTGCGCGGCCGCTTCCCCGTCCTCGCCGTCGACGGACTCCCCCGCCGCCGGGTCGGCGTGGCCCAGCGCCGCCGCGGCCTGCCCTCCGCCCCCGTGCGCGCCGTCATCGACGTGCTCGGCGTCGTGGTGAACGACGTCCTCTCCATGCCCGAGGGCATCCACCCGACCTGACACGACCGACCGCAACGACGTCACCGGTCTGCGCCTCGTAGCACCCACCCCCTCGGAGACGAGAGGTGAGCGCAACCCACGTCCTGACTTCTTTGGACCAAGATGGAACGCCGAGTCCGACCGCCGGACCGGTTCCGGCGGGCTGGGCCGCCACCGACTCACTGCGTCGGCTGCGGATCCCTCCACATCGTCCAGATGGACGGGCCGTCGTCGGGGAGCTTCACCTCGTGGACGACCTCGAAGCCGTGGCGTCGGTAGAAGGGCACGTTGCGCTCCTTGGAGGACTCGAGGTAGCACGGCAGCCCCGCGGCGTCGCAGTGCGTGAGCACGGGCCGCATCAAGGCGCCGCCGATTCCCTTGCCCTGCAGCTCGACCGCGGTGCCGAGCGAGGCCAGATACCAGTGCGGCTCGTGCGGGTGCAGCGACTCCATCTTGTTCAGGATGCGCAGTGTCGTCGGCAGCCGGTTCCACACGTACGGCAGCACCGGAACCATCGTGAGCACCGCCTTCACTCCGGTCAGGAGCGGCTTGCCGGCGGGGGCCCAGATGGCAGCGCCGGCGTAGCCCTCGGCCACATAGCAGCCGCCGAACGGGAGATAGTCGGCGCGCATCTGCGTGGCGAAGTACGCGCGCAATCCGGCGTCGCGCCGCGCCTCGCCCCGGAAGATGTGGCTCGTGACCGGATCGTCCCAGAAGGTCTTGGCGAGCTGGGCGGCCATCGAGTCGACGTCGGCCGCGGTCGCCCGCCGGACGAGCGGCGATCGCGGCGCCGCGCCGGCGGTGGGCTCTACTGGCAGGGCAGGCTCGGGAACCATGACGGGGTCGATGGTGGCATCGTCCCCGGCCACGCGCCACCCGGGGAGCCAGTGGCGTGCGGCTGCCCCAGCACCAGCAGGTCCGGCAGCAGTCGCAACCCCACGTACTCGCCACCGGATTGTGAGAAGTGGACCCCGTCGTTGCAGCGGATGTTGTAGGGCCCGATGGTGGGCGAGTACTTGCCACTGGGGTCCGCGACCTGGTTGAGGTCGAACACGTAGACCTTGCCGTCCGTCGTCGTGCCCGCCCCCGTCGTCGTCGTCGATGCCACCGCGCGGATGGTCGCGTTGTCGATCTGGACCCGGCTCGGTGCGTCCTCGGGCCACGCGGCGCCCGTGGGTGAGGCCCCACTGTTGTAGAACGGCGACGTCATGAGCACCACGGTGGCGCCGCGGGAGCCCAGCACGCTGACCCCCTCGCGGTAGCGGCCCGTCACGTAGTCGTCGAAGGAAGCCTGGCCCAGGTTCTGCCACTTGCCGCCGATCTGCTGGTCGAACGTTTCACCGCGGGCCACGTACAACACCACGTCGGGGTTGTACGCGTCGACCCACTTGCGCCAGATCGTGAAGAGCGAGTCGGGGTTCGTACTGCTGCAGGGAGGTCCCGGCGGCAGCGTGTACCAGAGCGCTTTGATCTGGGCCTGCATCGAGACCGAACAGCCCGGGTCGCCTTCGTTCGCGAATTGCACCTTGTAGTGACTCCGGTTGGCCAGATCGGCCAAACCGACCCCCAACGTGCCGGCGATGGAGTCGCCAACGATCAGCACCTTGACCGGTTTGTCGGCCTTGCCCGTCGATGGCGGCAACGGCAGCGACAAGTAGGTCTGCGGCGGTGGCGTCGTCGTCGTAGTGGTCGCGACCGTCGACGTCGTGGACTGCCCCGGCGCGACGGGCTGCGTCGTGGTCGTCGTGGACGTCGACGGCGCGGGCGTCTGGATGCTGATCGGCGTTCCCACCAACTCCGTCGCCCCCACCGGCACCAACGTGCTGATGAAGATGGCCGAGATGGCGGCCGCCGCTCCGATCGGCGCCGCCACCCACGAGCGCCAGTTCTTCAGCGCGCCCCGGCGGATGGGCATCTCGACGAGGTCGTAGCTCAGCGCTGCGATGGCGACGGTGATCCCCACGCGGGCCAGGAACAGCGGGTACACGCCCCAGTGCAAGCGCTGAGGGGTCATCACCAGCAGCACCGGCCAGTACCACAGGTACATCCCGTAGGAGATGCGGCCCCACTGCGGCAGCGGCGGGAGCTCCAACAGGCGCACCGCGATCGAGCGCGGCGCCACCGCGCACGCCAGCACCACACCGCCGGCCGCCAGGCTCGCGAGAAGGAACCCGCCGCTGAACGCGAAGATTGAGTTCTCCTGCACCGTCGACCACAACACGGCCGAGCCCGCCACGCCCAGGATGCCGGCCAGGCCCGCAAACGTCTTGAACCACTGGCGGTGGCTCCCTTCGCGCCACAAGGTCAACCCGATGGAGATCGCAGCACCGACGAGCAACGCCTGGGCCCGGCAGTCGGTGCCGTAGTACGCACGCGTCGTGTAACCGTTGGGCGCGAGGACCACCATCACGAGCGCGGACGCCAACGAGCCGAAGCACGCCACGCCGAAGAGCGCCTGGAGCCGCCGGCGACGCTCCCACTCGGGGTCGACCGAGGCAGGTGCGCGCGCCGGCGTGAGCACCATGGAGCCGCCCCCGAGGATCTCGATGGAGCGCTCTTGGCGCGCCCGGCGCCCCCGGGCTTGCCGGGGGGCCTTCCCGCCGCCGTAGCGCCACGCGTACAGCCGACCGCGTCCAAGCTTCAACACGGCGAGCACCACGAGTGGCCACACCAGATAGAACTGCTCCTCGATTGCGAGGGACCACGTGTGCAGGAGCGGTGACTGCCCCGAGCTCAGCGAGAAGTACGTGGCGCTCGTGTGCGTCGAGTACCAGTTCGAGACGTAGAAGACGGTCGCGATGGCGTACCCCAACATGTGGGGCGCCTGGAGCAGTGTCGGCACGAACGCCATGACGATCCCCATGACCGTGACCAACAGGAACAGGGCAGGCAGCAGGCGACGGGCCCGGCCGGCCCAGAAACGACGCAGGCGGACGGTCCCGGTCGAGCCCCACTCCTTCACCAGCAACGAGGTGATGAGGAAGCCCGACAGGACGAAGAAGGCGTCGACGCCGTAGTAACCGCCTGGGACCGAGTTCAGTCCGGTGTGGAATGCGATGATGGCCAGCACCGAGAGCGCGCGGACACCGTCGAGCCCCGGGATGTGCCCAAGGCTCGGCCGGGCCCCGCGTGCGTTAGCGTCCGTGCTCATGCGTGGGCGCTGCCTATCCCCGGCACTCCGGTTTCCTCCTCCGTCCCACCTTGTAGGAACGCCCGTGCACGCCTGGCCTCACTCTCCGCCTCGCGCCCTGCCTCGAACCCGCCCTCATTCACTACTCGTGACCGCCCGTTCCGGGGTCCAGCCGGGGTGACCCCCAGGAAGCCCCAGGTGACCGCCGCGTGCTGAGGATAGGGATCCTCGGGGCAGCCCGTATCGCCCCTACCGCTCTCGTCAAGCCTGCCAGCCGGACGGGCCGGGTGGTGGTCACCGCGGTCGCCGCCCGGGACCGCACGAAGGCCGAATCCTTCGCCAACAAACACAAAATTCCCCGCGTCCTCGACTCCTACACCGCCCTGATCGAGGACCCAGACATCGACGCCGTCTACAACCCCCTCCCGAACGGCCTGCATGGCTTTTGGACGATCGAGGCAATAAAGGCCGGCAAGCACGTCCTGTGCGAGAAGCCCTTCACGGCGAACGCCGACGAAGCCAGGGTGGTGGCCGCCGCGGCCAACGCCACCCCCGGTTTGGTCGTGATGGAGGCGTTCCACTACCAGTACCACCCTCTGACCAAGCGCCTGGTGGAGATCGTGCGCTCCGGCGAGCTCGGCAACATCTCCGACATCGACGTCGCCTTCTCGGCACCGCTTTGGAAGAAAGGTGACATCCGCTACCAGTTGGCGCTGGCGGGCGGGGCCACGATGGACATGGGCTGTTATCCGGTCAGCCTGCTGCGACTGCTGGCGCCGGGGCCCCGCATCATCAACGCCTCGGCCAAGCTCTCCTCCCCCGGCGTCGACCGCGCCATGGACGCGCACTTCTCGCTGCCCGACGGCGGCCGCGCGCACATCGGGTGCTCGATGTTCTCCTCCTCGATCTTGCGCATGCACGCCGACGTGACCGGAGAGAGCGGCAAGGTCTCGGTCTTCAACCCCTTCGCCCCCCACGTGGGCCACCGCATGAAGGTCACGACGACGCTCGGCACCCGCCGCGAGCGCTTCAGCCGCAAGGCGACATACGACTTCCAGCTCGAGGCGTTCGTCGCGGCTGTCGAGGACGGTGCGTCGTACCCGACCACGGCGACAGACGCGATCCGCACCATGGAGCTCATCGACTCCATCTATCTGGCGGCCGGCCTCCCGGCGCGCCAACCGACCCCTCCCCAAGGATCCCCAGCCGGGCCGACCACGAACGGGCCGCTCCAGCGGTGAGCCCGCTCGCCGCCGATGAGCTCGGCGCGCTGACAGAAGCCGCGCTGGACGCCGCGTCGGGCTGCCAGGCCGCCGAGATCCGCGTCGAGCGCGTTCGCAGCCAGATGCTGCGCCTGCACGACGCACAGCCCGAGACAAAGGCCGACGGCACCGACTTCGGCATGGGGGTGCGCGTCATAGACGACGGCGCCGTGGGCTTCGCGGCCTCGGTCGACGTGCGGCCCGAAGAAGCGGCGCGCCTCGTGCGCCAGGCGCGCGAGATGGCACGTGTCACCAGTCACGCCGGGGGCGGCCGCGTCGAGCTGGCTCCCGAACCCGCCCACCGCGAGGTGCAGTGGTCCAGCGCGTTCGTCGTCGACCCGACAAGCGTCCCGATGGCTGACAAGATCGCGCTCCTCGCCGAGTGGAGCCGCCGCCTGGATGAACGCGAAGTCGTTGCGCACACCAGCGCGTCCCTGCTCACCGTCTCGGAGGAGACCTACCTGGCCGACCTCAACGGGACCCGCGCCACCCAGCAACGGGTGCGACTCCAGTGCCAGCTCGAAGCGCTCGCGCTCTCCGAATCGGGCTTCGAGACCATGCGCACGATCGCGCCGCCCGTCGGCCGCGGCTGGGAATACCTGACCGGCGCGGTCGCTGACGGCAACTGGGACTGGGACGCCGAGATCGACCGGATCCCCGAGCTGCTGGCGGAGAAACTGGGCGCGCGGTCGGTCGAGGCCGGCACCTACGACCTCGTCGTCGACCCCTCCAACCTGTGGCTCACCATCCACGAGTCGATCGGCCATGCGACCGAGCTCGACCGAGCGGTCGGCTACGAGGCGGCATACGCCGGGACCTCGTTCGCCACCTTCGACAAGCTCAACAACCTGCGCTACGGCTCCCCCGTCATGCACGTGACCGGCGATCGCACCGTCAAGCACGGCCTTGCGACCGTGGGCATCGACGATGAGGGGGTCGCAGCCCAGTCGTTCGACCTCGTGCGCGACGGCATCCTGGTCGGCTATCAGCTCGACCGCGCCATCGCCGCCGCAATGGGCTTCGTGCGCTCCAACGGGTGCGCGTTCGCCGACTCGCCGATGCACGTGCCGATCCAGCGCATGGCCAACGTGTCGCTGGCCCACTCGGGTCAGAACGGGCCCAGCACCGAGGACCTCATCGGGGGCGTCGACCGCGGCATTTACGTCGTGGGCGACAAGAGCTGGTCCATCGACATGCAGCGTTACAACTTCCAGTTCACCGGGCAGCGCTTCTACCGCATCGAGAACGGAAAGCTGGCCGGCCAGCTCAAGGACGTGGCCTACCAGGCGACGACGACGGACTTCTGGGGCGCCATGGAAGCCGTCGGCGGCGCATCGACCTGGGTGCTGGGTGGTGCGTTCAATTGCGGCAAGGGCCAGCCGGGCCAGATCGCGCCCGTGTCCCACGGCTGCCCCTCGGTCCTCGTGCGCGGCGTGAACATTCTCAACGCGCGCGCCGAGGCGGGACGGTGAGCATGGCGAGCCGTTCGGGGCCACGCCACATTCGGGGAGCGCCGGCGTGATCCCCGCCCAGGAGGTCGTCGAAACGGGCCTCGGGGCCGCGTCGAAGGCCGGGGCCGACGGCTGCATCGTCCTGGTTCACGAGGGGAGCCACGCCGACGTCCGCTTCGCGCTCAACACGACCACGACCAACGGCGTCCAACGCTCGCGCGATGTGAGCGTTGTCGTCATCGCCGGCGATGGGGTCGCGACCGCCAGCCGCGCCGGCGTCGTCGGGGCCGACGGCGTCACCGAGATGGTCACCGACGCGCTGGCCGACGCGCGCCAGTCCCCGCCGGCCGAGGACGCCTTCGCCCTGGTCGACGCCTCGGACGGCGCGCCCGGCCGGCGCAGCTTCGACCAGGGACCCGAGGAGACCGACGCCTCCGCGCTCGACGACGTGCTCTCGTCGCTCTCGGGCGCCTTCGAGCGTGCCCGCGCCCGCGACGCCGTCCTGGCGGGCTTCGCCGAGATCGACGTGGGCACCTTGTACCTCGGCAGCTCCACCGGGCTGCGCCTGTCGCACACGCAGCCCACGGCGGCGGTCAACCTGGTCGGCCGGACCGCCGACGGCAGCGGCTCGGCCTGGGTGGGCGTGCCCAGCATCGACCCCTCGCTCGAAGCGATGGAAGATGAGATCTGGCGCCGCCTCGACTGGGCCAAGAAGCAGATCGCGCTGGACGCCGGCCGCTACGAGGTGATCCTCCCGCCCTCGGGCGTCGTAGACATGATGGCGACGATCGACTACGACGCGCTCGGCGGCCAGGACACAGAGGACGGCCGGACCGTGTTCTCAAAGGAGGGCGGCGGAACCCGGATCGGCGAGACGATCACCTCGCTGCCCTTCACGCTCTACAGCGACCCCGACGAAGGCGGCGTCGAGTGCCGCCCGTTCGTCGCCGCGGGCGCCTCGAGTTCGGAGGTGTCCGTCTTCGACAACGGCCTCCCCTGCCCGCGCACCGACTGGCTCCGCGACGGGGTGCTGGCTCGCCTGCGCTACCACCGGGCGGGCGCCGCCAAGTCGGGCGCCACCATGGCGCCGTACATCGACAACCTGATCCTCCGTTGCGGGTTGCACGACGGCGGCTCGGTCGACGACATGGTGGCGCGCACGGAGAACGGCCTGCTGCTGACGTGCCTGTGGTACATCCGAACGGTTGACCCGGCGACGCTTCTGATGACCGGTCTCACGCGCGACGGGGTCTACGTGATTCAGAACGGCAAGGTCGTGGGGGCAGCCAACAACTTCCGCTTCAATGAGAGCCCGGTCGACCTGTTGGTGCGGGCCACCGAGGTCGGCACCCCGGTGCGCGCGCTCGGGCGTGAGTTCGGCGAGCACCTCAACCGGACGATCATGCCGGCGCTGCGCATCCCCGACTACAACATGAGCACGGTGAGCCAGGCGAGCTGAGGCCTGCTCCGCGCCTTGAGAACCGTGACCCGTGACCCGGGCTCATGTGATGTCGGCTCTGTCACACTGAACACGTGGCGGAGGATCCAATCCCGTACCGCTGGGAGGACTGGACTTGGGACGAGACGGTCTTCGAGGGCACGGCCACGTACTACCGCCAAGGTCGCAAGCCCTACGCGCCCGCTCTCGCCAATGCCTTAGCCGCACACCTGAGCCTGGACGGTCAGGGGCGCCTGCTCGACGTCGGGTGCGGTCCCGGCAGCGTTGCACTCCTGTTTGCACACCTGTTTGACAAGGTCGTTGGCCTCGACCCGGATCCCGGCATGGTGGCCGAGGCCACGCGCGCCGCGGCCGAGCAAGGAGTCGCCAACGCGACGTGGGTGCAGATGCGAGCCGAAGAGCTTCCGGCATCCCTCGATACGTTCCGCGTCGTCAGCTTTGGCCAGTCCTTCCACTGGATGGATCGTCCGCGGGTAGCCACCGCGGTTCGGGACATGCTCGACCCGAACGGCGCGGTCGTCCAGGTTGATCTCTGGCATACGAGCCCACCGGACGAGCAGCCGAGGATCGGGCCACACCCTGCAGTGCCAGAAGCCGCCATCGACGAACTTCGCCGGCGCTGGCTCGGGCCGCACCGTCGGGCCGGACAGGGGTTCCGCGACACTTCGCCCAGTGGTGAGGACGAGGTGTTCCAAAGCGCCGGGTTCGCGCCGGAACGGATCGTTCTGGTTCCCGACGACCGGCTGATGACGCGCTCGGCCGATGACCTCGTGGCGTGGGTTCTCTCCACGTCTTCGACCGCGCCTCACCTCTTTGGCGAGCAGCTCGAGGAGTTCGTTCAGGATCTCCGTGCGCTTCTGTTCGAGACGTCATCCGACGGTCTTTTCACGGTCGCCCTGTCGGACAACCGGCTGCGCATTCGCACGCCCCTCTGATCGGGGGAACCGGTCTTCAGGCCGGCTTACGCGCCTCGAGCAGAATCCGTCGGGCGGTGGACACGAAGGCCCCCACGCGTTCGATGTGGTCGTGCACGGCACGAAGCCGCTGATCGTATTTCGGGACCGAGAAGTCGGGCACGGTCCAGTGGACCTTCCGGAGGAAGTAGACGACCGCAGCGACGTCGTAGAACTCCACGCGCAGCGCGCACGATCGCAGGTCGACGACCTCGAGACCGGCCGCTTCGGCTGCCGTCCGCAGGGATTGGACACTGCGCCGCTGGTTGACGGGTTGCGGACCCATCATGAAATCGGTGAGCTCGCGATTGGTGCCGGCCCCGATCTGCTGGGAGAGGTAGGTGCCGCATGGTCGGAGCACCCGGGCGATCTCGTCCCACAGAGTCACGACGGGATGACGACTCACCACCAGATCGAAGGTGGCGCCGACGAACGGGAGTCTCGGCGCGTCGGCCACGGCGACGACGCGCGCGCCGAGGGAGGCGAGTCTCCGGTGGGCAACCTCGACATTCGGCGGCCACGACTCGGTGGCGACGAGCAACTTCGGCGGCCGCGGGACTGAGGCCAGGACCTCGCCCCCGCCCGTCTCGATGTCGAGTGCGCGGTCGACATTGCCCATCCGCTCCCCCATCAGGCGGGCATAGCCCCAGGGCGGGCGCTCCTCGGTGGCCCGACCGTCGAACCAGGAAAAGTCCCACCCTGCGACGGGCACGGCAGCACCCTCGGCGACCAGCGCTTCGAATCCGTCCGTCATGGACACCGTTCGGCACGAGGGCTCATCAGTCCATCATCATCTCGCGGGCAGGATCCGCGAGGAGTGCCTCTGTCGACGTCAGTTGGTCCAGTCCGGACAGGTCCCGAGGCGTCCCGTCTCGAGAAGGACGCGCCCAAGCGCCACCCACGCGCTCGAGTAGTAGGTCGGATGCGCGTGATCGAGTACCTCCGCGCGGAACAACAGTCCGAGCGCCTCGCTGCGGTGCCCCGCGGCCCAGCCGCTCGCGGCGGCGGCCACAAGGCCCACCGGTGACTTCACGGCGCCGTGCTCTTGGATCTCACCGTGTCGCAGGCCGAGCTCGACGGTCGCACGGCCGCGGAGAGCCGCCGGTCCAAGGACCGGCCACAAAGCGGCTGCGACCCTGCGGTCGGCCGCAGTACATGAACCAGCCCAACGGACAGGTATGCGCACGGCATCGAAGCCGTAGCGATCGTCCGTCCCGCTCCCCTGTGGTCTCACGTCGACCGGGGCTGCGTTTGTGAGCTGCACCCAGTCCGGCGGTAACGCGCCCGACCCCAGGACCTGCCCGACGAGGGCACGGGTGCCGGCAGCGAGAGCCGCAAAACTCTGGATCTCACCGGGGAGCACGGCCAGCGCCGCCAACTCCGATGGCGAGGCATAGCTGGGATTGACGTACGCCGGCGGGCCGACCGCCCAGGGACCTGCGACGAGCACGGGGCCGCTGGGAGCGCCGACTGTCTCGTTCCCCGCGATCGCCGCCGCCATGGCCGCCGCCGCGGCGAGATCACTTTGTTCGTGGAATCGCGTTGCCGCCAGCTCGAGCGCGTAGGCGGCGTCGACGTCCGCATCGGCCGCGGACTCGCTACTGGTGATCGCGCCGTTCGCCCAATGCCACGCCATCAGGCCGTCGGGCTGAAGAAGGTGGATGCGGGTCCAATCCCACGCGGCATCGAAACGGCGGCGGTCGCCGGCGGCGACGCTCAGCAACATCGCGTATGCCTCACCCTCACTCACCGTGTCTCCGCCCTGGTCCCACCGCGCGACACGACCGCTGCGAAGTTCGTAGTGATCGAGGAAGTACAGGGCGGCACCAAAGGCCTGATCGGCTGCCCGACGCGGCGTGGCAACCGAAGGGGCAGCCCGCGGAACGCCGGCGTGCGGGCCGCCCGCCGGCCGGGAAGGTTCGCCCGATGTGCCGATACCGAGCGCGATGGCGCTTGCGAGGACCGCGAGACCCGTCAGCGCGATCAGGATGATTCGGGCGAATCCGGGCACGCGGCGACGGCGTGACCGCCGCGGTGCCGTTGAAACCGGGCTGACGGCCGGCGGCGCAGAGGTGCGCCACTGGGTCGGGCTCAGCGGGTTGACGACGCCACTCTCCTGCGCGTCGGTTTCTCCGCCGTACCGCCGGCAGGCAGCTCGAGGACCATCGTCTCGTCGTCGTGACCCGCGCCGCCTCGTTTGGGCGCCGCGGCCTTGAGCTGCGCTTGCGCCTGCCGTGGTTGCTGGGCCTGCCGTGGCCTTGGCGCCGAAAGGCCGTCACCGATGTCGCCCAGCCGCCTGTGCAGCACCCCGAGTTCCTCCATGATGCGCTTGCGGTGCTCCTCGAGGACAGCCAACTGCTCGCGGCGCACCTGCTCCTCCTCGGCGGTCAGGCGCGCCAGTTCGCGCGCCTCGTTGCGGGCTCGTTCGAGCAGGTCCTCGCCCTCCATGGCCGCGCGTGCCCTCGCCTCGTCCATTTCGCGGGACGCCACGCTGTTCGCCCGGGCGAGGGCCTCCTGGGCCTGCACGAAGAGATCCTCGGCAGCGCGCGAGAGCTCCTCGGCACGCATCGTCGCCTCCGCGATGATCTGCGTTGCGGTTTCCTCCGCCGCGGCCGCCCGCGACCTCGCCTCGTCCTCGCCCCGACGGTGGACGTCCTTGGCGGCCTGGAAGGAGGACTGCATGATGCTGCCGACGCGATCGCCCAACGCTCTCATCGATTCCGGTGTGGCGGTGAGTGTGCCGGCGTCCACCGACGCCAGCCGGCGCCGCAATTGGTCCGCGTCCGAATTGGCACGCGTGGCGGCAACTTCGCACTGTTGGGCCCGGTAATCGGCCTGTTCGATCCAGCGGTGCAGGTGCTCGACGTAGTCGTCCACCTGCAGTCGGTCGTAACCACGCACGACCGTGGCGAACCTCGGAGCTGGGGTTGGAGTTTCCTCAACTGTCATGTGTGGTTCCCTGCTTTCGTTGAGTTGGTTGGTGATGACCCGGTACCCCCCGCTCTACGCGGCGCGGTGTTCGTGCTGCCATGTCCGGTCGAAGTGGTGACGCGGCGGACGACGATGGTGTCCACTCCGCTGCCGAAGGACGCGATGGGAACCGAGTGCGCGACGGCCTGCGACACCTGTGGCAGCGCTTGAATGCCCGATCCCACCAGGGCAGCTCGCATGGAGGGCGTCTCGATCACGTACTGGAAGTTGCGCCAGCCGCCACCGAGGGTGCGCCGCACGGACGGATCGAGGTTGTTGACCGAACCGAGCTTGTAGAACCAGACCACCCCATAGGGCCGGTTGAATCCGTGGTCCACGAGGTCGACCCAGACGGTGTCGTCAACGAGAAGCCGGTCAGTGCGGGGCAGATGGTGCTCGACCCATGACTCGGCCTCGACTGTTGGTGTGACTTGGTCCGTGGCCATCTGGCTACGCAGGCCTGATGCCCACGCCGGCACGACGAAGACCAAGAGCGCCCCGGCGGCGCCGAGCCATGCGCCACCCTTGAGGGCGACCCACGTGCGGCGGTGTGCTGTCCGGCGCACCAGACCCTGCAAGGTCGAGCCCGTGCCCGCCACCAATAGGGCCGAAAAGGGCAAGATCCCGATGATGAACGGAACCGGGAGGTAGCCGCCGCGCAGGACGTCGAGGAGAGCGATCAGCTCGGCGACGGCGAGCGGTCGGAGGCGGCGCACACAAAGCCCTACCGGCAGGCACACCAGTCCGGCTACGGGTAACCACGGATCGAGGTGCAGCCAACCCGTGACGAGCGAATGTGCCTGGCTCGTGGCGTTGAACGGATTGCCGGTGCCCTGGCGACCGTTGAGCTGGAAAGCGATCGCACTCGACAGGCTGACATGGCCCGGTCCGGGCACGAGCTCGTTCTTCAACAGGGCAAGAAGCGGATAGACGGCGACGAGAAGCCCAAAGACCGACACCACGGCCGTCACGCAAAAGGCGCGGGTCGTCCGATGCGCCCGCTGCCACACCTGGTACACCAGCGCGGGCAGGAACAACAGCATCGTCTCCTTGCTGAGCACGGCTACTGCAAAGCAGGCCCCGCTGGCGCCGAAAGTCCAGAGGCGCCGGCGCGGGGTCATGGCCAGTGCGAACGCGGCGAGCAACCACGGCATGGACAGATTGTCGAGAAAGATCATGCGCTGATAGTTGACAGCGAGCGGGCTCAGCGCGAACGCGAGGACGGCGACCGAGGCCCAGACGCGGGACAGTCGGAGCCGCCGGGCGATCAGATAAAGCAGCGCAGCGTCGGCCAGCGCATAGAGCAACATGATGCGGCGCCCGGCGACGACCGCAAGTGTTGCACCGGAAAACGCGTGGGTCACGAACGTCCATCCCGCCAGTTGGATCCAACCGACAGGGGGGTGGTCGTACCAGTACGTGTAGGGCGTGAGGGCGTGCCGGACCTGGACGGCCCAGGCCTGGGCCATGTAGGTCCCCTCGTCGTCGACGGGGAGCGGCATACGCGACATGCCGACGCCGTGCACGATGCCCACCACCACGAGCAGGCTGGAAAGCACGATCAGGCTGATGCGGTGCCGGTGTACCCATGCTCTTGCGTAACGGGTGGTGCGCTGGGTCAGCGGAGGGCGGGCGGAAGGTTGGCGGGCCCTGCCGCTGACCAGATCGTCGACGGAGGGCGCGCGTCGCCGCGGCGCGTCCAAGGGGCGGGGTGGGAGCTCGAGCGGC
Source organism: Acidimicrobiales bacterium (assembly GCA_035569675.1). Classification (GTDB taxonomy): domain Bacteria; phylum Actinomycetota; class Acidimicrobiia; order Acidimicrobiales; family RAAP-2; genus Bog-473. The sequence continues at coordinate 2,396 of DATMMN010000047.1, read as the reverse complement.
CGGTTCAGGCGCGGGAGCTCGGGGGCCTGGGTCACCTCCGCGCCGCCGCCATCCTCAGGGCGGGCTCGGGCTGACGCTCACGAGGCGCCGGCGCACCAACGGGTGGGCCCGGCCGCGTGGGCGCAGTCGCTGGTGCCGCTGCCGGACGGTGTGCACCGGTGTGCGCCGTCTTTTCCCAGCCGCGCCGGCCGAAGAGCTCGCGTACGACCGCCCGCACCGCGGCGCTGGCGAGGAAGAGCTGGTACGGGAACAAGCCCAGAACGAGGCGTACGTAGTCATAGACGCGCGGCTTCATGTAGAAGACGCGCCCGAACTCGCGGAGGCCCACCAGCTCGAAGGCGAGTGCCGCCAGGGTCGGGATCACCGGCAAGAAGGAAACGAGCGCCAGGGCGACCGGTATCTTCAGGGCGATCATCGAGTAGATCGACACCGGGATCACCAGGCCGGTGAAGGCCTGCAGGAACGGCATCGCCAGCGTGTAGCGGGCAAGGGTCCGCTGGCCCCGTGTCGGCAGTCGACGCCACTCACCCTTGCGCAGCACTTGCAGAAATCCCTGGTTCCAACGCGTTCGCTGCTTGAGCAGACCGCGCAGCGTTCCCGGGGTCTCTTCGCGGGTGGCCAGCATCGGCTCGTACGCGACGTCGACGCGCGCACCGAGGCTGGAGAGTCGCACCCCGAGCTCGCAGTCCTCTGCCAGGCACATGGGGTCCCAACCACTGACGGCAAGCAGGAGATCGGTGCGAACGAACACGGTATTGCCGCCGAGTGGGATGAACCTTCGCTCCGCGTGTAGGTGCAGACGGGAGCGGAACCAGAAGAAGTACTCGAGACAATTGCGCAGTGAGTACCAGCTCGACTGGAAGTTGACGAGCTGCACGCCGCCCTGCACGACGTGAGCACCGCTGCGGTCGAACGCGCCCGCCACCTGCCGCAAGAGCCGGGGGTGGACCTCGTCCTCGGCGTCGAAGACACCCACGACGTCACCGCGGCAATCGGCGAGTGCGGTGTTGAGCGCACTCGGCTTGTTCTTCGGCCACGATTGGTCGACCACGACCCGGATCCGGCCACCGTGACGACGGGCCGCGGCATCGGCCACCTCCTTGGTGCCCGGGTCGTCGTGGCCGACGACGGCGAGAACCTCGAAGGCCGAGTAGTCGAGGTCTGCCAGCTGGTCCAGGGTGGCTCCGAGCACAGCTTCTTCGTGACGGGCAGGGACGATGAGCGAGAAGCTCAGCGGCGACTCAGCGTGGCCGGTAACCACCTGGCCGAACCCGAGCGAGCGGAAGACTTCGGGTGTGCGCCAGGCATGGAGCATCCACCACAGCGTCGCCATGGCGACGGCGAAGAGGCAGAGCGAGACGACAAGAAGGGCAACGGCGACAAGCATCGATCAGTGCCCCGGACCCGGCCCGCCCCCCGGGCCTTGACTCGACCATGGGGCGCTCCCACCGAGCGGCCGGACCTGCACCTCGTTGGAAGAGGTCGACGTGGTAGTCCCGAAGACGACGAAATCGTGGGTCATCGCCCCGATGTCGTAGAGGCCGACCAGGTGGGCGGACGATCGATCCAACACCGCACTTGCCAGTGCGGCGAACCGCTCGTCACATCCCGGTTCCGGTGTCACGACGAGCACCCGCTCGTCCAGCCGGGTGTCACGCGCATCCCAGGTCGTCGATTCGGGCGCGCAGGTCACCACCGCTCCGAGGCGATAACGAGATCCGATGACGGCAATGTTCATGAGGTCGTCCTCAATTGATCGATCGAGTGGGTACGGTTTCCGAACGGGCATGTCGATGGTCGAACGGCTGCACGCGACGCGACGGATCCCCTGTGCAAGGTGGGACTTCGAACGTGGGTCTTCAACGTCCGACGCGCAGGACCGCTTTGTCATCCGTCTTCGCGCTGCACTCCCTATACCCGCACCCCCGCGCGCTATGCAGTCACGGGAGGCTTTTCATCAACGCGCAACTCGCAGTTAATCCAAGAACTGAACGCGCGTTGGAGATCAGAGCACGGCGTAGACGGCGTCGATCAACGCGCGATTGCGCGTGCTCTGCCAACGGGGGATGACGTGGTTCATGACATAGCCGAACGCGACCCGCGCGTCGGGATCGGCGAAACCGACAGCACCTCCGGTGCCGAAGTGACCGAAGCTGTTTGGGTTCGGGCCAAAAGGTCGGCGCGGCACCGTCGGCTTGAATCCGAGACCGAACGTGACCTCCTCGTGGAGGATGGGGCAGTATCCCTCCGATTGCGGCGAAACAGCCTCCGAGAGGAGCTCGGTCGACAGGAGCAGACCAGGTTGGAGCAGTGCGTCGTACACGCACGCCACACCACGCGCGGTGCCGTGCCCGTTTGTGGACGGCACCTCGGCGGCCCGCCACGCGTCCGTGTTC
>DATMMN010000046.1:0-2810 GCA_035569675.1 Acidimicrobiales bacterium | reverse complement strand
GAGTCGCCGAACTCCAGCACCGTACCGACGCCGTTGGTACCGCAGGTGTCCTCCGCGTAGCCGAAGCCCTGCGCGAAGTATGCGCGGTCGAGGAGGCGGCCGAACCCCGAGTCGCCGTCGCGGCGGGCGAGAAGCCGGGCCTGGTGATCGGTCAGCGCGACGGACATCGGGATGTCGGAGATCTGCTCCGCCAGCTGCGCGATCACTGGCTGGGCGCAGCAGACCAGCCGTGACCCGAGGTCGAGGTCGGTGAAGTACTTGTTGGACACCTTGCTCGGCGGTACGCCCGAGGACACGCTGCGCCGCCAGGACGCAGCCACGTAATCGGGAACACCGGACAATTGCCGATCGACCCCGTCGAGGAGGTCAGCGCGGGCGGCCACCAGATGCGTGCGGTACGAGAGCTCGCTCATGGCGGCTAAACCCCTTCGTGCTTCCTTCCAATTGTCCTCCGCCAGTCAAGGGCACCAGATGTCCCACTTTCGGACATCGGCCAACCGGGGACCGGGCCCAGAGTGAGCGTCATCCTCGACGCTCAGGAGACAACATGATCACAAACCCGTACTACAGCCCCGAGTTCCACGGCGACTACAAGGTCGTCTCGATCGGCCGTCTGGAGCTGGAGGAGGGCGGCGTGATCGAGGACTGCCGCCTCGCCTACACCACGTGGGGCACCCTGAGCCCCGACAAGGACAACGCGATACTCATCACCACCTGGTACTCGGGCACCCACCAGATCTGGCGCGACGTCTACGTCGGCCCCGACCATGCCCTCAACCCCGAGGCTTACTTCATCGTCTGCGTCGACCAGATCGGCTCCGGTCTATCGACGTCGCCGCACAACGCCCCGGACGCGATCAGCATGGCGAAGTTCCCACACGTGCGCATCGGCGACGACGTCGTCGCCCAGGAACGCCTCCTGCGCGAGCACCTGGGTATCGAGACGCTGCAGTTGGTGGTCGGCGGCTCGATGGGCGCGCAGCAGACCTACGAGTGGGCTGTGCGTTTCCCGGAAAAGGTGCTGCGCGCCGCCCCGATCGCGGGCACCGCGCAGAACACGCCGCACGACTTCCTCTACACCAAGGCGTTGGTCGAGGCCATCACCTCCGACCCCGGATGGAACGGCGGCGAGTACGGCTCCAACACCGAGGTCGCGGCCGGGCTCAAGCGGCACGCCGGGATCTGGGCGGTTATGGGGTTCTCCACCGAGTTCTGGAAGCAGGAGGGCTGGCGCGCGCTGGAGTTCGAGAGCAAGGAGGCGTTCGTGGAAGGCTTCCTCGAGCCCTACTTCACGGCGATGGACCCCAACGACCTACTCGCCATGGCATGGAAGTGGCAACGCGGCGACGTCGCACGCCTCACCGGCGGCGACCTCGATGCCGCGCTCGCTCGCATCACCGCCAAGACGTACGTCATGCCGATGGCCGAGGACATGTTCTTCCCCGTCCGTGATTGCCGGGCCGAGCAGGAACAAATCAAGGGTAGCGAGCTGCGGGTAGTCGACGACCTCCTCGGTCACCTCAGCGTGTTCGGCGTCGCCCCCACCTACATGCCCCAGATCGACCAGCACCTCGGTGACCTGCTGGCGACGAAGGTCTAGCTGCACGCCGATAGCGACGGCACCTTCGGCGCCTCGCATCGATCAGCCTCCCTGTCCGATTCTGGGACACGTGACCGTCTCTCCACCGACCTACGGTCGGCCTACTAGCGATGACATCGATCGGGCAACGGGAGGTCTTCCATGAAGGCGTTGGTATTTCATGGTCCGGGCAGCAAGGCATGGGAAGAGGTGCCCGATGCGACCGTGCAGGAGCCGACCGACGTCGTGGTGCGAGTGGACACCACGACGATTTGCGGAACCGACCTGCACATCCTGCACGGCGACGTCGCCGCAGTAACCGACGGCCGGATCCTGGGCCACGAAGCGGTCGGGACCATCACCGAGGTCGGCGACGCCGTGCGCGGGTTCTCCGTCGGCGACCGCGTCCTGGTCCCCGCCATCACCAAATGCGGTCGCTGCGAGTACTGTCAGCGCGGGATGCCCTCGCACTGCCAGACCGTCGGCGGCATCGGCTGGATCTTCGGACACCTCATCGACGGCACCCAGGCTGAGCTGGTGCGCGTACCCTACGCCGACACCTCGCTCTATGTGGTACCCGAAGGCGTCGCCGACGAACAGGCCATCTTCCTGGCCGACTCGCTGCCCACGGGCTACGAAGTCGGCGTCCTGGCCGGCAGAGTCCGCCCGGGCAACACCGTAGCCGTCGTCGGCGCGGGCGCGGTCGGACTCGCCGCGATCCTTACCACCGGCCTCTGGGGCGCCTCGAAGGTCATCGCGGTCGACACCAACAAGTTCCGTCTCACCAAGGCCCTGGAGTTCGGCGCCACCGACGCGGTCGAGGCCGGGCCCGGTACCGCCACCGACGTACTGGGCCTGACCGACGGCCTCGGTGTGGACGTTTCGATCGAGGCCGTCGGCTTCCCCGAGACCCTGCTCACCGCAGCCTCGCTGGTCCGCCCCGGCGGCACCATCGCCAACATCGGTGTGCACGGGATCCCGGTCGAGCTGCCCATGCAGAACATGTGGATCCAGAACGTGACCCTCACGATGGGGCTGGTCGACACCGTCTCCATCCCGACCCTGATGAAGATGGTGGCCGGCGGGCGGATCCCGGCGGAGAAGATGGGCACCCACTCGTTCACATTCGACCAGATGGACCAGGCGTACGACGTGTTCAAGAATGCCGCAGCCAACGAAGCGCTCAAGGTCGTCATCACCCCTGCCTGACCGACAGGCACGAGGCGCGGAC
>DATMMN010000045.1:0-9027 GCA_035569675.1 Acidimicrobiales bacterium | reverse complement strand
GACGCCGCTCTCGTCGGTCAGGGCCTGATTCTCGAGCGCCCCCGCAATGACCTCGCGTACGAAGAGCGGGTCGCCCCGTGTGTAGTCCGCGACGAGGCGTACCGAGGCGGCGTCGATCGGGCCACCCAACACGCGCCGGAGCAACTCCTCGATGGTGTCGTCCCCGAACTTCGACAGCTCGATGCGCGTCGAGTCATGGTCCTTCCACAACACCACCGTCGGGTCGGTGAATTTCTCCACGGCCGGGCCCGCCGTGGGAATGCAGGCGACGACGGTGGCTGTCTCGTTGAGGGACAGTTGGTGCATCAGCATCGCGGAACCGTCGTCGAGAAGGTGCGCGTCGTCGACCAGCAAGAGGAGCGGTCGCCCCTCGGAGGTCGCGGCGAGCTCCCGGGCGTAGTAGCGGAGCAGGTCCCCTTGAGCCCCGGGTCCGACGGCGGCCAGTCCGGGCGGCAGCAGCGAAGCGAAGGCGCCGAAGGCATAGGAGCGCGCCTCTTCGGTGCCCGCCACGAGGGCGACCGCCATGCCCTGGTCCTGGGCGAACTCGACGCCGGCTCGCGCCAGCGTGGTCTTGCCGCTGCCGGCCGGACCCACGATCACGGCGCCACGGCGTGCGCGGATCGCTTCCTTCAGAAGTTGGAGCTCGCCTGAACGACCGGCCAGCGGCCAGGAACCCGCGACCACGCGTGGCTCAACCGGTGTCCCGCCGACATCGAACGCCATCTGTTCAGCCCCCTCGACAATCGAGAGATCTATTTTCGCCCAACTCCCCTCTAATTACGATAGGACACACGCAGGTTGCAGGGGGGTCTTTCGGCCTTTTTTCCTGGTTCTGGCGACGAACCTGCAACCGGACGCCGTTTCTTGCAACTCCGCGGGCCCCGACAGGGACCGGCAGGCGGCTTCGCCGCGCGCGGGCCGGGGCGGCTGAGCGCAGTCGTGTGTGTAGGCGCATACACACACGCGAGGGAATCCCCTTCCCCACAACCCCGAAGCGCTAAGAAAGAACCCCGATGAGGGCGGGATGGCGGCAACGGGTCTTTGGAGCGATCGCCGCGTCGGTACTCGTCGCCTTGGCCGCTCCGGTAAACGTGGCCTCCGCCGCCGGCAGCGGCGCTGCCTTCTACACCTGGCAGGCTCCCGGCGGGGCGGCGACAGCGGGGGCCAAGGTGGTCGCCCTCACGTTCGACGACGGGCCCAGTCCCTATACGCCGGCCGTCCTCTCGGTCCTCCAGCAGTACCACGTGCCGGCGACGTTCTTCGAGGTCGGCGAGGAGGTGCCGCGGTACCCGCAGTACGCAAGGCTCCTGACGAGCGCGGGCTATCCCGTCGAGAACCACACGTGGAGCCACCCCGATCTGACGAAGCTGTCGCCCGCGCAGGTCGGCGCGCAGATCGACCAGACCCAGAGCGAGATACGCGCCGTCACCGGCACGACACCGCAATGCCTGCGTCCTCCGTACGACGCGTTCAACGCGACGGTCCTGAACGAAGTCGCGGCCCGCGGCATGACGACCATGAGCTACTCCGTCGACTCGAAGGACTGGACGCGTCCGGGCGTCGGGGCCATCGTGCAAGCCGTCGTCGGGGCCGCGTTCCCCGGGGCCGTGGTCGGCATGCACGACGGCGGTGGTGACCGTTCCGAGACGGTGGCCGCGTTGCCGCAGATCATCACGCAGTTGCGCGCGAAGGGTTACGCGTTCGTGTCGATCTGTGGTGGCAATGCGGGGCCCCAGGTGACGGCGACCTATGGCTTCGGTGACGCGCCGACGCCCGGATCTCCCGTCACGTCGAACCTGCCGCTCGTGGGCGCTGCACTCGCCGGGACCAGTTCGCCCGCCGGTGGCTATTGGGAGGTCGCGTCCGACGGAGGCATCTTCTCCTTCGGCACCGCGACGTTCCACGGATCGATGGGCGGCCAGGCGCTCAACGCCCCGATCATCGGGTTGGCCGCCACCCCCGACGGGAACGGCTACTGGGAGGTCGCGTCCGACGGGGGCATCTTCTCGTTCGGCACCGCCACCTTCCACGGGTCCATGGGGGGCCAGGCGCTCAACGCGCCCATCGTCGGCATGGCGCCCGGTCCGCCGGGCGGCGGCTATTGGGAACTGGCGGCGGACGGCGGCGTGTTCTCGTTCGACGAGCCGTTCTTCGGCTCGCGCGGTGGGCAGTCGCCGGTGGATCGGTTCTTCGCCATGGTGGCGACTTCCGACGGCGGCGGCTATCTGCTGGCGGGCCAGCACCCTCCGCCTTAGGCGGAGCTCCGTGATCCGGCTCGGGCCGGCCGCCGCCTACGCCGCGGTGGCCGAGGAGAACCGGTAGCCGATGCCGCGCACGGTCGTGATCCACCGTGGGTTCTCGGGGTCGGTCTCGATCTTGAGCCGGACCCGGCGCACGTGCTCGGTGACCGTTGAGCACCCCTGCCAACGGCTGGTCGAGCCCCACACCCGTTCGAGCAACTCCTCGCGGGAGAACACGCGACCGGGGCTCGTGGCCAGGAAGGCCAGGAGGTCGAACTCCTTGCGCGTCATCGGGACCTCGGCCTCACCGAGAGTCACCGTGCGGGTCCCGTGGTCGATCACGAGGCCTCCCAGGTCCAGCGTCGTCGTCGGCGCTGCGCTGCCGCGGCGCATCACGGCCCGCACCCGGGCCTCGAGCTCGGGCATGGAATAGGGCTTGTCGATGAAGTCGTCGGCACCGAGATTCAGCAACCGGACGCGATCCTGTTCCGAGGCCTGGTCCGAGCTCACGATGACCGGCACCGTGCTGCGGCGCCGGATCTTGGTCAGGACGTCGGCCGTACCGCCGTCGCGATCGAGGTCGAGCACGACGAGGTCGGCCTCCTGCCGGAACACCGCTCGCAAGGAGTTCGCCATGGTGTCCGCTTCGATCACCCGGTAACCGGACTGCTCGAGGAATCGGCGCAGGGCCGCACGGAAGACGTAGTCGCTCTCCGCGACGAGGATCGTCCGGGTGGCTACGACGGGACCGACCCCGATCCCTGGTGAGGGAGCGCTCCGGTGCAGGCCCTCGTGCAAGGGCACCCTGGTGTGCAGGTCGAGCGATGTCGTCATGACCGCTCCACCCCGTAACTCTGTGCCGCACTGCGGCGATGCGGACGGTGCCGGCAAGGCGACCCGAGCATCATTGGACTTCCCCCTCATCACCGCTGCGCCCTGTGCACAGACTCTGTGACGCGCCGCGAACCCGGCCCATTCGGGTCCCGCCGCGATGGGTTCGCTTTCCGTCGAAATCAAGTGTCGCCGGCGCGTCGCCCCAGCTCAATAGGTCTTATGGACCAATGTTGTGCTGACGTGGTGCTGTCGTGGTGCGACCGTGGTGCGGGTGTGGTGCGGAGCCGATCAGGCCCTGGATCTGGCGGCGTGCCCCGATGCTGCGGGGGCGCGAGTTACGGAGCGCAGAAGCGGTACCCGATGCCGCGCGCCGTTGCGATCCAGTGTGGCGTGTTCGGGTCTTCTTCGATCTTGAGCCGGATCCGGCGGACGTGCTCGGTGACGGTCGAACAGCCTTGCCATTCGTCCGTCGACGCCCATACCCGCTCGAGGAGGTCCTGGCGCGAGAAGACCCGGCCCGGCGACGCAGCCAAGAAGGCGAGAAGGTCGAATTCCTTGCGGGTCATCGGCACGACGGTCTCGGCCAGCGTGACCGAGCGCGTGTCGCGGTCGATGACGAGATCCCCGTAGTGGAGGATCCGGTTCGCTGGTGTCTTGGCGCCCCGCCGGAGCACGGCCCGAACCCGGGCCTCGAGCTCGGCGAAGGAGAACGGCTTCACCACGAAGTCATCCGCTCCCAGGTCGAGTGAGCGGATGCGCTCGCTCTCGGAATCGCGTCCCGAGCACACGATGACGGGCACGGCGCTGTCACGCCTGATCTTGGCCAACACATCGAGGCCGTCGACCCCGGGCAGGCCCAGGTCAAGAATGACCAGGTCCGCCGAGCTCTGGAACACCGCTCGCAGTGACGCCGGGCCGTCGGCGGCCTCCGTCACCCGGTAGCCCGAGCGCTCGAAGTACTGGTGAAGGGCCAACCGGCAACTGTGGTCGTCCTCGGCGATCAGGATCCGGCGGTCAGCTCCGAGACGCTCGGGCACGTCGCGCGAGTGGGAAGGGGAGTCCGTCGCGCCATGTCGGAAACCGTCGCGGTGGCGTGTCCGCTCCAAATCCATCGAGATCGTCACATGTTGTCTGTCGGCCCGTGACCGGCCGCGCTTGAGACAGCACGGGTGCCGATCGGTCGCATTTTGTGAATTTTGGCGGGAAATTGGGGCGCGCACGCAATGGTCCGACGACCAACGGGAGAGGGGTGGGCGACGGGAGGATCGGGGGTCGCTCGGCGGTGCCGGTGGATGCGGCAAGCGTCCCATCTCGTGCGTGGAGCCGACGTCGCGTGGGCCAAATGGACTAGCGGCGCGCGCAGGGGCGGGCACGGTGATCGAGGCCTTTTCGGGCGGGAACCGGGCCGCTCAAAGACCGCTCAAAGGGGACTCGCACCGACTCCATATCGATTTCCAGCGGGAGGGACCCGGGGCGGATTGTGCCAATTCGACGCCCCGTTTCTGCAACCAACTGACAACGAAGAGGCAACCCACCAGGCAAAACAGAGTGAAATAGAGTGGTAGCTACTCCTGAACGACCGGATTGAGCATGGTCAAATAGCAACACCTCATTGGAAGGCGTGGCGCCTGTCGGAGGCTCCACAATGAGGGAGGGGGATACGTGGCAACGACAATGCTTGCAGGCTCCGAAACACCGGAGGCCGATGTAGACGGCGTGAACGGTATTTGGTCCGAGTTCAAGCGGACCGGCGACCGGACGCTGCGCAACCAATTGATCGAGCATTACTCGCCGTTCGTGAAGTACGTGGCGGGCCGGGTGATGTCCGGGCTGCCCCGTCACTTCGACGAGGACGACCGGACCAGCTACGGCATCATCGGGCTCATCGACGCCATCGAGCGGTTCGAGCCGGACCGCAATCTCCGCTTCGAGACCTATGCCATCCCGCGCATCAAGGGCGCCATCATCGACGAGCTGCGGTCCATCGACTGGGTGCCCCGTTCGGTGCGGAGCAAGGCCCGGGCCGTGGAGCAGGCGGTGACGCACCTGGAGACGACGCTGCGGCGCACGCCGACCGAGGCCGAGGTCGCCCAGGAGCTCCAAATGTCCTCGGCCGACTTCCACACGGCCATGCGCAAGATCTCCTCATCCGGCGTCATGGCGCTCGACGAGGTCCTTCGTGGCGGCAGCGGTGATCGAGCGGATCGCTCGACCCTTGGCGAGTCTCTGCCCGATCGCTCCTTCGGACCGGTAGACACCTTCGAAGCCAAAGAGTCCAAGCAGGCGCTGCTCGACGCGGTCGAAGGGATGCCCGAGCGGGAACGCACCGTCCTCACGATGTACTACTACGACGGCATGACGCTCACGGAGATCGGCTCCGTCCTCGGAGTCACCGAGAGCCGGGTCTGCCAGATCCACACCAAGGCGCTGCGGCAACTCCGCTCGAGACTGGCGGATCGGCCCGACGGCCAGGAATCGCGGCGCACGAGCCGTGAGCCCGCCGGGCGTGTGCCGAACGTCCGTACGGTCGCCGCCGGACGCCGCGAAGCGTTGGCGCTCGCCAGCTGACGCCGACACACCGCAGCTGACGCGGCGGGCCCGTCCCGCTCCGATCGACCCACCCAGCTCGCGCCCTTGCGCGCCGCGCCACGCCGACACGCCGACACGCCCGGCGTCAGGCACCGGTACGGTACGCATCCGAACACCGAACTTCGGATGAGAGGGGACGTGCCATGCCACTGCACAAGCGGGAGTCGGTCCGTGAGGAAATGTTCGACTCCATCTACGCGGACCGGGAGCTCCACGCCCGCTTGCCCTCGAGCCGGTGCCCCACCAAGCAGATGCGGTCGGAGGATGCGTTCCAGGCGATCGTCGACGAGCTGATGCTCGACGGCAACGCCCGCCAGAACCTGGCCACCTTCTGCCAGACGTGGGAGGAGCCCGAGATCCACAAGTTGATGGACATCGCCATCGACAAGAACCTGATCGACAAGGACGAATACCCCCAGACGGCCGAGATCGAGCGCCGCTGCGTGCACATCCTGGCCGACCTGTGGCACGCGCCCGAGACCAGCCGGGCCGTCGGGTGCTCGGCCATCGGCTCCTCCGAGGCCTGCATGCTCGGCGGCATGGCGGCCAAGTGGCGGTGGCGGGCCAAGCGCAAGGCCGCCGGCAAGCCGGCCGACAACCCGAACATGGTCTGCGGGCCCGTGCAGGTGGTATGGCACAAGTTCGCCCGTTACTGGGACGTAGAGATGCGCGAGATCCCGATGTCCCCCGGCCGCTACTGCATGGACGTCGAGCAGATGCTCGAGCGGGTCGACGAGAACACCATCATGGTGGTGCCCACGTTCGGCGTGACCTACACCGGCGCTTACGAGCCGGTGCTTGAGCTGTCCCAGGCGCTGGACCAGCTCCAGGAGGAAAAGGGTCTCGACATCGACATCCACGTGGACGGCGCCAGCGGCGCGTTCCTCGCGCCGTTCTGTGCCCCGGACATCGAATGGGACTTCCGCGTCCCGCGCGTCAAGTCGATCAGCACTTCCGGCCACAAGTTCGGGCTGGCGCCTCTCGGGGTGGGCTGGGCGCTCTGGCGCGACGAGGCGGAGTTGCCCGAGGACCTCATCTTCCACGTGACGTACCTGGGCGGCGACATGCCGGTGTTCCAGATCAACTTCTCGCGGCCGGCCGGCCAGATCGTCGCCCAGTACTACAACTTCGTGCGCCTCGGCCGGGACGGGTACCGCAATGTGCACGACGCCTGTTACCTGACCGGCAAATACCTGGCGCACGAGGTGGCCAAGCTCGGGCCGTTCGAGATGCTGTGCGACTCGGACCCCCAGACCGGGATCCCGTCGGTGGCGTGGCGCATTCGCGAGGGCGAGGACCCCGGGTACACGCTCTACGACATCGCCGACCGGTTGCGCAACCGCGGCTGGCAGGTCCCGGCCTACCCGCTCACCGGCTCGGTGTCCGACGTGTCGGTCCAGCGCATCCTGGTGCGCCAGGGCGTCAGCCGGGACCTGGCGACGATCCTCATGGACGACATGGAGCAGGCGATTGCGCACTTCGACCGTCACCCGGTGACGGTGTCGATGACCAAGGAGGAATCAGGGGGGTTCAGCCACCTGTAGGCGACGCGGGCCCGGCCGGCGCGGCCGGCTCCTCATCCGCCGCCTTCACGATCACCGACCAGTCCACCGCGATGGGCCGGCGCCGTAGGAACCGCGGCCGGCCGACCTTCGCGGCGCGGTCGGTCGTCCACGGGGCCGGGTACGCGAACGTGAGGCCCGCCAAGGACCGCACGGCGGGCTCGTAGCTCGACCGGATCCACGCGAAGCGGCGCCACGCCTCCTCCGAGCGGTCGGGCGGGACGTCGACGAGGGGCGCGAGGGCCGCCATCACCTCGTCGTACTCGGCACGGGTGATCGTGATGGGGGGTGCCGGATCGTCGAAGTGACCGACCAGCTCGGCGATAGTCATCGGCTCGCCGATGGGGATGGACGCTGCGCGCGCCACTCGGACGAATCCGGGCATGCCGTAGACGAGCACCATCATCGGGCCCCTCTCGATGTCCTCGAAGGAATCGCCCGCCTGTGTCTGCGTCGAGGAGAGCACGAGCGCGGTGGCGTCGAGCAGAGTGCCGACGGTCGCCACCCACGAGTGGTCCCGATGCGTCTCGGGGAAGTACGAGAGGATCGGGAACGCCGTGTGCGTCTGCTCGATGTCGAGGATCCATTCCGACTGGTTGCGCCAGAACTCCAAGCTGTTCAGGGCCCCGACGCGCTGGAGGGTCTGGAGGAGGGTCACGACGGTCGGGGGTGCACCCGAGATCGGGCGGAGCCGGATGATGCCCTTCTCCCGCCCGTTGTACGCCGTGTAGATCGTCGGCAGGTAGCTGATCAGGAGGGCGACGAGCCCGAGCCCGATGGTCGCCTCGATGAACGCCAGCCAGATCCGGGTGGTCCCGTTCGGCTCGGCGAACCCGAGCGTCGTCAGGGAAGAGCCGCTGATCTCGAAGGACCGCTGCCAGGTCATTGATCCGGTGCCCCAGAAGATGAAGGTGAAGGCGACCACCATGGACAGCATCCACACCAGCGGGAGGCTGACCAGTGCGACGGGCGCATACAACGACCGGAGCTCCATCGCCCGTTCACGGCTCCGCGACCGGCGGACGAGCAGGCGGTGGACGGCGGCGAACACCGCCTGAGCCAGGCGCGGGAGTCCCTCCTGTGGCAGCACGACCGTCTTGAGGGCGGAGCCGAGGATCGCCAGGGCCAAGACGGCCCCGAAGATGACGGAGAGAACCTGCAAGGCGATCATCGTCGTCGGTCGCGTCCCTCGTCAGGAGATTTCTTTGGTGGCGGATTGCACGGCTTCGTCGATCCCGTGCTTGTCGACCTCGAGCTCCTTGGACACGTGCTTGCTCGCTTTCAGGGTCGCCTTCTCGAGGGCCGCTTGCACGGTGCTCTCGCCGACGATGACGAGCGCGGCCTCGCCGGCGTCGATGACGTCGCCGAACTCCTTCACGTCGGCGCGCGACATGCCCTTCCAGAGGTGGCCGCTCACGCCGCCGATCGCCGCGCCGACCAGCGCCGAGCCGATGATGGAGGGCGGGAACAAGATCCCGACGAGCGCTCCCGCCGCCGCGCCACCCCAGGCGCCGTGGCGCGTCGTGGTCTCGTCCTTGTTCACGTGGACCTTCCCCAGGTAGTCCTTGGACACGACCGCGGCGTCGTAGGTGCCCACGGCGCCGGCCGCGTGCAGCTCCTTCACCACCTCGTAGTCGGCGCGGGCGTCGACCTCACTGGCGTAGGTCCCGATGAAGATGAACACGCCGTCCGTCTTCGACATAGTGTCTGCTCCTTTCTGGCGGCCCCGCCGGCAAGTCACCGGACGGGACCTGGGGCCTTCTTCTTCGTGCCCTCCGCGGCGAGATTAGAACGGGTGACCC
>DATMMN010000044.1:0-17512 GCA_035569675.1 Acidimicrobiales bacterium | reverse complement strand
TCTCCTCTTCCGCAGGTTCGGGCACAGTCCATTCTCTCCCAGGAGGGCAACAGGCTCGGCAAAAACGCTATTGCGTGGGGGCGTGGGGCCGCACCCGCTGACTGGTTCCCAGCTGCGGGGCTCCCCGGGATTCCCTCGCCCATGCCGGCTCCACCCGGGGAATGGCGTGCCGGCCTCCTCGGACGTTTAGCTTGTTGGTCGAACGGCTATAGAGGTCCGGAGGCCAATCGCCATTGCAACGCGCCCCGCAGGACCCATAAATTTTGGCCCTCACCAGGAGAGCAGCTGTGGACCAGGAGTTCCATATAGAAGAGAAGGCGGCCGGGGCGCTCCCCGTTGTCGCGGTCAGCGGAGAGATCGACGTCGCCACGGCTCCACAGCTCCGTGAGTGCCTGCATCGGGTAATCGCGGACGGTGGAAACACCATCGTTCTCGACATGCTCGGCGTGACCTTCCTCGACTCGACGGCACTGGGTGTGCTGGTGGGAGCCTTGAAGCGGTGTCGTGAGTTGGGTGGCGACCTCCACGTGGTCGTGGCCGACCCTCGCATTATCAAGATCTTCGAGATCACTGGCCTTACCAACGTGTTCACGATCACGGATTCACTCCAGGCTGCCGGAGCATCATGACCGACTCGATGGAGAAGCTCGCAGTGGGAGACCGCATCGAGCTCACGTTCCCGGCACGGGGCGATCTCATCGTTCTTGCGAGGCTCGTCACGAGTGCCATCTCGGCCCGCGCGGGTTTCGACATCGAAGAGCTCGAGGACCTTCGTCTTGCCGTAGGTGAGTTGTGCCTCCTCACGCTGCAAGGCCTCGACGCCAGGTACGGAGACCTTCGTCTCGAGTTGAGCGTTTTGGACGACGCGATCGGTGTCCAGTGCACCTTGGAACACGCCGCTCCAGCGGGCGAGACCCAACCTGAGGAGGATGAGTCGGCGCTTCTGAGCGAGCGGATCCTTGACGCGCTTGTCGATGAGCACGGACGAGAGAGCCAAGACGGTTCGGTGCATGCGTGGTTGCGCAAGCGGCGGGGGGGGCATGGCGCGTGACCGTCGGCCGGGAACGCGATCCCGGGACGGAGTCCGACACCGGAGCTGACCAACCGACCCTCGACGCGGCCGAGCGTGAGGACCTGATCACCTCCAACCTCGGACTCGCCCATCAGTTGGCTCGGCGCTTCCTCCACCGCGGCGAACCGCTCGACGACCTGGTCCAGGTGGCATCGGTCGCGCTGGTGAAATCGGTTGACCGCTTCGACCCGAGTCGCGGCGTCGATTTCGCCGCGTTTGCGACTAGGACGATCATCGGAGAACTCAAGCGTCATTTCCGCGACAAAGGATGGGCCGTCAGAGCGAGTCGCCGCGTGCAGGAGCTCTACCTTGAGCTCGGTCATGCCACGGCCACCTTGGTGCAACAACTCGGGCGGAACCCGACGGTGTCCGAACTTGCCGAAGCAACCGGGGCAAGTGAAGAAGCGGTCATCGAGGCGATCGAAGCTGGGCAGGGTTACCGAGCGGCGTCGATCGACGCGAATGAGAGCGAGGACGACCCGCTGTCGGCCCGACTGGGCGAGCACGACGGCAACTACGACTCGGTCGATGACCGGGTGCTGCTGGGTCCGGCCTTGGCCACGCTGCCGGCGCGGGAACAGTCGATCCTGCGGATGCGCTTCGTTGACGGTCTCACTCAGTCCGAGATCGCCGTCGCGGTGGGCGTGAGCCAAATGCACGTCTCCCGCCTCCTCTCTTCCAGCCTCCAGAAGCTCCGCGAGGGCATAGGGCGGACGGAGAGCGACCTCAGCTGACGCCGAATTCAGGCATGAGCTCCGGGTTAGCCCTAAGGAAAGGCGAGCAAACCCCTGGGTCGCAGACGAGATCGGTGAAAAATCCGGGATATTCCGCCGCCCTTTGAGTATGGTTCCGCCCGTAATCCCTTAGTCAACAAAGGGGGGCGCGGCATGGTTCACCTGGACGCAACGTTGGCTCACGAGGATCCCGGAGAGAAGGGCCTCAAGGGGGGAGCCCTCGGACTCATCTCGTCAGTGGTGGTAGGGGTCGCATCGACTGCGCCGGCCTACAGCCTGGCCGCCACGCTCGGCTTCGTCGTCATCTACATCAACGGGTTGCAGGCGCCGATCATTACGGTCCTCGCCTTCATCCCGATGCTGCTCATCTCCTACGGGTACAAGGAGATGAACTACGCCGACCCCGACTGCGGGACAACCTTCACTTGGGGCGCCCGGGCATTCGGTCCGAAGACCGGCTGGCTGGGGGGATGGGCGATCGTGGCAGCAGACGTGCTGGTCATGGCCAGCTTGGCCCAGGTCGCCGCGACATACGTTTTCTTCCTCTTCAATGCCGACGGCATCGCCAGCAACCCGACCAGTGGTTGGGTACTGCTGGTAGGTGTCGCTTGGATCATCGTGATGACGGCTATTTGCTACGTCGGCATCGAGGTCTCCGCCAACTTCCAGAAGGCGCTGCTCGGTATCGAGATCACGATTCTGCTGATCCTCTCCATCGTCGCACTGGTGAAGGTCGGAAACGGCACGGCGCCCCCCGGCCACCTCACAGTGAGCGCTTCGTGGTTCAACCCGTTCAACCACTTCTCCGCTACCGGGTTCATGGCCGGCTTCACCCTGATGCTGTTCATCTACTGGGGCTGGGACACGGCCGTCTCGGTGAACGAGGAGACAAAAGACTCGCATCGGATCCCGGGGCGCGCCGCCGTCCTCTCGACGGTCATTTTGCTGGCGACTTACGCCCTCGTAGTGGTAGCGACCCAGTCCTACGCCGGCATCGGGACCAAGGGGATCGGGCTGCAGAATCCTGCCCACACGGGCGACGTGCTCTCGGTCCTCGGCGGCTCGATCTTCGGCAGCTCCGGCTTCGGGAACGTCATGATCCACCTGCTCTTCTTGATGATCCTGAGCTCCGCCGCGGCGTCAACGCAGACGACGATCCTGCCGACGGCGCGGACCACGCTGTCGATGGCCGTGTACAAGGCCATCCCGTCCGCCTTCGCCAAGGTCCACAAGCGCTTCCTCACGCCGACGACCTCGACCCTCGCTATGGGCGGCGTCGCAATTGCGCTGTATGTGACGATGAACGAACTGGCGACCGGCAACGGCGTGATCCTCGACTCCGTGACGGCGCTCAGCGTGTTCATCGCCTTCTACTACGGGCTCACTGGCTTTGCCTGCGCGTGGTATTGGCGGCACAGCCTCAGGGAGAGCGGACGGAACCTGTGGCTTCGCGGCATCCTGCCGACGCTGGGCGGCCTCATCCTTTGGGCTTGCATCCCGTGGCTCCTCGTCCACTACTGGAAGCCGGTGAACAGTTACACGACTTGGACGCTGCCGTTTTCGCCGCACTGGCACATGGGGGGAATCTTCGTCCTCATGGTGGGCGCGTCAGTGCTCGGCGTCATCCTCATGTACGTCTACAGGGCGATGCGGCCGGCCTACTTCCGTGGAGAAGTGCTCAACCGCGACACCCCGACACGGGTCCCAGACGAGATCGGCACGCCGGTCGGGCTGTTCGGGATAGAACCGTTCAGCGGGGCGGATGGAACAACCGAGGAGGCCGACGCGGAGCCCTCTAAGCCTTCGTAGGGATCCCTTTCACCAGCCTTTCCTCGGCTGGCCACAACGGACGAGCTTGACGACCTGGTGTGCAACGCTCTTGGCCGCGCGTACTCCTCTATCTGCTGAGAAGCGCGATAGAGCATGAGAAGGCGCGCTAGACCGAGACACGCGGGCCGACCTGACCCGACCCACCGAGCCGGAGGCGTAATGACGAAGAGACTGGATGGGACCGTGGCCCTCGTGACGGGGGCGAGTAGCGGGATAGGGGAGGCAACCGCCACGGTGCTCGCAGAAGAGGGGGCCAGGGTTGCCTTAGTGGCGAGGCGCCGCGACCGTCTCGAAGCACTGGCGGCCCGCGTCGGCACCGAGAACGCGCTCGTGATAGAGGCCGACGTCACCGACGCCGAGCAAGCCGCCAGTGCCGTGGCCACGACGGTCGGTGAGTTGGGCCGGCTCGACACGCTGGTCAACAACGCTGGTGTCATGCTCCTCGGGCCTATCGTCGGTGCGCCGATCGACGAGTGGCAGCGCATGGTCAACCTGAACCTGCTCGGTCTTCTGTATTGCACGCATGCCGCGCTGCCGCATCTTCTTGCTTCAGCCGAACGCGAGCCGCGTTCCGTCGCCGACGTGGTGAACGTGAGCTCTACTGCGGGACGGGTGGCCCGTCTCAACAGTGGCGTCTACAACGCCACTAAGCACGGAGTCGGAGCCTTTAGCGAGTCCCTCCGCCAAGAGGTCACGAGGCGTCACGTCCGGGTCACCATCATTGAGCCCGGAGCCGTCGGAACCGAGCTCGCCTCCCACAATCGGCCCGAGGTTCTTGAGCAAATGGCCCAGAATTTCCAGGGAACCGAGATCATGCAGGCCGCGGACATCGCCGAGAGCATCCGCTATGCGGTGACGCAACCGCGTCGGGTCGCCGTGAACGAGATTCTGGTGCGGCCGACCGAGCAGGAGCGCTGAGATCAAGCGGGTCGCCGTCGTCGGGTGTTCGGGATCGGGAAAGACGACCCTGGCCGCTGCGCTGGCGCGGGCACTGGGCTCGGTTCACGTGGAGCTGGACTCGATCTATCACCAGCCAGGATGGACCTCCCTCTCCGACGACGAGTTCAGGGCGCGTGTCGCGGCGGCGACCGAGCCGGAGACCTGGGTGGTCGACGGCAACTATTCGGTCATCCGGGACATCACGTGGAGCAGGGCCGACACGGTGGTTTGGTTCGATTTGCCCTACCGGACTGTCATGGGACGGACGATCCGACGAACCTTGCGCCGCGCCATCACACGTGAGGAACTTTGGAATGGGAACAAGGAACCGCTCTCGAATCTGTGGTCCTTCAACCCAGAAAAGTCGATCATTGCCTGGACCGCGACCCGGCACCGGGTGTATCGACGGCGCTACCGGGCCGCAGAGATCGATCCGCAGTGGGCCGACTTGCACTTTGTACGGCTGCGTTCTCAGGCTCAGGCGGACATCTTTCTCGAAGGTGTCCGCTCGGCCCTGACGAAGGAGGAGTGACGCATGGATCTCGAGCTGAGCGGCAAGGCGGTCCTCATCACCGGTGGCACCGACGGACTCGGTCTGGCCTTGGCCAACCGGCTCGCGGCGGAGGGCGCATCGGTGGCGGTTTGCGGACGCGATCCGGAAAGAGTGCGCGCCGCCGGTACCTCGTTGAGCGAGATCAGTCGCGAGGTGCTGGCCCAACAGGCCGATGTCACGAGTCCGGCCGATCTCGACGCTTTCGTCGAGGCGGCCATCGAACGCTGGGGCAGGATCGACGGCATCGTCCACAACGCCGGGCGCGCGGCGGGTGGCCCGATTCAGTCGATCGACGACGCGGCTTGGGAGTCCGACTTCCAACTGAAACTCATGGCCGCCGTACGCCTGACCCGGCTCGCTCTGCCCGAACTACGTGCGACGCGGGGATCGATTCTCTTTACGCTCGCGATTTCGGCGAAGTCGCCGGGCGGGTCGAGCGAACCGAGCTCGGTTACCCGGGCTGCGGGTATGGCACTGATGAAGGCCCTGTCCAAGGAGCTCGCCCCGGAGGGTGTCCGAGCCAACGCCGTGCTCATCGGTCTGATCGAGAGCGGACAGTGGCAGCGCGCCTCGGAAGGCACAGGGGAGACGCTCGAACAGTTCTACGCGCGCTTCGCCGGGGACGCAGCCATCCCGCTAGGCCGCTTCGGCCGCGCCGAGGAGTTCGCCGACCTGGGTTGCTTCCTGTTGTCGCCCCGTGCGTCCTATCTCACCGGGGTCGCGATCAACCTCGACGGAGGACTTTCGCCGGCCGTCTGACCGTCAGGCGTTGTAGCCCTCCGTCTCGGTCCGGTCGCCCGAGCCGCCCCCCTCGAGGCCGATTGTGTAGCCGTCGATCATGTCGAGTCGAGTGAGCGAATCCACATGGGCGCGGCCGTCGCCACCCCATTTCGCCTTGGCAGCGCGGCGGGCCGAGATCACGTCGTCCGCGACGACGAACACCACCTCGTGGTCTTCCCCCATGCGACCGTCCGTGAGCTCGCCTCCCAGGAACGCGGCGTAGAGGTGCACGCGGGGCAGCGTAGCGACTACGAAAGGGTGCTATGAGCTCAGACACGTTCCACGGAAAGACCATCGTCGTAACGGGAGTCACCGGACAGGTCGCTCGACCCCTTGCGCTGGCCCTGGCCCGGGACAACCGTGTGGTGGGTGCCGCACGGTTCTCCGATACAGCGGCTCGGGCCGAGCTCGAGGCTGCAGGCGTCGAGTGCGTGCCCATCGATCTCGTGGCCGGCGACGTCGGTGGCTTACCGGCCGATGCGGACTACGTGCTCAACTTCGCGGTGGCCAAGACGAACGACTGGGAGCGCGACCTCGCCGCCAACAGCGGGGGTCTGGCCAGTCTGATGGAGCATCACCGCGGCGCCACCGCGTTCTTGCACTGCTCGTCAACAGCTGTCTACAAACCGGCGGGACATCATGCCCTGGACGAGTCGGCGCCGCTCGGCGACAACCACGGCGTCTGGTCCTTTTTGCAGACCTACAGCATTTGCAAGATCGCCGCCGAGGGAACCGCGCGCTGGGCAGCTCAGCGGTTCGGGGTCCCGACCACGATCGCCCGGCTGTCTGTTCCCTACGGGGACAACGGCGGATGGCCGGCCATCCACCTTCACATGATGCTGTCCGGGAGCGCGATCCCCGTCTACGTCGACGCCCCGAGCGTGTACCACCCGTTGCACGCCGACGACATCTTCGCCATGGTGCCGCGCCTGTTGGCGGCGGCCTCGGTCCCCGCCCTGACCGTGAACTGGGGTGGGAGCGAGCCGGTGAGTATCGAGGAATGGTGCACCTACCTCGGCGAGCTGACCGGGGTGGAGCCTCGCTTCGATCTGACCGAACAGACGATCGACAGCGTGCAGATCGACACGACACGTATGCACGAGGTGGCCGGTCCCACGACGGTGCCTTGGCGCGACGGGATGCACCGCATGGTTCGTGCACTGCATCCGGACAAGGTGGCGTGAACGACCTGCGCTTCGAGCAGACCGACCCGGAGGTGCTGCCGGCATCAGAGCTCTTGGCCCAGATGCGAGTCGAACTCAACGACGTCTACGACTCCTTCAATCGACTCGACAATCCGCCGCTCGTGCCGGACGAGCTCCGCGGTCCCGACGGTGCGTACCTCGTTGGGTACGAAGGTGCCGAGGCAGTTGCGGGCGGGGGCCTCAGGCGACTCGACGACGGCGTCGCGGAGATCAAGCGGATGTTCGTCTGCCCGGCGGCCCGTTCGCGTGGGGTGGCGAGAGCGCTCCTTGAGGCACTCGAGCAGACGGCACGGGAGCTTGGTTACGAGAGGATCCGACTGGACACCGGCCCGAAGCAGGTCCACGGGCTCGCGCTCTACCGCTCCGCTGGGTACGTGGACGTGCCGCCGTACAACGACAATCCCTTCGCCTGTTTCTGGGGTGAGAAGGTCCTGTCATAAGCAGGTCGGTGTTCGCAGCTGGCGTCGAGATGGTGGCCCGCCTCCCCGAGGAAGCCGGCCGTTGCTTGGGCGTGGCTGGTCCGTCGAACAGGTGTGAGGCCGCCGCGACGAGGCGATCATCACCGGCGCGGAGGATCCTGATCTCCATCACCCCGTACGGCTCCGGAATGCGCGAGCGGTGCCATCGCGACGGCGGCGGGAGGCTTCCTGCCGGCACGGCACCGGAGGCGACTCACGACCGGGACTGTACTGTGGCGTCGTGAGCACCCAAGTGACGATCGTCGGTGGCGGCAGCTATCAGTGGGCACCTGAGCTCATGGCGGATCTCTTCGGGACTCCGGCGCTGGCCGGCATGCACCTCGTGCTCGAAGACATCGATCCCGCGCCGCTGCCCAAGATGGAAGCGTTGGCCCACAAGCTCAACGATGCCATGGGCGCCAAGGCCACGGTGGCGACGACGACCGACCTCGGCGCGGCGCTCGACGGCGCTGACTTTGTCATCGTGTGCATCTCGACCGGCGGTTTTCGCTCGATGGCGATCGACCTCGACGTACCCGCTCGGCACGGCATCACGCAGACGGTCGGCGACACGGTCGGGCCCGGCGGGATCAACCGGTCGCTACGGAACATCCCAGTGCTCGTCGGCATCGGCAAGGCGATGGAGCAGCATTGCCCCGACGCGTGGCTCTTCAACATCACCAACCCGATGACGTGCCTGACACGGTCGGTGTGCCGTGAGACGACCATCAAGACAGTGGGGCTGTGCCATGAGGTCGGGAACTTCTGTATGGACCTGGCCATCGCTTGCGGCCGGCCGTTCGAGGCCGTCACCTGCTCGGTCACCGGCATCAACCACTTCCCGGTTCTCACGGCGCTCGAGGTCGACGGGGCCGACGGTTTCGACGTGCTGCGGAAGCTTGTCGACGAGGTGGGAGGTCTCGAATCGCTGCGCCCTTCGCCGGGCCGGCCCGAGGCGGAGAAGTTCTCCAAGCGTGACTTCGCGGAGCGACACCTCTTCAAACTGACACTGCTGGACCGTTGGGGGACCTTCCCGGCGGCCGGTGACCGTCACATCGCCGAGTTCGTCTCGTTCGCGCTCACGCCAGAGTCGGAGTGGGGCGCGTCGTACAACATCGGTCTCAGTCCGATCAGCAGGCGGGAGCAACATCAAGCCGAGTACGTGGCGGACGTCGACGCGTGGCTCGCCGGCACGAAGGATCTGCAGACCTGGCAGTCGGGCGAGCTGCCCTCGCCGATGATCCAGGCGATGCTCAGCGGCGAGCCGTTCGAGGCGCCGGTGAACATCCCGAACACTGGGCAAGGTGTCGGCCTGCCGCCCGACGTCATACTCGAGTCGATCTGCGTGATCGACGGCGACGGCATCCGGGGCCGGGATCGTTCGGCGTTGCCCGCGCCCTACGACGAGATCGTGCGGCGCCACGTCGCCACCCAAGAGCTCACCGTCGAGGCCGCGCTGCGGGGCGACCGTCGTTTGGCCGGGGAGGCGTTCGCCCTGGACGCGCTGGCCGGCCGCGGGGACCTCGGTGCTATGGAGACCATGGTCGACGAACTGCTCGCCGGCACGGCGGCGTGGCTGCCGCAGTTCGCCTAATCGGCGCGTCGAGTTTGTTCGGGAGGAGCACGCATGCGGATCGGCTTCATTGGGCTCGGCGCCATGGGGTTGCCGATGGCCGGACATCTCGTCGGTGCCGGTCATGACGTGACCGTCGCTTCGCGCGGCCGGGGACCGATCGACGCGGCAGTGGAGTTTGGCGCGACCGACGGCGGCTCACCACGCGGCGTGGCGGAGGCGTCGGAGGTGATCATCCTGTGCGTCCCCAACTCGCCGGAGGTCATCGAGGTCGTCGACGGCATGCAGCCGGTCCTGGGAGAAGGCAAGACGGTGGTCGACTGCTCGACCATCGATCCAGAGGTGGAGCGGGCCCAACACGTACGGGTGGTCGAGACCGGGGCGCGGTACCTGGACGCACCCCTGTCGGGGGGCACGGCCGGTGCCCAGAAGGGGGCCTTGACCTTGATGGTGGGCGGCGACGCGGGTGTACTGGCCGCGACGGAGCCGGCTTTGGACCCGTTCGCGGGCTTGATCGTGCACGTGGGCGGCCCAGGGATGGGCCAGGTCGTGAAGCTGTGTAACCAAGTGATCTACGCGGCACAGATGACGGCGACGGCGGAGGCCACCGCGCTGGCAGAGAGGTCCGGCGTCGACATGACCAAGCTCTACGAGGTCCTGACGCACGCAACGGGCGACTGCGTCGCGGTGCGGACCCGGTTGCCGGTGCCCGGCGTGGTCCCGGAGAGCCCGGCGTCCAACGGGTGGCAGCCGGGCTTCATGACCGACCTCATGGCCAAGGACATCGACCTTGCGTTGGCGTATGCGGCGCGGTCGGGCGTGCCGGTGGCGACGACCGCGGCGGTGCGGCAACTGCTGACGGCGGCTAGCACCGCCGGGTACGGGCGCGAGGACTTCTCCGCGGTGGCGAAGGTGGTCCTCGCACTGTCCGGCGCTGCCACATGACGCGCGGCGGCGCTCTGCCCACCCCGGCGCTGATCCTGGCTGCCGATCACCGCGCGCGGGCCGTGCTCACGACGGAGAATTGGGCGGAGTTCTTCGGCTCCCTGGCCAAGGCGCTGCCGGCGTGCGACGGGATCTTGGCGACGGCCCAGCCGCTCGAGGGCCTGGCTGCCGCCGGCCACATCACCGCCCGGCACCGGACGTATCTATCCTTGAATCGCACCGGTCTCGCCGGTTCGGTGTTCGAGCTCGACGACCGACTTGTTGCGAGCGTCGGCCGTGCGGCGTCAGACGGCTGGACGGGGATCAAGCACATGACGCGCATCGACTTCGAGGACCCGCTCACGGCACCCGCCCTGGAGCTGCTGGGGCAGGTGCTCGAGCAAGCGCGCGACGCGGGTCTCGAGGCGCTGGTCGAGCCGATCGTGTGGCAGGAGGGGCGGATCCGTCGCGGCACCGACGCCGTCGTCCTCGCGGCGGTGCTCGCCCACGACATCGGCGCGCCTGTGATCAAGGTGCCGGTTCCGACCGAGGCGCCGGGTGCCCAGCGGCAACGTGCGGTGGCACGCGTCGTCGCGAGCGTGGGCGCCCCCGTGCTGTTTCTGGGTGGGCCGCGGACGGAGGCTGGGCGCGAGGCCGTCCTCGACGAGGTCCGCGACGTCATGGAAGGCGGTGGCGCCGGGATGGCGATGGGCAGGACGATCTATCAGGACCCCGACCCGGCCGAAATGGCGGGCCTCGTGGCCGCGCTGGTGCACCCGACATGATGATCCTGACCATCGACTTCGGCACCACGGTCACAAAGGTCGGCCTGTGGGGCGAGGACGGTCTCGTCACGCTGGCGCGTACTGAGCTCGCGACCGCGCATCCGCAGCCCGGATGGGCCGAGCAGGACCCGCTGCGCTGGTGGACGACGGCGGTCATCGCCTGCGCCGAGGCGCGAGCGCAGGCACCACGCGAGTTCGGCGAGGTCGACGTGGTCGCGTGTTCGGGAGCCCGGCAGACGTTCGTGCCGGCGACGGCGAAGGGGGAGCCGATCGGCAAGGGACTCCTGTGGTCCGATCACAGGGCGGCGGCGTCGGCGCGGGAGCTGGCGGCGCGCATGGGCGGAGACGACATCAACCGGGCGCGCACGGGCATTCCGCTCGATGCCGGCGCGGTGGCGGCGAAACTTGCCTGGCTGGCCGAACACGAACCGGATCGCCTCGAGGCGGCCGACCTCATCCTGTCACCGCGCGACCTCGTCATCTTCCGCATGACGGACCAGGTGGTGACCGACGCCACCTTTGCGTCGCGCAGCGGGCTGTACGACTTCGACGGCAACGCCGTGCGGGAGTTGGCCGGCCCTGCGCTGGGCAAGCTGCCGAGCGTCGTGGCGTCCGACACCGTGGTGGGCCAGCTCAAGTCCGTGCCGGGCGCCGAGCTGGGCCTGCGTCCCGGCATCCCCGTTGTGATCGGTGCCGGCGACCGGCAGTGCGAAGTCCTCGGGTCCGGCGCGTCGGAGCACCGGCCGATGGTGAGCTGGGGCACGACCGCCAACATCTCTGTGCCGGTCCAGGAACGGCCCGTCCCGTCGCCGGCCGGCGCGGTGGTCACCCGCGGGGCGGACGGCGGCTGGCTGCTCGAAGGCGGGCTCTCGTCGGCCGGCTCCTTTCTCGCGTGGCTCGGGCGTCTCCTCGACAAGACCCCCGACGAGCTGGCCCGCATGGCGGGTGAGAGCCCGCCGGGCGCGAACGGCGTGATGGCGGTGCCGTGGCTCGACGGGGCGCGCGCCCCGTGGTGGCGAGACGACGCCCGGGCCGGTTTCATGGGGCTGGGTGCCGCCCACGAGCCCAAGGACCTGGCGCGCGCGGTGATGGAATCGGTGGCGTGGGACGTGTTACGGGTCATGGAGGTGGTGACGGTCGGGCGGCTCGGCGGCTCGTCCGCGGCGGGGGTCACCCTGGGTGGAGCGGGGACGGGGCTCCCGGTCTGGGTCGGTGTGCTCACCTCCGTCCTGGGCGTGCCCGCCACGCGGCGCCGTTCGGGTGAGGCGGCGTCGGCAGGGGCCGCGCTGTTGGCGGGCAAGGCGCTCGGCATGGGCCTGGCCCTCGACAAGCTCGACCCGATCTCCGGGGTGATCGAGCCCGACGCGGACGCGGTCGAGGTCTACCTCGGTCTGCGGCCTCAGGTCGACCATGTCGCGATGTCCGTGCTGGCGGCGACGGCGTCGCTGCCCGGCGCACAAACGGACCTCTAGCGAAGCGTGCGCGTCGACCTCGCCTACGGCCGACACGGCACATCGGTCGAGGTGCCCGATTCCTCCGAGGTGATCCTCCCCATCGACGAGCCGGCGCTGGCCGACGAGGACGCTGCCATCCGGGCGGCGCTGCATGCGCCGGTCGCGGGCGCCCCGCTGCGAGCGCTGGCCGAAGGCGCGCAGCGGGTGGTGGTCGTCTTCCCCGACCTGACGCGGCCGATGCCCAACCGCACGGTCCTGCCGCCGCTGCTCGACGAACTGGCGCGGGCGGGCGTGCCGGATGACCGCGTGACGCTCTTGTGCGCGACGGGGACGCACCGGCAGGCCACCGCCACGGAGATGGCGGAGCTGATCGGTGCGGAGCTGGTGGCGCGTTTCCGGGTCGTGGACCACGACGCGCAGAACGACGAACACGTGCCGGTGGGCGAGGTTGACGGCGTCCGCGTGCTGTTGCAGCGTGAGTACGTCGAGGCGGACCTGCGCGTCGTGACCGGATTCGTCGAGCCACACTTCTTCGCCGGGTTCAGCGGAGGGCCGAAGGCCGTGTGTCCCGGCCTGGCCGCCACCGAGACGATCCTCGAGGCCCACCATCCCCGCCGGATCGCGGACGAGCGCGCCACCTTCCTCATCCGTCACGGCAATCCCGTACACGATTTCGTGCGGGTGGCAACCGATCTGGCCCCGCCGCAGCTGTCGCTCGACGTCGCCATCAACCGCGAGCGGCGCGTGACCGCGGTGTTCGCCGGGCCGCTGACGGCGGCGCACGACGCCGCGTGCGCGCACGTCGGCCGCGCGGCGCGGCGCGAGGTGGAGGCCCCCTATGACCTCGTCGTCTCGACCAACGGGGGCCATCCGCTCGATCGCAACCTCTATCAGGCCGTCAAGGGCATGGCTGCGGCGGACCGGGTGCGGCGGGCGGGCGGGACGGTGCTGATGGCGGCGGCGTGTGCGGACGGCGTCCCCGACGACGGCGCCTTCGCGCGTCTGTTGGCGGAGTCCCGCACAGCCGACGACCTCATCGCGTCCACGGCGGGCCCGGAACTGGACCGCTGGCAAGCGCAGGTGCTGGGCCGCGTGCTCGCGAGTGGCACGGTTCGCCTGCACACCGACGGACTGGTTTCGGAGGCGATCCGGTCGGCGCAGCTCGTGCCGGCGCCGGACCTCGACGAGGCGGTCGAGGACACGCTGGCCGGCCTGAGCCGGTCTGCCCGCGTTGCCGTGCTACCGGAGGGCCCGCTCACCGTCGCAACGGTGCGCATCTGAACGATCCCTGACGCAGGTGTCAGGTTAGAGTCCTGCACCAGTGCCGAGTGAGCCCCTGTTCGACTTCGCGGTCCCGGACGATCTGTTGCGCGAGGCGGTCACGCAGGTCAAGGACCCCGACGTGGTGGCGGACGTGGGGGTCATGCCGGGCACAGGGGAGGGCAAGCCACCACCGCTGGTGGGCATCCTCAAGTCGTCGGGGTACGCGCCACTCGTCCTGATGACCGCGGCGGCGCTGGTGCCGGGCACCTTCGGCAACGGCATCACCCTGATCGGCCACAACCTCCAAACGTCGTTCCACATGTCGAACGCGTCGCTCGGCGCCGTGGCCTTCATCGCCCAGGTGTCACAGCTCCTGTGGGCGGTTCCGCTCGCGGTGTGGGCCGACCGGGGCAGCCGCAAGCTAGTGGCGGGCGTCGCGTTGCTCATCTTCGCCGGGTTCGGCGCGCTGATGGCCTTATCGCCCAACGTGTGGGCCTTCGCGTTCCTGTACCTCGCGGCGTCGGTGGGCACGGGCGTCAACAACACGGTGCACAACTCGTATCTGTCTGACGCCTACCCGACCGAGGGGCGGGGCCGGATCTTCAGCTGGCACAACCTGTCGGACCCGTTGTCGCAGACGGTGGGGATCCTGATCTTCGGCTACGTCGTGACGATCGCGCACAACTGGCGCTACGGGCTGCTGGTGGCGCTGTTCGGCATCCCGCTCGGGTTCGCGCTGTTCACGCTGCGCGAGCCCGAGAAGGGTGCCAACGAGTCCAGCCACATCCTCAAGGCGTCGGGCATGGACCTGCAGACGCAGCAGGAGAAGGCGCCCCGCGTCCTGCTCGGCTCGGCCATGACCCGGTTGCTGCGCGTCCGCTCGCTGTACTACGAGCTCGTCGCCGTCGCCATCTTGGGCTTTGCCGGAACCGGTGCGCCGCTGTTCGGCAACCTGTTCTTCATCGACAAGTTCCACCTCGACACGGCGTCGCGCAGCGAGGTGTACGCCATCATCGGGCTGGCGGCGTTCCTGGGGCTGCCGCTGGCCTACGTCTTCGGAGACCGCTTCTTCCGGAGGGCCCCGCAACGGCCGCTCGTCATCGCCGGCATCTGCATCACGGCGTACGGCGGGCTGTACGTCCTGTCGCTGTACATGCCGCAGCTTTGGATGGTCGTGACGCTGCAGTTCCTGGCCAACGCGGCGGTGTCACCGCTCGCGATCTGCATCTTCCTGACCCTGGCCGCCACCGCACCGGCGGAGATGCGGACGATCTGCTTCGCCATGTTCGGCGTCTACTCTCTGGTCTTCGGTGGTTTCGCGGGTTCCGTCGTTCTCGGCGCGATATCCGACTCCATCGGCGGCCTGCACGGAATCATCGTGGCGCTCACCCTGATCGCACCGGTCTGCGCCATCGGTGGCTTCCTGCTGTTCCTGGGCTCGCGCAGCGTGCGCCGGGACATCACACTCGTGATCGAGGACGTCCTCGAGCGCTACGCCGAGGGCAAGCGGCGCCAGAGCGGCGGCGCCATCCCGGCGCTGCAGGTGCACAACCTCGACTTCTACTACGGCACCAATCAGGTGCTCTTCGACATCAATCTCGAGGTGGCGCAGGGCGAGATGGTGGCACTGCTCGGTACGAACGGGGCCGGGAAGTCGACCCTCCTGCGCACCGTGTCGGGTCTGGAGCATCCGCACCGGGGCGTCACGAGATTGTTCGGCACGAGCTGCACGTATCTCGAGCCCGAGCAGATCATCGACCTTGGGGTTGCGTTGTTGGTGGGCGGCAAGATGACCTTCCCGGGCCTGAGCGTGCGCGACAACCTTCGCATCGGCGGGCACACGATGCGGCGCGACCGGGCGCGGATCGCCCGGTCCTTCGACGAGGCCCTCGAGACGTTCCCGGAGCTGGCGTCGAGACTCGACCAGCCGGCGGGAACGCTGTCCGGCGGTGAACAGCAGATGCTCGCGCTGTCCCGGGTGATGATGACGGCGCCGCAGTTGCTCATGATCGACGAGCTCTCCCTGGGCCTCGCCCCGATGACGGTGGAACGGCTCATGGGGATGGTGCGGCGGATCAACGAGTCCGGGGCGACCGTCATCCTCGTCGAGCAGAGCCTCAACCGTGCGCTCAGCTTGGCCGACCGGTGCTTCTTCATGGAACGCGGGGAGATCCGCTTCGACGGGCCCACCACCGAGCTGATGGAGCGCGACGACCTGCTTCGTCCGGTCTTCCTGGGCACCGCCTCGACGGGACTGGGCTAGGCGCGTGTTGGCCTTCTCCGCTCCGAGCTTCGTGCTCGTGCAGGGTGTCTTCTACGGCCTCGGCTTCGGGTTGTTGGCGCTCGGCCTCGTGCTGGTGTACCGCACCAACCGGGTGCTCAACTTCGCACAGGGTCAGATCGGCGTCATCGCCGCTGTCTTCCTCGTCAAGCTCACGGCAGACTTCAAGTTCAACTACTGGTTCGCCCTTGTGCTTTCGATCGGCCTGGCCGCCTTCGTCGGAGCGCTGTCGGAACTGGTCCTGCGGCGCCTCTTCACGCGGCCGAGGGTGCTCGTCATGGTCGCGACGATCGGCCTGAGCTACGTGCTGCTCGCGCTGACCGCGCTCCCGTTCATCCGACCCAAGAACCTCTACAAGCCAGTGCCGGTCCCGTTCGACCTGTCGTTCCACCTGGGTCCGTTCATCATCACCCCGACCGAGGTGTTGACGCTGATCGTCGCCCCCCTCGTCACGGTGGCCCTCGTCCTGGCCGTCCGTTTGACGCCCTGGGGACTTTCCATGCGGGCCATGTCGGAGAACGCGGACTCCGCCCGGCTCTCTGGGGTGTGGATCCGACGCACGTCGACCCTCACCTGGACGGTGGCGGGCGCGCTCTCGGCCTTCACCGCCATCCTCAATGCGCCCAACCAGACCAGCGCGCTGACGCAGGCACTGTCGCCCGACCTGCTCGTCTACGCACTGACGGCGGCGCTCATCGGGGCGATGATCAGCCTCACCGTGGCTTTCGTGGCCGGGGTGGGAATGGGCGTGTTCCTCGAGCTGCTCCAGTGGAACGTCGCGTCACCGGCCAAGCAGCAACTCATCATCTTCCTCCTGATCATGGTCGTACTACTCGTCCGGGTGGGAGCACTGCGCAAGGGCGCGCGGACGGGGGACAAGAGCACCTGGGAGCACGGCGCCGCGACAACCGTGCGGGCAACGGCCGACCTGTTGCGCCGCCGCGTGTCGTCTTCGGGAGTCTGGCTGGTCGTCGTGATCGCGGCTCTGCTGCCGCTCGTGCTCTCGGTCGGCAACGACTTCCTGATGAGTCAGATCTGCATCTATGCCGTTATCGCGCTGTCGTTGACCATGCTCACCGGCTGGGCGGGGCAGGTCTCGCTTGGACAATTCGGGCTCGTCGCCGTCGGCGCCCTCGTGGCCGTGCACCTCGGCACCTCCGTCCCGCTCCCGCTGGTGATGATCTACGGGGGTGTGGTCACCGCGGCGGTGGCCATCATCGTGGGCCTGCCCGCGCTCCGGATGCCAGGCCTCTTTCTCGCGGTCACGACGCTCGCGTTTGCCATCTTCATGCAGACGGCTGTGCTCGCAACCCCGTGCATCACGATCCCGGGCATCAACAAGACGTTGTGCACCGGCCTGCCCAACCCGGCGTACACCGTCGTCGCCCGGCCCTCGCTCTTCGGCATCAGCCTGGCGTCGCAGCGCGCCTTCGCCTGGTTCTCCCTGGCGGTCCTGTTGCTGTCCGTGTTCATCCTCCGGGTGTGGCGCGACAAGGGCGTGGCGCGCCGCCTGGTGGCCGTGCGGGACAACGAGTTGACGGCGGCGGCCATGGGCATCCCGATCCTGCGCACGAAGTTGCTGGCCTTCGGCCTCTCGGGCTTCATGGCGGGCTACGCGGGCGTGTGCTTCGCCTTCGCAGTGGGGCAGCTCAACAACACCG
>DATMMN010000043.1:0-9653 GCA_035569675.1 Acidimicrobiales bacterium | reverse complement strand
GGAGCGGCACAAGCAGATCATCCGCCTGATCGCGAAGATGCCGACCCTCGCCGCCGCGGCGCACCGCTACAGCGTCGGGATGCCGTTCGTCTACCCCGACAACTCCCTCGATTTCGCCCCCAACTTCCTGTCCATGCTCTGGAAAGTCGCCGAGCCGAGGTTCGAGGCCGACCCGGTGCTGGCCCGCGCCCTCGACGTCCTGTTCATCCTGCACGCGGACCACGAACAGAACTGCTCGACCACCGCGATGCGGGTCGTCGGCTCGTCGCACTCGGACCCATATTCCGCCACGGCCGCGGCCGCGGCCGCCCTCTACGGCCCGCGCCACGGCGGCGCCAACGAGGCGGTGATCCGGATGCTCACCGATATCGGCAGCATCGACAACGTCCCGGACTTCATCGCGATGGTGAAGTCGGGACACGGCGGCCAGCGTCTCCAGGGCTTCGGTCACCGCGTCTATAAGAGCTACGACCCACGGGCGAAGATCATTAAGCGCACGGCGGACGAGGTCTTCGAGGTCACGGGCAAGAATCCGCTGCTCGACATCGCGCTGAAGCTCGAGGAGATCGCGCTCAACGACGAGTACTTCACGTCGAGGCGCCTCTACCCAAACGTCGACTTCTACTCCGGCCTCATCTATCAGGCCATGGGCTTCCCGCTCGAAATGTTCCCGGTGCTCTTCGCCATTCCGCGCACGGCGGGCTGGCTGGCACACTGGCAAGAGATGCTCGACCAGGACTCGAAGATCGCCCGTCCCCGCCAGCTGTACATCGGTTCCGAAGAGCGCGACTACACGCCCATCGACGCGCGCTGAACGGCCGCGCCCGCGTGGGTGCTACGCCCGGATCGGGTCCGGCCGAGCCCTGACCCTCGCCAGCCCCTCCTGCACCAGGGTCATGCACAATTCCCCCGACCGCTCGAAGAGAAAGCCGCGCGCGAGGCCGCGCCCGTTGGCGGCGACGGGCGAGTCGGTGTCGTAGAGCAGCCACTCGTCGGCCCGGAACGGCCGGTGAAACCACATGCAGTGGTCGAGGCTGGCGCCCAAGAACTCGGGGTCGTCCCAGTTGACCTCGTGGGGGGCGAGGATCACGTCGAAGAGGTTCATGTCCGAGGCGTACGTGGCCACGCAGGCGTGGAGCAACGGGTCGTCGGGCAGCTCGCCGTCGGCGCGGATCCACAGCCGTTGGTACGGCTCGCCCGCGCCCTTGCTGTGCCACGGCAGCTCGCCGATGTGGCGCTGGTCGATCGGGTGCGGCCGGTCGAACCAGTCGACCAGCTCCTCCTTCCACGGCTCGAGGCGCTCGACCAGCGGCGCCAGCGTCTCGGGCGCGGGCACGTCGGGCATGGGGATCTGGTGCTCTAGCGCACTCCGCTCGGGGTCAGCGAAGGACGCCGACATGTTGAAGATGGCCTTCCCGTGCTGGATGGCCACCACGCGGCGGGTCGTGAACGACCTCCCGTCGCGTATCCGGTCGACCTCGTAGAGGATCGGCACGGTCGGATCGCCCGGCCGCAGGAAGTACGCGTGGAGCGAGTTCACGCGCCCGTGCTCGACGGTTCGCCCCGCGGCCATGAGCGCCTGGCCGGCCACCTGCCCGCCGAAGACGCGCTGACGGTCCTCGTTCGGCTGGGTGCCGCGGAAGATGTTCTCCTCGATCGGTTCGAGGTCGAGCAGACTGACGAGGAACTCCAGGGACGCGCTCATGGGCCCATGTTCGCAGGCGGGCAAAGTCGCCGCCGCCGCCGGGCGCCTGGCGGCCGCTCCCACTACCCTGCGGCGGCGTGACCCCCGAGAGCGGACGCGAGCTGGTGTTCCCGGCGGGCTTCACCTGGGGCGTGGCGACGGCGGCTCATCAGATCGAAGGAGGCAACGTCAACAACGACTGGTGGGCGTGGGAGCACGACCCCGGCTCGGGCACCCTGGAGCCAAGCGGCGACGCGTGCGACTCGTTCCACCGCTGGCGTGAGGACGTGCAGCTGGTGGCCGACATGGGCCTCGGCGCTTATCGCTTCTCGCTCGAGTGGAGCCGGATCGAGCCAGCGGAGGGCGAGTTCTCGATCGCCGCGCTCGAGCACTACCGGCGGATCTGCGCGGCCTGCCACGGCCACGGGATCCTCCCTGTCGTCACGTTCCACCACTTCACGACGCCCCGGTGGCTCGCCGAACGCGGCGGCTGGGAGTCTCCCGACGCGGTCGACCGCTTCGCCCGCTACGTGACCCGCGCGACCGCCTACTTGGGCGACCTCATCGGGTGGGCGTGCACGATCAACGAGCCGAATGTGGTGTCGGTCATGGGTTACTTCCAGGGGCAGTACCCGCCCGGGGTGAAGGAGGACTTCACCCGCTACGGCGCGGTCAACGACACGATGGTGCGGGCGCACCGCAGCGCCGTCGACGCACTGCGCGCCGGGCCGGGCGACTTCCCGGTGGGCCTGACGGTCTCGATGGCCGAGATCACGGCGGAGCCGGGCGGCGAGTCCCTGCGCGATGCGGCCGAGGAGATGCTCGAGAACGTCTTCCTGCGGGCGACCGACGGCGACGACTTCGTCGGGGTGCAGTGCTACACGCGGATGCACTTCGGCCCGGAGGGCCTGGCGGACAATGACCCGAGCGTCCCCGTGACCCAGATGGGCGACGAGCGATGGCCCCAGGCGGTGGAGCACACGGTGCGCCGCGCGGCCGCGATCAGCGGACGGCCCGTCGTCGTGACGGAGAACGGCATCGCCACCGACGACGACACCGAGCGCATCGCGTTCTTGACCGAGGCCCTCGAGAGCGCCCACCGTTGCCTTGACGAGGGCATCGACCTGCGCGGGTACTTCGTGTGGAGCCTTCTCGACAACTTCGAGTGGCACCTCGGGTACGGACCCAAGTTCGGGCTGGTGGGGGTTGCACCGGGCATCTTCGAGCGAAGGCCGAAGCCGAGCGCCCATTGGTTCGGCGAGGTGGCGCGGTCCAACCGGGTTTCCACAGCAGGCGTTTAGCCGGTTCCCAGAGTCGGAATTGGCCTGCGGGGTAGGGTGGAGTCGTGCCCTCTTCGCCTCGGGAACCGACCGGCGACCGCACCAGGTCCCCGACCGCCACGAAGCCGCCTGAGCACCCGCCGCTGAAGCACATCTGGACTTCCGATCAGCCGATGGTGGCTCGGATCCGCCAGATCATCGCTCATCCCTCGAGCCTGAAGTTGTTCAAGTACGCGGGCGTCTCGGTGATCTCGACGATCGTGTCGCAGGTCACCCTGTTCATGACGTTCGGTGTCTGGCGGGTGATGTCGGAGGTGCCGGCGAACATCCTGGCGAACGCCGTGGCGACGGTGCCGTCGTACTACCTCAACCGCAAGTGGGTGTGGGGGAAGGGCGGGCGCTCACATCTCTGGCGTGAGGTCGTGCCGTTCTGGGTGCTGTCGTTCATCGGCCTCGCGTTCTCGAGCCTCGCCGTCTGGCTGGCCGGGGACTTCGCTCGCAGCCACAACTACGGGCACGCGACCACGACGCTGTTGGTGAACGCAGCGAACCTGATGTCCTTCGCCATCCTGTGGATCGTGAAGTTCATCATCTACAACAAGCTCTTCCACATCGACCCCGTCGAGTACGAAGAGCACCACGCCGAGAAGGTGGCGTCGGAAGACTCAGACTCCGACTGAGCGACCGCCGGTCGCCCGGAGTTGGGCCCCGGACCCGTTCAGTCCCGGAAGTTGGTGAACTGCAACGGGATCCCGAAGTCCTCGGCCTTGCACTTCGCGATCACCTCTTGCAGGTCGTCGCGCTTCTTGCCCGTGACCCGCAGCTGCTCGCCCTGGGTCTGCGAGGACACGCCCTTGAGGCCGAGGTCCTTGATGAACTTGTTCAGCCGTTTGGCGTGGTCCGAGGAGATGCCGGCCCGGATGGCCACATGCTGGCGGGCCGTGCCCTTCTGGGCCTCCTCGATCTTGCCGGCGTCGAAGGCCTTCAACGAGACCTGACGCTTGACCAGCTTCTCGTCCAGTACCTGGTGCAGCGCCCGCAAGCGGTCATCGGTCGACGAGCGCAGCACGAGCTCCTTCTCTCCCAGCTCGATCGACGAGTCCGTGTTCTTGAAGTCGAATCGGGTGGCCGCTTCCCGGTTGGCCTGGTCCACCGCGTTGCGGACCTCTTGCATGTCGACTTCGGAAACGATGTCAAAAGTGGGCATGCGGCCCAGCGTACCGGCGTGCTTCCGGCCTTCCGGGGGCCCGGGGTCCGAGTAATCTCGCTCGCCTGCGGGTCGGTGTCCGAGTGGCCAAAGGAAGCAGGCTGTAAACCTGCCGGTTAACACCTTCGAAGGTTCGAATCCTTCCCGGCCCACGCAGGGTCTGAGCGGCTCGGTCGCCGCTGGCGCCCGCCTCGGGGGCACTGCCGTTGTGCGGAGGCCGCCGACGGCGGGTCCAGCCGAGCGGAAGGTAGGATTCGGCCCTTAACATCCCAGGCCAAACGCCTAGGCCGTGGTGCGGCGTGGCGTTACAATGCTGTTTCAGATCGATTGCGGGAACGCGCTCGATGCAGCTGCCATCTTTCCTCCTCCGACCGGGACCGTCGCCCGGTGACGACAAGCGAGACTGACATACCTGTGGACGACATCACCGAGGCCAGCCCACACCCGGTCCGGGACCAAATGAGCAGTCGCCTCAATCGCCTGTCGATGCGCGCCGAGGCGTGGCAGATCCGTCTGGCGCCCCGCCTGACATTGACGCAGCGCGTCGAGCCGTACCGCGGCGACCCCGACGACTGGACGTTCCTGCGCCGTCCCGCGCTGCTCGGCTTCCTCGCGGTCGTCTCCATCTGCGTCGGCGCGTCGTTGCCGAGCTCGCCGTTCAAACTCGAGGCGGGCGGCACGTGGTTCTTCGGCGAGGCCGCCTGGCCCACGAACGCGTGGATGCTCCCCGGCGTCGTCGCCGTGTACGGCGGCATGGTCCTCTTCGTGCGCGTGTGGTTCGGCCTCTACCAGACGCTGCGGGCCCGGCCGAACGTGCCCATCAAGCCGCTCGTCTACATGCTGGCCTTGTGGATCCTGCCGCTGATGGCGGTGGCGCCGCTCTTCAGCCGTGACGTCTTCTCGTACGCAGCCCAGGGCGAGATGATGAGCCACCACATCAACCCGTACCACTACGGCCCGGGCACCCTCGGCTCGGGACCCTTCGTCAACGGCGTCGATCCGCGCTGGTTCAACACCGCCGCCCCGTATGGCCCGCTCTTTTTGATGCTGGCTGGCTGGTCGGCCTCATTGAGCTTCCATCACGCGCTGATCACCGTCGAGCTCCTCCGCGTGCAGTCGGTGGTCGGGGTCGCACTGATGGCGTACTGCATCCCCAAGCTCGCGCGCTCCTTCGGCAAGGACGCGGGACCGGCGTTCGTGCTCGCGGTCCTCAACCCGCTGACGCTGCTGGCGCTCGTCGGCGGCGCGCACAACGACGCGCTCATGGTGGGCCTGCTTCTGGCCGGCATCACGGCCGCGCGTTCTCGCCATCCGGTCTGGGGGATCGCGCTGTGCGCGCTGGCGGCGTCCATCAAGGTGCCCGCGGCGATCGGCATCGTCTACGTCGCTTGGGACTGGGCCGGACCGGGCGCCGAGTGGCGTACCCGCGCCCGCATGCTGGTGCGCGCGGGGCTCATCGCCGTTTCCGTGATGGGCATGCTGTCTCTCGTGTCCGGCCTCGGCTGGGGCTGGATCGCCAACCTCGGGACCCCGGGCACGGTGCGTTCTTGGATGGCACCGGCCACGGCGGTCGGGCTCGCCATCTCGGGCAGCGCCCACGTGATGGGCATCGGCGTCAGCCTCGCCGGCATGCTCACCCTGACCCGCGCCATCGGCCTCATCGCGGCCGCGGTGATTGCCCTCTACTGTCTGCGCCGCCGCGAGCAGATGGGTCTGCTCTCGGCCCTCGGCCTCACCATGCTGGCCTTCGTGGTGCTCGGCCCGGTCGTGCAGCCCTGGTACCTCACCTGGGGGATCATCCTTCTGGCCCCGATCGCCACCGGCCGGATGCTCTACGTCATCCTCGGCCTCTCGACGGTGGCGCCGTTCATCGGCCTGACGGGCGGGGCCGACCTGCTCAACCAGCTGGTCCACACCGACCCCGCCAGCATGATGCTCGCAGTCCTGGTGTTGTGGGCGGTCGCCATCGCCCCGCTCGGGAACTGGACGACCTCGTGGCGACTCGACCGCGCCAAGCTGCGAGGCGTTCCCGCACCGGCTCACGCCGGCCAGGTGGCCACCCCCGCCCTCGAGTCGTCCTCTTAGAGCAGCCGCTGTAGCTCGACCACGTCGAGCCACTGGCGGTGCTTGCGCCCCACCTCCCGTTCCACGCCGACCAGCTCGAACCCCGCGGCCGTGTGCAGCCCGATGGAGGTCTCGTTGTGCCCGGCGATGCGGGCAATGACCGAGTGGAACCCGTGGTCCGAGGCCAGGACCAGCAGCTCGGTCAACAAGGCGCGCCCCACGCCTCGGCCACGCTGGGACCGGTCGACGTAGACCGAGTTCTCCACCGTGCCCGAGTAGCCCGAGCGCTCCCGGAAGGGCGAGAGCGAGCCGAAACCCAGAACGATCTCCCCGTTGGCGCCGGCCAACCCCTCGACGCCGCCGCCCGGAAGCTCGATCGCCACGATGGCTGGATGGACCCCGCTGTGGCCCAGGATCCAGGCCTCCTGCTCGGCCCGTGCGCGGGGAACCATGTCGAAGGTGTTGGTGCTGTCGGTGACCTCGACGTTGTAGATCGTCCGGATGGCCTCGGCGTCGGCCAATTCCGCAAGTCGGATCCGCATCCGCCGATGGTAGACTTGACGTGCGAAAAGCCGAAGGAGCGGAGGCGGCTCCTTTCGCACCCTGGCTATCATTGACGCCTCGCGGCAGGTTCCCGCGGCGCCCTTGTAGCTCAGTGGTAGAGCACCTCCATGGTAAGGAGGGGGTCGTGGGTTCAATCCCCACCGAGGGCTCGCCCATGGCGGCGTAGCTCAGTTGGTCAGAGCACACGGCTCATAATCGTGTTGTCGCGGGTTCGAGTCCCGCCGCCGCTACCAGGCCCGGGGCGGGTGCCCGGGCAGCAAGAAGGAAGGATTTCCCATGCCCAAGAACGAGAAGAGGGTCCAGGTCACCCTGGCCTGCGAGGTGTGCAAGCGGCGCAACTACATCACGACCAAGAACAAGCTCAACGACCGCGAGCGCATCGAGATGAAGAAGTACTGCCGCTGGGACCGCCAACACACCCTGCACAAGGAGACCCGCTGAGCCGATCCGATCCTGCCGGTGCTACTCTGGCAGGCCGTTCCCCAGGTCAGGGGGAAGAACCACCTGCCCGACGGCAACCGAAGGCAACCCCACCGAGGGCAGTAGCTCAACTGGTAGAGCACCGGTCTCCAAAACCGGCGGTTGGGGGTTCGAGTCCCTCCTGCCCTGCCCCGGACGTGATCATTCGAATTCGAACTTTGTGAGGCGAGAGCCGTGAACCGCGAGACCAAGCGCATGATGCAGCGCCAAGGGCAGATGGAGGCCGACGGCTCTCCGTCCACTCGGCGCGCCGCCGCGCCGGGAACTCGGACGCCACGCCAGCAGAAGGGTGGCGCTCCGGCCCGCCGCCGCTCCACCCCGGCACAGTTCGTCCGCGAGGTCCGCGACGAGATGCGTCAGGTCGCCTGGCCCTCGCGTTCCGAGCTCATCAACTACACGTCAGTGGTCTTCACCACACTGGTGATCATGATCAGCCTGATCTTCGTCCTGAACCTTGCGTTCGGGAAGCTCATCACCCTTCTCTTCACGAAGTAGCAGCCACCATGACCGACATGTCGCACACACAAGCAGAGGAAGCCCTCGCGGCCGGTGACGAGGAAGACGTCGCGGAGGCCGTCGAGGCCGAGCGGGAAGAGTCCGAGCAGGCGCCCGAGGAGGCTGCAATGAGCACGACGTCGACCGACGACGTCCTGGACGAGGTCGCGTCCGAAAGCGAGGCGGAGGTCGAGGCGATCGCCGACGACGCCGTCGTCGAAGTGGCAGCCGAGGAAATCGAAGAGGTGGCCGCCGAGCAGGCCGACGAGCAGGTCGTCGAGGCGGTGGCCGAGGAGATCGTCGAGGAACCGGTGTTGGACACGATCGAGGAAGTCGAAGAGATCGAGGTGGAGCACGAGCTCGAAGCCCCGGCTGCGAGCACGGAGCCCGACCTCGTGTTAGATGCAACCGGAAACGGCACGGCCGCGGTGGGAGAGGACGTCGAGCTCGGTGGTTGGGGTCACGACGAGGACGAAGAAGAGCAGATCGTCGAGGTTGAGAGCCCCTACGACCGTCCGGGCCGCTGGTACGTGGTGCACACCTACTCGGGCTATGAGAACAAGGTGCGCTCGAACATGGGCAACGTCGTGGCCTCGCGTGGCCTCGAGGACCGTGTCTTCGAGGTCGTCATCCCCATGGAGGACGTCGACGAGTTCAAGGGCGGCAAGAAGGTGACCGTTCAGAAGAAGGTCTTCCCGGGCTACCTACTGGTGCGTTGCGACCTCGACGACGACACGTGGGGGGCCATCCGCAACACGCCGGGTGTGACCGGCTTCGTCGGCCCAGGCACCAAGCCGACCCCGCTGTCGCGGCGCGAGGTGGAGAACATCCTCCAGGTCAAGGTCGAGGGCGTGCCCGGCGCGGCGCCCAAGCAGAGGCGGGCGCGCCTCGAGTACGAGGTCAACGAGACGGTGCGGGTCAAGGAAGGCCCGTTCGCCGACTTCTCGGGCCAGATCTCAGAGATCAACGAGGACCAGCTCAAGCTCAAGGTGCTGGTCAACATCTTCGGCCGGGAGACCCCGGTCGAACTCGAGTTCAGCCAGGTCGCCAAGCTCTAGGCGCAGCGCCGGCACCGGACCCGAGACAGACATACAAGACGAAGAAGAAGGAGTACAGACGATGCCACCGAAGAAGAAGGTGCTCGCCGTAGTCAAGATCCAGCTCGAAGCGGGTTCGGCCACGCCCGCGCCCCCGGTGGGCACGGCGCTCGGCCCGCACGGCGTGCAGACGATGGAGTTCTGCAAGCAGTACAACCAGGCGACTGAGAACATGCGCGGCCAGGTGATCCCGGTCGAGATCACCATCTACGAGGACCGCAGCTTCAGCTTCATCCTCAAGACCTCGCCGACTCCCGTGCTGCTGCGCCAAGCGGCCGGCCTCGACAAGGGCGCTTCGATTACTGGGCGCGAGACGGTGGGCTCGATCACCGACGCCCAGCTCGCCGAGATCGCCACGGCCAAGCTCAAGGACCTGAACACCGACGACCTCGAGGCGGCCAAGAAGCAGGTCGCCGGCACGGCGCGCTCGATGGGGATCACGGTCGCCAGCTAGGCGGCCAAGGGAGAACGACATGACCCAGCACGGCAAGAACTACAAGAACAGCCTGAACAAGGTGGACCGCGAGCAGCTCTACGGCCTCGGCGAGGCGGTGGACATTCTGAAGGAGTTGGCCAGCGCGAAGTTCGACGAGACGGTCGAGCTGGCGGTGCGCCTCGGCGTCGACCCGCGCAAGGCGGACCAGATCGTCCGCGGCACGCTGTCGCTGCCCGAGGGCACCGGCAAGACCAACCGGGTCGCCGTCTTCGCCGCCGGTGAGGCCGCCCAGGCCGCGCGTGACGCCGGTGCCGACGAGGTCGGCGCCGAGGACCTGGTCGCCAAG
>DATMMN010000042.1:0-14347 GCA_035569675.1 Acidimicrobiales bacterium | reverse complement strand
GGTGCTTCGTACAGCACGATGTACCTACCCATAACAATGTCCTTTCATTGGGCTCCTTGTCCTGCGCAATACCGGCCGTCTCGCGATGGTCAACCTTCTCCACCTGCATCGAGTGAGGACTCCAGGACTTGCGCGATGCCCTCGAGCCCGTTCGCAATCCGCACCAGTCGCGTCGGGCTGAGCTGCTCCATTATTCGCAGTGACCATTCCACTTGGCGCTCGTAGATCTTCGCGAGCACCTGCGCGCCATCGGATGTGAGGGCCAGGAGCCGAGCCCGTCGATCGGTCGGATTGTCTTCGTACGAAACGAGGCCTTCTGCGGCCAGGATGTCAGCGATCCGTTGGACGCTCTGACGAGCGTGGCCAATGTCTTGCGCGATCTTCGCCACCGTCGTCGGCTCGTAGGCCCTCCCAAGTACCTGCCATCGAGCACTGCTTTGGCCGAGGGGGTTCGTGATTCCCTCGCCGGCCTGGATGATGAGTCCGTTGACCTTGAAGACACTCATGGCGAATCGGGTCCAGGCGTCTTCGAGATTCACCGGTAGCGACACGGAATGACCCTACATAATTGACAGTATGCTGTCAATCTGATCCTTCGCAACGTTCCTGGGGGTCGCTCAAAGTCGCAGAATTCAGGAGCGACCTAAGTGTCCCGAACTGCCTGCTTCGGTAGGGGCGAGGATGTGCACGAATTCGGCGGCTGCGATCGGGCGACCAGACCCAAATGTGGCGCTACCCGATCGACACGATTTGCCGAGCTCAGCCGGCGCTGAGCCGCTTCGCCGCCTCCGGGTCGATGCCCCATTTGCGGTCGGCCAGGTCACGCGCGTTCGCCTCGTATAAGACCACCTGATCGCGGCCGGCCCGCTTGGCGTCGTACATCGCGTTGTCGGCGTCGCGCAGAATGTGCGCCGGCGCTGTCGTGTGATCAGAGGTGACGACGACCCCGATGCTCGACGTCACCTCCAGCTGCGCGTCGCCGAAGTCGATCGGCTCACTCAACCCGCGGCGGATCCGGTCCGCCATCTCGTAGGCGTCGTCCCCATGGTCCACCTCGGCCAGGGCCACGAATTCGTCGCCGCCGAAGCGCGCCACGAGGTCCACCCCCCGGGTCATGGCCGTCATCCGGTTGGCCATCTCCTTCAGGACGAGGTCACCGGCCGAATGGTCGGCGCGATCGTTGACGAGCTTGAAACGATCGAGGTCGATGAACATCAGCGCCAACGCCGAGCTGCGTCGGCCCACGTGGCCGAGCGCCTCTTCCAGGCGCTCCATGAAGAGGGTCCGGTTGGCCAGACCGGTGAGACTGTCGTGCGAGGCGGCGAACGCGACCTGCTCGGCCATCTCGCACCGTTCGATGGCAAGGCCGACCATGCTGGCCAGC
Organism: Acidimicrobiales bacterium; assembly: GCA_035569675.1. Lineage (GTDB taxonomy): Bacteria > Actinomycetota > Acidimicrobiia > Acidimicrobiales > RAAP-2 > Bog-473. Next base: position 12,963 of record DATMMN010000042.1, on the reverse strand, counting down.
TGGTCGAGCTTCCCTAGTTCCTCACTCCCGAAGTAGGGCATGTAGGGACTGATCCTCACTGCGAGGATGTGGGTGTCGCCTCCGGTGGTGCGCACGTTGATCCGTCGTTGTTCGCCCTTGATGCGATCGACGTCGCGGTTGCGGTCGTTCCCGTGGCGGATATCCCACCTTCCGCCGGCCTTCCGATCGGCCACGGTCGAATACTGAGCGACGACCGCGCCGTTGCGCGTGAGCAAAGCGGCCTTCGAAGCGCCCACGAGTGCGCAGACGTGGGGTAGCAACCGGTCGCCCACGTCCTTGGAATCGCCGGCCGAGACGAGCTCGGTCATGGCTTGTTTGAACGCAAGGTCTTCGCGCCGGCTGAGCGGCACTCGCAAGAACGACGGGAGAACGAGTGCCGTGAGGAACAAGATGCCCATCACCACGGTGATCATCTCTGAGATCAACGTGGTGGTTGTTCCCTGCACTGCGAGTGCGGCCACGACGACCTGGACCTGCAAGCCGGCTACGGCGACCGCCAGCAGCCGCATGCGGTAGGCCGCGATCGGAGGCTCGCCTATGCCCGCCATGAAGAGGCGGACGACGACGTAGGCAAACAGGAAGGTGAACTGCACCAAGAAGGAAACGCGATAGGCCAACCAGTGCGGCGGCGGGACAACACCGGGAAACGGCAGGTACTGCAGGGTGAACGTGAACAAGACGATGCCGACAGTCACGGCCAGCGCCAACACGCGCACGATCTCGCTCGCCTCGCGGAACGACGTGGCAAAGCGGAACAGGCAATAGGGCATGACCAAGAGGAGTGCGATCAGCACCTTGGCCACCGTGACGTGCGCGACCCATCCCGGCGCGAACTTCGCCACGAGCGAGATCCCGCCGAGTATGGCAAACGAGAGGGCGACCCAGCCCGCGCCACTGATCCTGTGACGGATCCACTGCAAAGCGGTGAGCGCGGCCAAGAGGACGAACTCGACGAGCGAGATGTCACCCAGAACGTGAATCCAGTGCTCCACCGCTATGGTCCCTTCCACAGCGTCGCCAAACGCAGACCCTCCTCAGGCCCGGGCTCCCAGAAAACCCGGCGGGTAGTTGACCTAGAAGTTTACCTCTCGGGGCCGTTTTGTGAAGGGATGAGCTCAGAATTTCGGACGGATTCCACGAGGCATTTTTGATCCGGTCGCGGCGCGGGACATCTCCTGGCGACCGGTTACCAATGGGCCTCGCACGCATGCGTACGCGTACCCGGTGCGCGTACGACGCGTTGGAGCGCCCGCCCGCCTGAGCAGGTCGATACTGTGGGCGCCGAGCGAGCGGGAGGTGCGCTGGTGCAGGACTGGGCCCGGCCGGTGGTGCACTGGGAGATCGAGGCCAAGGACCCGGAGCGCCAGAAGGCGTTCTACGCCGACCTCTTCAACTGGAAGATCGGCGAAGGGTTCATCATGGAGATACCGGCCGGTATCGGAGGGCCCGAGCCGGGGCCCGCCGGGCACATCCGGCAGGGCGAGCGCTCCGGCGTCACCCTCTACGTGCAGGTAGCCAACCTGCGTGCGTCACTGGACAAGTCTGTTCAGCTCGGAGCCACCCTCGTGGCCGAACCCTTCGACGTGCCCGGTGGCCCGACCCTTGCCGCGATCACCGATCCCGAGGGCAACCCCCTCATGCTCGTGCAGGCCTGACGATGTCCGTCGTCGAGGTCACGACGTTCCGCCTCGCCGAAGGGGTCAGCGACGAGTCCTTCCTTGACCTGGACAAGCGGCTGCAGACCGAGCTCATACCGAACCGGTCCGGCTTCATCCGGCGGACGACGGCGCGTCACGGCCAGGAATGGCTCGTCGTCACGCTCTGGTGGAGCGACGAGCAGGCCGCCGCGTTGTACCGCGAGACCGAGGACGACCCGCTCCAGGTGGAGTTCGCCCGGGCTGTCGAGGCGGGCACGCTGCACTCCACGCGCTTCGAAACCCTCGACTGAGGTGGACCCGTCCGAGCTGAAGGTGACCCGCTACGACGTGAGCGACAGCGTCGCCACCGTGACGCTGCACCGGCCCGAGCGCCTCAACGCGTGGACGGGGCGCATGCACGCCGAGTACCGGGCCTTGCTGCAGCGGGCGGCCGTCGATCCGGCCGTCCGCGTCATCGTGGTGACGGGGTCGGGGCGCGGCTTCTGCGCCGGCGCCGACAGTCGCGCCCTCGAGGGCCACGTCGAGCGGGGTGGATACGACGCCGGCCTCGGTGACGACGTCGCCATGCCGGGCTACGGCGTGCGGCCGGAGTTCGACGCGGACTTCGCCTACCAGTTCGGGATCCCCAAGCCGATCATCGCTGCCATCAACGGGCCCGCGGCCGGCGTCGGCCTGGTGCTCGCCTGCTACTGCGACCTGCGCTTCGCGGCGCGGGGAGCGAAGCTGACGACCTCGCACGGCCGGCTGGGGCTGCCGGCCGAGTACGGCCTCTCGTGGCTCCTGCCGCGCCTGATCGGCGTGACCCGGGCCGCCGACCTCCTGCTGTCGAGCCGGGTCGTGTTGGCCGAGGAGGCCGAACAGCTCGGCCTCGTCAACAAAGTGCTGGCGCCCGAGGAACTGCTGGCGCACACCTATGCCTACGCCGGCGCGCTCGCCCGCGAGATCGCCCCGTCGTCGCTCGCCGCGACCAAGCTGCAGCTCTACCGTGACCTGCACCTCGACGCGGCGTCGTCGGTGCAGGACGCGGGGCTGCGCATGGCCGAGATGATGAAGGGCGCCGACTTCGCGGAAGGGGTGGCCGCCCTCACGGAGAAGCGCCCACCCGACTTTCCCGACCCGCCGGCCTGACCGGCAGCGAAGCCCGTCGGTCAGCCGTCGACGCCGGCCGGCAGCTTGGCCACGTCCCAGTCGAGCAGCGCCACCGCTTGGCGAAAGGCGAAACGGTCCGTCATCCCGGCCACGTAGGCCACGGCGGCGCGCACCGCGTCCTCGCTCCCGGCCACCACGTCGGGCGAGTGATGGGGTGAGCCGTCGTCGGCGATGAGGTGCGGCCGGTCGGCGAAGTGCTCGACGAGGGCGCGCAGCACGGCCACGACCGCCTCGCCCTGGCGGAGCGAGGCCTGGCGCAGGTAGATGCGCTCGTAGTTGCAGGCGCGGAAAGCCGCCAGAGCTTCGGCCTCCTCTTCCTCCATGCCCACCTGGCCGGTGCGGAGGGTGGCGGACACCACGCCCGCGATGAAGGCGCCCAGCTGTGCGCCCCTGGTTTCGCCGCATCGGGCACGGACGGTGTCGGGCAGCTGTTGCGGTGCCACGATCCCCGCCAGCACTGCGTCCTCCCAGTCGTGGCACACGTACGCGATCCTGTCGGCCCAGCTCACGACCTCACCCTCTGGCGTGGACGGGGCGGGGCGGGACCAGCTGTGGTTGGCGATGCCGTCGCCAGTCTGGGCGCAAAGGTTGAGCGGCGCGAGCGAAACGAGCGCCCCCCACGGCGCATGATCGAAGCCTCCCGACACGTAGGGATCGAGCGCGTCCTCGCTGGCGTGGCCACCGGGCCCGTGACCGCAGTCGTGGCCGAGCGCGACGGCCTCGGTGAGCGCGACGTTCAGCCGCAGAGCCCGGGCGATTGCGCTCGCGACCTGGGCCACCTCGAGCGCGTGGGTCAGCCGGGTGCGCTGATGGTCCTGAGGGAAGACGAAGACCTGGGTCTTGCCGGCCAGGCGACGGAACGCCGTTGCGTGCAGGATGCGATCGCGGTCACGCTCGAAGCACGTCCGCCACTCGTCGGGCTCTTCGGGCCGCGGACGTTCGCCGGCACCAGCGGCGCACGTGGCTCCTGGCGCGAGCAGCGTCGCTTCGAGCTCTTCGCGCTCGTCGCGGCCACACGGCGAGACGGGCTCGGGGCGCTCCGTTGCGGGCGCGCCGGGTGCCGGACCGATCCGGGCGTGGGAGTCGGCGTGGGCCAGGCGCACGGGTCCGGCGTAGCCCGCCATCGTCGCTGCCCAGCGGACGTTGCGTTCCGTCCCCACGGCGCCGTCGGCTCCGCTCATGCCATGCAGTCTGCCGCGTGGCAGTAACGTCCAGGCACCAGGAAAAGGCCCGTAACGGCCATGAGAGGAGTGACACCAGGTGGACGTGCGTATCGGCATCACCCACACCCCCAAGGAGCTCGAGGTGGAGATGCCCGAGGACGCGGACCGCGACACGCTGGTGAAGGACATCGAGAAGATGCTCGATGCGGGTGACGGCGTTCTCTGGCTGACCGACCGCCGGGGCCGCAAGGTCGGCGTGCCGGTGGCCACGGTCGCCTACGTCGAGGTCGGTGCGCCCTCTTCCGAGCGCCGCGTCGGGTTCGGCGCACCCTGAGGGCCAGGGCCCCCCTGGCGGGACGGGCACGGGTCCCTTGAGCGCGACCGTCGACCTGCTCGACCTGAAGCTGATCTTCGTCACCGGCAAGGGTGGCGTCGGCAAGACCACGGTGGCCGCAGGCCTGGCGCAGCTGGCCGCCGAGCACGGCAAGCGCGTCCTCGTCTGCGAGACGGATGCCAAAGGGGACGTCACCGCCCTCTTCGAGGCGCCGCCGACCGACTTCACGCCGCGGGAGATCGCGCCCGGCATCTGGTCCATGTCCATGGACACCGAGGCGTCCCTGCGCGAATACCTCAAACTGCACCTGCGCATCCCGGTCGTGGGCCGCATCGGCCCGCTGGCCAAGGCGTTCGACTTCGTCGCGACGGCGGCGCCGGGCGTGCGGGAGATCCTGACCGTCGGCAAATTCTGCTGGGAGGTCAAGGAGCGCCACTACGACCTGGTGGTCGTCGACGCAGCCGCCACCGGCCACATCGTGGGCCAGCTGGCCGCGCCGCAGGCCATCAACGACCTCGTCAAGGTCGGCCTCATCCGCAGCCAGACCGACTGGATGCTCGAGATCCTCTCGGACCCGCTCCAGACCGGCCTCCTCGCCGTCTGCACCCCCGAGGAGATGCCCGTCAACGAGACGATCGAGCTGGCGACGCGCATCCGTGAGGAGACCACCGTGCGCATGTCGGGGGTCGTGGTCAACCGCGTCCTGCCCGAGCTCTTCGGCCAACGCGAAGAGGAAATCTTCGAGCAGTTGCGTGAGCCCGAGACCGAGGAGGTGCTCTCCGGGCGCGCCGGCGGGTCCGTGGCGCCGGTGCTCGAGGCCGCCCGCCTGGCGGTCACGCTGCGGCGCACGCGTTCGACGCACCTGCAGCACCTGCAGGCGGGGCTCCCGGCCGGGATGCCCGTGCTGTTGCTGCCTTACCTCTTCGCACGCAGCTTCGGCGCCCGCACCACGCGCCAAGTCGCCCACGCGTTGGGCGAGGAGCTCGGCCTGTGACGGCGGCCAAGGGCGCCGACGCGGCGAAGACCGTCGCTCAGCTGCTGGCGGCGAAGGACATCGTCATCGCCTGCGGGCCCGGCGGCGTGGGCAAGACGACCACGGCGGCGGCGCTGGCGGCCACGGCGGTGGTCGAGCAGGGCGGCCGCGTGCTGGTGCTCACCGTCGACCCCGCGCGCCGGCTGGCCGACGCACTCGGCCTCAAGGGGATCGGGAACGACGAGGTCCGCATCCCCGACGAAGTGTTCGCCACGGCGGGTGCCCATCCGAGGGGCGAGCTGTGGGCGGCGATGCTCGACACGAAGCAGAGCTGGGACGATCTCATCGCCGCCCATGCGCCCGACGAGGAGACCCGCGAGCACATCCTCGCCAACCCGCTCTACCAGAACATCTCGGCGCGCTTCGTGCAGAGCCACGACTACATCGCGATGGAGCGGCTCTACGAGATCCACACCGAGGGCAAGTACGACCTCGTCGTCGTCGACACGCCGCCGACGCGCAACGCGCTCGACTTCCTCGATGCGCCGCAGCGCATGGCGGACTTCTTCTCCTCGCGCCTGCTGCGCTGGCTGATCGTGCCGTACCGGTCGCGCCTCGTGAACGTGGCCGCGCGGCCCTTCTACCAGGTGGCCGACCGGATTCTCGGGACGCAGTTCCTGGCGGACATCTCCGAGTTCTTCATCTTGTTCCAGTCGATGTACAGCGGCTTCGTCGAGCGGGCCGAGGCGGTGACGCGCCTGCTGTCGGACCGGCGCACGACGTTCATGGTCGTGTCCACGCTCGAGGCGACGCCCGTGCGCGAGGCGGAGTTCTTCTCGTCCGAGTTGGCGGCGCGCAAGCTGCATCTCGGGGCCATCGTGCTCAACAAGGTGATGCCTGAGTACCTGCGCGACGCCAAGACCGACAAGCTGGCGCAGTCGATGGAGAAGCAGTCGGCGGAGCTGGCGCGGGGGCTGACCGACGACCCCGCGGTGGCGACGCGCGTGATCGTCGAGGTCGCCGAGAGCTTCCAGAACTTCGGCGTGGTGGCGCGGCGCGAGGCCGAGCAGATGGCCGAGCTGCGGGGGGCGCCCGACGTGCTCGTGACCGTGCCGTTCTTCGACGCCGATATCTACGACATGGGCGGGCTGCTCCGTTTGGGTGCGCAGGTCTGGGATTAGGAGCCGTTCAGCCCTTCAAGCCGAGTCGCCCGACAGGGCGCGTACCATCGGTGCCATGACCCAGCTCATCAACCCCGAGGTCCTCGAGTACGCCGACGCCCACACCACCGCGCCGGCGGCGTCCCTCGAGGTCGTCGACGCGTCGACCAAGGCCGACTTCGCCGCCTGGGGGATGATGGTCGGGCGCCAGGAGGGCCGGTTCCTCGAGATGCTGGTCTTCGCCCTCCAGGCCACGAGCGTCCTCGAGATCGGCACCTTCACCGGCTACTCGGCCATCGCCATGGCGTCCGGGCTGGCCAAGGGTGGCTCGATCATCTCTTTGGAAGTGGACCCGCACCACGCGCAGGTGGCCCGGGGCAACATCGCCGAAGCCGGCCTCGAGAGCTACATCAGCGTGATCGAGGGGCCGGCGCTGCGCTCCGTCGAGGCGCTGCAGGGGCCCTTCGACCTCGTCTTCATCGACGCCGACAAGGTCTCCTACGACGCCTACTACGAGGCGGTCCTCCCCAAGCTCGCCCCACACGGCCTGATCGTCGTCGACAACACGCTCCAGTCCGGTGGCGTCCTGGCGTCTGAGGAGCACCCGCACGAGAGCGCTTTGGCGCTGCGCGCCTTCAACGACAAGGTGGTCAACGACCACCGGGTGGTGTGCGTGCTCACCACCGTCCGCGACGGCGTGACCCTGATCCGCCACGCCGCTCCCGCGCCGGCCCGGCGCTGACCGAGGCCCGCCCGCGTGCTCGATTACCACCTCCACCTGTGGCCGCACTCTGAGCACGAGACGGCGCTGAGCCTGGACCAGCTCGCGGCGTACTGCGAGCGCGCCCAGGCGGCCGGGGTGACCGAGCTGGCGGTGACCGAGCACCTCTTCCGGTTCCGCCAGGCCGACGCGCTGTTGGGCGGTTTCTGGGACGACCCGGGTGTCCCGCCGGCGTTGGCCGAGTCGATGGCGCGGTACTGGAAGTTCCACGCCACCGCCGACCTCGACGCCTACGTGGAGTGCGCGCTCGAGGCCAAGGCGGTGGGGCTGCCGATCGTCATCGGCCTCGAGGTCGACTTCTACGAGGGCCGAATGGACACGGTGGCGGGACTGCTCGCGGGCTACCCCTTCGACGTCCTGCTCGGATCGGTGCACTGGGTGGACGCCTGGCGCTTCGACGACCTCGACGACCCGGCTTCCATGGCGGAGTGGTCCGCCCGTGAGGTCGACGCCTGCTGGGACGCCTATACCGGAGCCATGGAGGAGTTGGCCGCATCGCGCTCGTGCGACGTGCTGGCGCACCCCGACCTCATCAAGGTTGCGGGGCACGTGCCGGCCGCGCCGGCGGAATGGTGGGACCGCCTGGCGGAGGCGGCGGCAGACTCGGGCATGGCGGCCGAGGTGTCGTCGGCGGGCTGGCGCAAGCCGGTGGGCGAGCAGTACCCCGCCGCCGCCCTATTGGACCGCTTCGTCGCGCGCGGCGTGCCGCTCACCACGGCGTCGGACGCGCACCGCCTCGAGCACGTGGCCGACCGCGCCGACGACCTGCGCGCGGTGCTCGCCGCGGCGGGCGCCGACACGCTGCAGGCCTACCGCGGGCGCGTCGCTCACCCGGTGCCGGTGACGGCGGGCGTGGCGGCGGAAGGAGGCGAAGCCTGATGCCCACGCCGGCTGAGCTCGCGCAGAGCCACACCGACCTCAAGCCCGAGGAGCTCGAGCACCTCCAGCGCCTCCTCGGCAGCTGGGGCGTGCTGGCCGACCTCTCCTTCTCCGACCTGCTCCTGTTGGTGCCGGTGCACGCCAGCACCGTGGGCGGCAACGGGCAGGGACCCAGACCCGGACCCGGACCCGGACCCGGATTTGGATCCGGCGCCGGCGCCGGCGCCGGCGCCGACGGCGACGCGACCGACCCCGAGCTGGTCGTGCTCGGCCAGATGCGTCCCAACAACCGGCCCACCCTCGTCGACCAGGACCTCGTGGGCCAGACGGTGAACGAGTCGCAGTGGGCGCTCGTGGCGCGCTGCCTGCACACCGGCGAGATTGTGCGCGGCAGCATCCACCACCCGATCTTGGGCGAGCAGGTCCCCGTCGAGAACATCCCGGTCCGCTTTGAGGACCGCATCATCGCCGCGCTCCTCAGGGTGTCGCTGGCGCCCCTCAAGGGCCCGACGTCCATGTACGAGCGGACCTATCTCGATGTGTTCGAGCGCCTCGCCGACATGGTGGCCCAGTCCGCCTTCCCCTTCCCCGAAGAGGACGTCGGCACCGAGGAGGCGCCCCGCGTCGGCGACGGCGTCGTGATCGTCGACGCCGACGGGCGCGTCGAGTTCGCCTCACCGAACGCGATGAACGCGTTCCACCGCATGGGCATATACACCCAGCCCGAGGGCCGGCGCTTCGGCGACCTCGACATCGAGGAGTCGGCCGTGGAGTGGGCCCTCGCCACCGGCCGCCCCGTCGTCGAAGAGGTGGAGCGGCGTCCCGACGTCATCGTGCTCGTCCACTGCATCCCGCTCCTCTCGCACGGCGTGGTGACCGGGGCGATGATCCTGCTGCGCGACGTGACCGACGTCCGGCGCCTCGACCGGCTGCTGCTGTCCAAGGACGCCGCCATCCGCGAGGTGCACCACCGGGTCAAGAACAACCTGCAGACCATCTCGTCGTTGCTGAGCCTCCAGGCCCGCCGGGTGGGGGACCGCGCCGCCCGGGTGGCGCTACACGAGTCGGAGCGGCGGGTGCGCTCGATCGCGCTGGTGCACGAGATCCTCTCGCGGGACCCCAGCGACCAGGTCCCCTTCGCCGAGATCGTCGCCTCGCTGGTGCAGATGGCCGAGGACTCGGTGGTGTCCTCCCAACCGATCGTGATCGCGGTGCACGGGGACCTGGGCGAGGTCGCCGCCGACGTGGCGACACCGCTGGCACTGACGGTCGCCGAGCTGTTGCAGAACGCGGTCGAGCACGCCTTCGATCCGGAGAACGCCGGCGGCGACGACGGGGCAGCCGGGCTCGAAGGAGCGGGTGGCGGCGTGGGCTACGCGCCGGTCGGCCACGTCGACCTGACGCTCGATCCGGGGAAGGACGAGCTGCACATCGAGGTGCGCGACGACGGGCTGGGCCTGCCCGAGGGGTTCGACGTCGAGCAAACGACGAGTCTGGGGCTCTCGATCGTGCGCAACCTCGTGGTGAGTCAGCTCGAGGGGACGATCTCGATGGAGAACGTGCCGAAGTCGGAGGGCGGCGGGACCCGTGTCGCGATCTCGGTGCCAATGCGCGCGCCGAACTGAGTGGTGGCGCCGGTCGAGGGGAGTGGTGCTACGGCAGTCGGTGCGCTCCCGCTACCGGGACCGCTACCGCAGGAGAAAGGTGGTCAGCTGGCGGCGCGCTGGCTGCGGCGGGCGGCGAGCCAGGCCTTGCGCAGCTTGCGGCGCTCCTCCTCGGAGGTACCGCCCCAGACGCCGGACTCCTGGTTGGTGGCCAGCGCGAAGTCGAGACAGGGCTCGATGGCGTCGCACGAGCGGCATACCCGCTTGGCCGCCTCGATCTGGTCGATCGCCGGCCCGGTGGTGCCGACCGGGAAGAAGAGGTCAGGTTCTGTGTTGCGGCAGGCGGCGGAGCGCCGCCAGTCGTCCAGGTCCCAGTCGACGGTCCGGTTCCACATGAGTGCCATCGGAAAGTTGCCTCCACCAGCATTGTGAAGCAATTCACATGATCGAGCCTAGACCGTGCCCGTCCGTGAAATGCGGTTAACAAGAAGAGGCTAACGACCCTGGTCAAACGCCGCAAGGAGTTTTTGTGAATTTTTTCACCTGCTACGCGAAGGATTCATGAACGAGGTGACAAACGTCTGGGCACATAGGGGTTGCACCGAGCCCGCCGAAAACGCCCCGGAAGGCTTCACCGAGAACACTCTGGACGCCTTCGCCGAGGCCCGGCGCCGCGGCGCGGACGGCGTCGAGCTCGATGTTCGCCTCACCGCCGACGGCGGCCTGGCCGTCCATCACGACGCCGAGATCCCGGGCCTCGGGCTGATCTGCGAGCTCGGCGTGGCCGACCTGCCGCCCCACGTCCCTCTCCTCGCCGACGCGCTCGGCGCCTCCGAAGGGATGCTCGTCAACGTCGAGATCAAGAACGCACCCCAGGACCCCGGCTGGGACGAGGGCGAGGCCGTCGCCGCGCTCACGGCAACGGCGATCGAGGAGGCGGGGTGGACCGACCGCGTGCTCGTCTCGTCCTTCCAACCGGCCACGCTGCGCGCTGTCCAGGCCGCGGACGAGCGCCTCCCCATCGGCGCGCTCTGGGGCTGGGCGGCCGAGCCCGGGCCGGCGCTGGCCGAGGCCGTCGCGTCGGGTTTCCGCGCCGTGCACCCCTTCGTGACCCTCGTGACGGCCGACCTGGTGGCGCAAGCGCATGCGGCCGGCCTGGCCGTCAACGTGTGGACGGTCAACGCCCGCGCCGACCTCGCCGCCATGGTCGCGCTCGGCGTCGACGCCGTCATCACCGATCGCCTCGGCGACGCGCTGGCCGCCGCCCGCGCCAACCCCGCCGGCTGACCACGCACGACTGATACGCCGAAAACTGCCCACTTTGCGTCGGGGCGAGCAGGCCCCTCCTCCTTATTGAGGGGGGAGACAGGCAGTTTTTTCTCATATGCATTCCGGAGGAACGCCCCTCAGGCGCCGACCGGGTCCGGCGGCCGGGACCGGTTCCGGCGGACAGGACGCCGCCGCCTGGACAAAATGCCAGGCCTTCGGAGCGGACAGGGGCCCGCGGGTGGGCGGGCCGAGCGGCGAAAAGGACCCCGTGAACGGGTCGAATGGCGGGGGAAGGGCCTGGTCCACAAAGATGGTCCGCCATGAACGTCGTCGTTTGCGTGAAGCAGATTCCTGATCCGGCGGCCCCCGGGGCCCTCAAGCCGGACACTCACACGCTCGACCGCTCCGGCAAGCTGATCATGGACGATTCCGACAATTACGGCGTCGAGATGGCCCTTCAGCTGGCGGGCGGCGAGGGTGACGAGGTCACCCTGGTCTCCATGGCACCGGGGGGCGAGACCTCCGGCCTGCGCACGGGCCTCGCCATGGGCGCGGCAAAGGCCATCCTGATCAGCGACGATGCGCTGGCCGGCAGCGACGCGCTCGGGACGGCCAAGGTGCTGGCGGCCGCCATCGGGCGGGCCAACCCCGACCTCGTCGTGATGGCGACCGAGTCGACCGACGGCTACACCGGCACGCTGCCCGTGCAGGTGGCCGAGCTCATGGGCCTGCCCTCGGTGACGTTCGCCAAGGCGATCAAGGTCGACGGCTCGTCGGTGTCGGTCGAGCGCCAGACCGAGGCGGGCTACGACGAGGTGACCGTCCCGATGCCGGCGGTGGTGACCGTGACGGCCGGTGTGGTCGAGCCGCGCTACCCCTCCTTCAAGGGGATCATGGCGGCGAAGTCCAAGCCCGTCGACAACCTGACGGTGGCGGATCTCGGGATCGAGGCATCGCAGGTGGGCGCGGCCGGAGCCGGCCAGGAGATCACCAGCGTCGCCCCGGCCGAGGCGCGCGGGGCGGGAGAGATCGTGGTGGACGAGGGCGACGGCGCGCAGCGCATCGTGGCCTTCCTCGAGCAGCTGAAGGTGGTCTGAGATGGCGATCGACAAGATCTGGGTGCTGGCCGAGCACGCCGACGGCGCACCCACGCCGGTCACGCTCGAGCTGCTGACCGAGGCCCGCACCGTGGGGTCGACGGTCGAGGCCGTGGCCTGGGGCCCCGACGTGGCTGCGCTGGCCGCGCCGCTCGGCGAGTACGGCGCGACGACGGTCTACGACGTGGGCGACATCGGCGACGTCCTGCCCGGCGTGCCCGTGGCCGCGGCGATGGCCGAGCTGATCAAGGGCGGCAACGCGCCGGACGCCATCTTGTTCGCGCAGAGCTACGAGGGCCGGGACATCGCGGGACGCCTGTCCGCCAAGCTCGACAAGCCCGTGCTGACGAACGTGACCGGGTTGGTGGCGAGCGACGGGGGGCTGTCGAGCGAGCACCCGATCTTCGGCGGGAACGAGATCGTCACGGCGAAGTTCACCGGCGGCGGGCCGGGCATCTTCGTCATCCGGGCCAAGTCGTTCGCGGCGGAGCCGGGCGGTGGCGGCGCGGCCACCGTGACGGCGGCTGCGGTGCCCGACGTGGCGGCGACGAACACGGCCAAGGTCGTGGCGCGTCACGTGGAGGAGCGCAGTGGGCCGAAGCTCGACGAGGCGGCTGTCGTGGTCTCTGGTGGCCGGGGCCTGGGCGACGCGGCGAACTACGAATGGATCGAGGAGCTGGCCAAGCTGCTGCACGGCGCGGCGGGCGCGTCGCGCGCCATCGTCGACGCCGGCTGGGTGCCCTATTCGCACCAGGTCGGCCAGACCGGCAAGACGGTGAAGCCGAACGTGTACGTGGCCTGCGGCATCTCGGGTGCCACGCAGCACCTGGTCGGGATGAAGGGCTCCAAGAACATCGTGGCCATCAACAAGGACC
>DATMMN010000041.1:0-2416 GCA_035569675.1 Acidimicrobiales bacterium | reverse complement strand
CGCCTACGGCGCCGAGATCGTGTACAGCGATGCGCTGGAGGGTTCGGACGGCGCGATCAGGATGGTCCGCGACCTGGTTGCGAGCAAGCCGCAACTCTACTTCTACCCCGACCAGTACTCGAATCCGGCCAATGTCCGCGCCCACTACGAGGGCACCGCCGTCGAGATCCTCGCGCAGACCTCCGGACGCATCACGCACTTCATCGCCGGGCTCGGCACCACCGGCACCTTCGTCGGAACATCCAGACGGTTGAAGGAGCACGACGCGTCCATTCGCACCATCGCGGTCGAGCCCGAGGACTCTTTCCACGGTCTGGAGGGTCTGAAGCACCTGCCCACGGCGATCGTGCCCAAGATCTGGGACCCGAGCGTCGCCGACGAGATCTGGGGAGCGCCGACAGAGCCGGCGTACGACCTCGCCCGCACGCTCGCCCGGACCGAGGGCCTCCTGGTCGGCCACTCGAGCGGCGCGGTGCTCTGGGCGGTCCGTCGATTGGCGGAGACGGTCCGCGAGGGCGTGGTGGTGACTGTGTTCCCGGACTCGGGCGACCGCTACCTCTCGACCGGTCTTTACGGCGACCGGTGAAGATCCATCACAGCGCCATGGAGGCGATCGAGGCGCACGGCGCCGAAGGCTATCCCGACGAGATCTGCGGCGTCATGCTTGGAACCCTGGCCGACCGCGTCGTCACCGAGGTGCGTCGGGCCCGGAACATCATCGTGGAGCGGTCGCGCGACCGTTACGAGATCGACCCGCGCGACCACATCCGCATCCAGCGCGAGGCGGACGCGACGGGCCTGGACATCGTCGGCTACTACCACAGCCATCCCGACCACCCCGCCCAGGCCTCACGGTTCGACACGGAACGAGCCTGGTCGGGCTACGTGTACGTGATCGTCGCCATCCACGGGGGCAAACCGGTCGATGCGAACGCCTTCGTCGCGGAGCAGGACGGCGGTCCTTTTCACCCGGAACCGCTCGAAAGCACGTAACGCCGGCGGCGTCAATCGAACGTGAGACCTCGCTTTCACGTGTAATTGACCCGTGTCCAGGCCGATCGTCGCCATCGTGGGCCGCCCCAACGTCGGCAAATCGACGCTTTTCAACCGCGTCCTCGGCTGGCGCAAGGCGATCGTCGACCCCCAGTCCGGCCTGACGCGCGACCGCCTGTACGGGATCGCGGAGTGGCGCGGCCGCGAGTTCTCGATCGTCGATACCGCCGGATTGGATCTCGATGGCGGCAAGGACGAATCGCGGGCCGCAATCGAGGCCCAGACGCAGGTGGCCATCGAGCAGGCCGACGTCATCGTCCTGCTGCTCGACGTCCGCGAAGGGCTGACTCCCCTGGATCGGGAGATCGTGGGCCTGCTCCGCCGGTCGGGCCGCCGCGTCCTGGTCGCCGCCAACAAGGCCGACTCGCCCAACAATCGCCATTTCGCTCACGAGATCTCTGAGCTGGGTTTCGACGAGCCCAGCCTCGTATCCGCCCAGCACGGCCTCGGGGTCGGGGAATTCCTGGATCGGGTCGTCGAAGAGCTGCCGCCCCCGGCCGAGGAGCCGGAGGTCGACACGAAGGCGGACCGGCTGGCGATCATGGGCCGCCCCAACGTCGGCAAGTCGTCGCTCCTGAACGCGCTGCTCGGCGACGAGCGGGCGCTCGTGAGCCCGCTGCCCGGGACGACGCGTGACCCCGTGGACACCGAGCTCATTTATGACGGCGTACCGGTGGTGCTGATTGACACCGCGGGCATTCGCCGAAAGTCGACAGCCCGCGACCGGCTGGAGCAGTACAGCCTGCTGCGCGGCATCCACGCGATGGAGCGGGCGGACGCAGTCCTCCTAGTGCTCGACGCATCGGCCGGCGTGCTGGCTCAGGACCAGCATGTGGCCGGATATGCGCTGGAAGCGGGGAAGGGTCTTGTGATCGTGGTCAACAAGATCGACCTGGTCGAGCCCGCACACCGCAAGGCGGCTTACTGGCGGACCGCGCTCCTCCGGTTCTTCAAGTTCGCGCCCTTCGCGCCCATCGTGACGGTGTCCGCGAAAACCAAAGAGGGGATCCGATCGGTGATCCCGTCGGCACTCGAGGTCGTCGGCCAGCGCCGCATCAAGATCCCGCCAAACGAGCTCAATCGGGTCCTTCGCCAGGCCTTCGTCGAGCACCCGCCGCCGAGCTACAAAGGGCGGCGCCTGCGGCTCGGTTACGCCACTCAAGCCGCATCCGAGGCGCCGACAGTGGTGATGTTCGTCAATGACGTCGGCCTGCTCCATTTCTCCTACCGCCGATACCTGGAGAAGGCGATCCGGGAGCGGTTCGGCCTCATGGGCAACCCGTTGAAGCTCGTCCTGCGGGCGGGTACCGATAGGCGGGCGGGAAAGTCCGGCACCAAAACCGGTGCCAAGACCGGAACCAAG
>DATMMN010000040.1:0-2573 GCA_035569675.1 Acidimicrobiales bacterium | reverse complement strand
CTTCGAGAAGGCCTTTGTCACCAGCCCGGAGAAGGCCGCACGCCAGATCCTGGCCGCCGTGCAACGGGACCGGCGGCGCGCGTTGATCGGCCCCGACGCCAAGGCGATCGACTTCGTGTCTCGGTTGCCGGCAGGGCTCTACCAGCGCATCGTCGAGAAGGGCGCCAAGGCCGCCCGGCGCTGACGTACCCGGACGCCACGCACGTCGCCCCACTGGACACCTATAGACGGTGCGGCCCATGATCTCCCGAGTGGAACAGCCATCGTTGCTCGAGACGGTGATCCGGCTACCGGGCGCGCTGCTCCGGCTCCCGACGTCGGCCCTGGCTGCGCTCGACGCCATCAACGACCTGGCGGACCGGCTGGACCGCCTCATGACGCTGCTCGAACGGATCGAGGGCGGTGTCTACAAGGCCGGGAGCGGCATCGACCTGGCCGCGATCGGGATGGGCCGGGCCGTCTCCGGCCTCGAACAGGCGGTGGGCGCGCTGGACGGGTCGCTGCCGACGCTCTCGGACTCGGCGGCCGCGCTGCGCACCCTGACCGAACGCCTGAGCGGCGTGGCCATCGATTTGGCCACCGAGCTGCCGAAGGCGACCCGGACGCTGCAGGAGATATCGCCCGAGCTCTCCAGCGTCGTCGGCTCGCTCGACGAGCGCTTCGACCACATCGACACCGTGGTGACGGAGCTGGCCCGCATCGTCGAAGGCGTCATCGGCACGATCCCCGGCATGCGGCGCGTCATCCGATCCGCGTCGACCGCATCGACGCCGTCCACGCCCAACTGATCGCAAACTTCCGACATTCAGCCAGACCGAGTGGCGGACCGAAAGGAGCATCCCCATGGGCACCACCGACGAGAAGGCCTCCCTCGCGGCCGTGCAGGCGACTTCCGTCCCGATCCATGACATCGGCACCGCCGTCTACCTGAGCCCCGACGTCTTCGCGTGGGCCGGCGAGTGGGGCTGGTCGAACCCGTTCGCCTTCTATTTCGCGGGGCGAGGCGGGATGCTCGGCGAGGTGACCCCCGACGTGGTCACCTCCGCGATGGGCTGGTTCTGCTCGTCCGCCATCGAGGCGATGTACACCGAGGGCATCGGCGTGGCGGGGGCCCGCGGCGCCGCCGAGCGGATGGCGGAGGCCCACGCGAAGTGGGGGGACAAGTACTACGCAGGGGTCGACGGGCTCGAGGAGGCGGTAGCGGTCAGCGAAGAGCTGGTCGACGGGTTGGAAGGCTCGGCCATCCCGCTCTTCGTCGGGTGGCGCCAGGCGCCGAAGAGCGAGACAGCGGCCGGCCGGGCCGCTCAGCTCATGCAGATGCTGCGTGAGTGGCGGGGCGGGCTCCATCTCGTGGCCACGACCGCGGTCGGGCTCTCACCCCTCGAGGCGATCCTCACCAACGAGGGTGAAGGACAGGCGAAGTTCTTCGGCTGGAGCGAGCCGTTCCCCGACGTCACGGCGATCAAGGCGAAGCACGACGAGGCCGAGGCTATGACCGACCGCCTGTGCGCGGCGACGCTGGCCGACGCGCTGCCGGCCGACAAGCTGCCCGCCTTCGAGACGGCGGTGGCGTCGTTCCGGGCTGCCCTCCCCTAGCCCGTCCGGGCGGCCCGAGGAGATCGGGAAGCCGGACCGGCTACAGTGAAGGGCCGCTCAAAGGGAGGAAGTGCAGCCCAGCGAGCACGGCGGTCATTGCCGCCGTCAAGGACCTGTGGTGCAGCTCGGAGTGCACGCCGCCCTGTCAAGGCGGAGGTCGCGGGTTCAAATCCCGTCAGGTCCGCCGCCAGGTTCCAGTCACTGCGGGACTCGAACTTGGTACCCGGTCGGGTAGCTCAGTTGGTAGAGCGCGCGCCTGAAAAGCGTGAGGTCCGCGGATCGATACCGCGCCCGACCACCGGAGAGTCATGGTTATCTCGACGCGCGGGCGAGCTTCCGGGCCAACGTTGAGTCCCTTTTATCGGCTCAAGACAACCTTCACCGCGCCGCTATCGGTTGCCCGCTCAAAGACGTCATAGGCCTTCATCATTTCGTCGAGACCAAAATGATGAGTCACGAATTTGGCGGCGTCAATCTGATGCGACGCCACAAGGCGCAGCAGTGTCGGCGTTGAGTATGTATCGACCAGCCCGGTCGTAATCGTGACGTCCCGCGTCCAGAGCGTCTCAAGGTGGAGAACGACGGGCTTGCCGTGGACCCCGATGTTCGCCACGTGGCCACCCGGACGAACAAGCTCTGTGCACAGTTCGAAGCTGGCCGGAACACCGACTGCTTCGATCGCGACATCAACACCCAGGCCGCCCGTGAGCTCTTTGACCAATGCGATCGGGTCGTCACGACCGTTGTTGACCATATGGTCTGCACCGAAGAGCTTGGCCGCATCCAGTCTTGAGTCGGCCAGGTCAATGGCGACGATGTGACTCGGGGAGTAGAGCTGGGCCCCGAGAATTGCTGACAGTCCGATTGGACCCGCACCCACAACAGCAACCGTGTCACCGGGTTGCACGTGACCGTTCAGAACTCCGACTTCATATGCCGTAGGCAAAATGTCCGCAAGCATGAGAATCTCCTCGTCG
>DATMMN010000039.1:0-2592 GCA_035569675.1 Acidimicrobiales bacterium | reverse complement strand
CTTCAACGCACAGACCACGTTCCCCGGCCCGGCCGCGCTCGTGCCCGTGGCGGGCACCGGCCTGGCGCTCGTCGCCGGAACGCGCGCCATGCGGTTCGGGCCGTCGGGACTGCTCGGCCTGGCTCCGATGCGCGCCATCGGCACCGTCTCGTACACCTGGTACCTGTGGCACTGGCCGGTGCTGATCTTGGCGCCCTACGTCGTGGGCCATCCCCTGGACCTCGCGCAGAAGGTGGGCCTGGGTGTGTTCAGTCTCGTCCTGGCCGCCGTCACCACCGTGTTGGTGGAGCAGCCGGCTCGGCGCTCGGCCTGGCTCTCGGCGCAGCGAACGCGCAGTCTCCTGGTCGGCGGCGCCATCAGCCTCGGCGCGGCAGCGATGGCCGTCGTGGTGGTGGCAGAGGTGCCGCCACCAGTGGGCAGCGGCTCCGCGGCGGTGACCCGGCTGTCGGCTGCGCACGACCCGCGGACCCGATCGGCGTCGTCGGCGACGGTCTCGCCCGCGGTCGCCGCGGCGGACGGGCTCGACGCGCAGGTCAACCGTCAGGTGTACCAGTCGCTGGCCAACCCGGACGTGCCCGCCAATCTGACGCCGTCGCTTTCCGACGCGGCGTCGGATCTCCCGGTGCCCGAGGACAACGGGTGCCTCAACGGCTACACCGACGCCGCCGTGCACACCTGCGTCTACGGGGAGACCAGCTCGGCCACGAGCGTCGTGCTCTTCGGCGACTCGCACGCGCTCCAGTGGTTCCCGGCCATCGACGCGCTGGCGAAGCAGCAGAACGACGCCCTGGTCGTGATGACCAAGGCGACGTGCCCGCCCATCGTCGTGTCGGTCTACAACCCGACGCTCGGACGGACCTACAACGAGTGCGACCGCTGGAAGAAGGCCGAACTGGCGCGCATGGCCACCGTCCACCCCGCGGTGGTGATCCTCGGCTTCTCCCGCGAGTACGGCATCCCCGACGACCACGTGGTCGTCGACGGTCAAGCGTGGCTCTCCGGGCTGAGCGAGATGATCACCACGATTCAAAGTTCGACGGGGGCCCGGGTGGTCCTCATGGGCGACGACCCGTACCCCCAGCAGAACGTGCCCCAGTGCCTCAGCGTGAACCTCTCGAACACTCCCGCTTGCTCGATCCCCAAGCGCTACCCGTACTACAACCCCGGCGGGATCGGCCAGGAGCAGGCCGTGGCCTCGTCGACTGGCGCCGGCTACATCGACACGGACCCGTGGTTCTGCATCTCGACCACCTGCACCGTGATCGTGGGCAACCTGCTCGTCTACCGAGACGACAACCACATCACCGCCTCGTACGCCGACTGGCTCACCCCCGCGGTCGGAGCGCAGCTTGAGATCGCTACCGGTGGGGTCTTCTGAGCAGGGGCGGCGGACATCGGGTCATCCCGCCCCTAGAATGGTGGGGCCGATCAAAGCGGTCGGCAACCCAGACATGGGGGTGATTGGTTTCGACTTCGGTCGTCAAGGTAGGAGAAGCGAGCCGTGGTCTCCGGAGCCACGTTAAAGAGCCGGAACCAAAAATAAACGCCGAGCCTCAGCTCGCGCTGGCTGCTTAAGTAGCCACGTCCGCCCGGTCCCCGCCCTACGGATCGGTAAACGGGCGTCATCTAGTAGGGCTTACTCAGCTGTTCACGCCAACTGAACGCTGAGGAAATCTTCGTTGGTTACGGGGCGACACCGCCGCCGGCGGTAGTGCCGCTCCCGACAATTTTCCGCCGGCTGCGCTCGGAGAAGGCCTATTGCGGCTCCGGAGGACGCGGGTCCGATTCCCGCCACCTCCAAGGGCTCTCACGCGCGTTCGTGAGGGTCGTTGGAGGTGCACCGACGCTCTCGTAACGCCCGATCATTTCGGGATCATCGGATTCTGGCGCGGTCTGCCTGCTCACCGAACGACGATCGACCCCAACAGGCGCCAGTCGGGCTTGGCGGCATAGAGGGCGCATTACGGTCGCTCGTCGACCTCGGTCACGCCGGCCCGTTGATGCTCTACCGGAGTATGGCCCCGCCGTCGACGTTGAACACCTGACCATTGATCCACTCGCCGTCGTCGGACGCCAAAAACGCCACCATGGCCGCTATGTCTTCGGGCGTTCCGAGGCGAGGGCTACGGCTCATCCCGAGGACCAGATCGCGAAATTCTGTATTTAGCGAGTCGCGAACGCTGTCGGTCAGGACCAGCCCCGGAGCGACGCCGTTGGCTCTGATCGCTTGCTTTCCCCAGCGTGAGGCGATGTGACGCACCAGAGCGTTGATCGCGCTCTTGGCCATTGCGTAGGCGGGACGTTCCGGCTCGCCGGCGAACGCGGCTGCCGAGCTCGTAAACACCAATGCCCCGCCACCGCGCTTAAGGAGCTCCGGGATGCCGTGGCGGGCGCACAAGAGATGGCCGCGCATATTCACTTGCATGGTGCGGTCGAACACTTCGAGGGCGATCTGGGTAGCGTCGCTGTCCTGTCCGATCGTGTCAGGGGACAGGTCGGCGGCGTTGGCGTGGAGGATGTCGACGCCGCCGAACTCCTCGACGGCCGTGGCGACCAGTCTTGCCACATCGTCCTCGACGCCGATGTCGAATG
>DATMMN010000038.1:0-6384 GCA_035569675.1 Acidimicrobiales bacterium | reverse complement strand
CGACGAGGCACTTGATGATGACGATCAGCCAGACCTCCCAGTTGAGGCCGAAGTAGAAGAGCGGGTCTCCGTTACCGTTGTTCGCGCTGTGCGTCAGCAGCTGCGGGTTGGTGGCGGCGGCGTGGGCGGCGGTGGCGAAGAAGGACCCGATCACACCGACTCCATGCGGACGTCGGTCACGAGCTGGCGGCTGTCGATCAGGGTGGCGGCCGCGTTGCCCGGGCTCTCGGCACCCGGCACGTTGAAGTCGATGGCGACACAGCCGCGCGGCACGGCTTCGTCCGCGCGGGCGGGCAGGACGAGCTCGCCCCGGGCCGAGCGAACCTTGACGCGGTCCCCCGTCCCCGCGCCGAGGCGGTCGAGGTCGTAGGGGTTGGCGCGCGCCTCGAGCGCGGGCACCAGCGGGGTCAGCGAAGGCGACCCGGTTACGGCGCTGCCCGCGTCGTAGAGCCGGCGGCAGGCCACGAGCCGCAGCGTGTAGTTGTCAGCCTTGGGGATCTGGAGCGGCTTGGCCTCGCCGCTCTCACGTTCGGTGAGCAGGGGGAGAAGGGTGCCCAGGTCCTTCGCGTGCACCAGCGCATGAGCGCGCACCCCGGTGCCCACCCGCGGTGGCGCACCCTGACGTTCGACGGACTCGACCCCCGGAAGCGCCACCGGGTCGATCGGCTCGACGTCGGCGCCGCGCCCGGCGCCGGCCGCGAGCGGCACCACGAGGCCGTCGTGCGCGCCGTGCGACTGCAAGAGGTCCTCGGTGAGGCCGGCGTAGGCGGGAGCAGCCAGTGCCAGCTCCTCGGTCAGGTCCACCCGGCTCGAGACGCCGAGGTCGCCCCCGAGCGCGCTCGCCACCTCGGCGGCGATCATCCAGTCCGACCATGCGAAACCCGGAGCGGTGACCTTCGGGCCGAGGCGGCTGACGCGACCCTCGAGGTTCGTCGTCGTGCCGGGTCGCTCGTGCGCCACCGAACACGGCAGCACGACGTCTGCGTACGCGTCGACCGACTGGGACGGGTGCCCGGTCACCGCCACGACGAAGTGGCCCGACGAGAGCGCCTTCTTCGCCACCTCGTGGTCGGGGAAGTCGCTCAGCGGGTCCGAGCCCAGCAGGACGAGTGCGGTGACGGGCCGGCCGTCGGCGCCCGCGCCCGGTTGGCTGGTCGTCTCGCCGGCCATCGACGCGAGGATCTCGGCCGTCGAGCGGCCGGTGGCGTCGGGGACCGAACCCCACGCCGCGGTGAAACGGCCGCGGCCCTCCTCGAGGCTCACGCGGCCCGGCAGCAGGCCGGGCGACAGGCCCATGTCGAGCGCGCCGAACACGTTGCCGCGCCGGAGCGCCGGCAGGAATGTGGCCTTGGGAAGCGCGGCCGCCAACATACGCAGCGCTTGGGCCGTCACCTCGCCCGACTCGGCGTACGAGCCGCGACCGGCAATGACCACGACGCCCTGACCCTCGGGGTGCTCGGCGAGTAGCTTGCGCGCGCGGTCGAGCGCGTCTGGATCGAGCGCCGCGCCCTCGTGATGCGCGCCCAAGGCGGTGACGGCAGCGGCGTCGCCCGTGAGCGCCTGGGCCACGAGGGGTGCATCGCCGGGGCGGGCCGCGAGCACGGCTGCAGCGAAGGGGCTGAGGGCAGTCGATGTCGGCCCGATCTCGATGAGCCTCGTGTCGTGCTTCACGACGGCTTCCCGCAACCGCAGGAACAACACCGGCAGCTCCTCGCGCAGGTCGCCGCACAGCGTCACGAGCAACGATGCGGAAGCGGCGGCGTCGATCGTCGCCCGTGGCAGGCCGAGCACCAGTTCCGCCGGCAGGCCGTCGCCCAGTTGCGCGTCGACCGAGTCGGTCCCGATGACGCCCTTGGCCAGCTTGGCCCACGCGTACGCCGCCTCGTTGGTGAGGCGCGCGCCGCCGATGACGCCGACCGCGGCCGCACCGCCGGACTCCTTTGCGGCGGTGATGCCCTTCGCCACCGCCGCCAAGGCCTCGCCCCAGCTCACGGACACGAGCTCGCCGGCCTTGCGCACGCGCGGCTCGACGAGGCGGCCGTGCTCGAAGCGGCCCGTCTCGCGCGCCTCGCCGAGGAACTGCCCGCGGCTCACGCCGAGGCTCACCACTTGCGACGCCGTGGCCGGCGCGACGTCAACCGCCTCGTCGGCCAGCTCACTCGGCAGCGGGCCGGCCGCCACCTCGTCGCCGTTGACCGACTCGTAGGCGAAGCGGCCCTTGTCACACAGCCAGCCGTGATTCACGGGCTCACTGTCGATGCCGAGCAGGCGGGTCAGGCGGTTCTGCGAAGACTGCACCGCGACCCGGCAGCCGACGGCACAGGTGGTGCACGTCGACTCCACCTGATCGAGGTCCCAGGGACGCGCCGTGAACCGGTACGGCGTCGCGGTGAGGGCGCCGACCGGGCAGATCTGCACGGTGTTGCCGCGGAAGTAGGACTCGAAGGGCTCGGTCGGGAACGTTGCGACCTCGACCCGCTCACCCCGGCCGGCGAAGTCGATCTGGGCCTCGCCGGCGACTTCTTCGGCGAAGCGGGTGCAACGCGCGCACTGGATGCAGCGCTCCCGGTCGAGCAGCACCAGGTCCGAGATGGCAATCGGCTTCTCAAAGTGGCGCTTCTCCTCGACGAAGCGGCTCTCGCCCGGCCCGTAGGCGAGCGTCTGGTCCTGGAGCGGGCACTCGCCGCCCTTGTCGCAGACGGGGCAGTCGAGCGGGTGGTTGGCCAGGAGGAACTCGAGCACGCCGTCCTGCGCCTTCCTCACCCGGTCGTTCGTCGTGTCGACGACCATCCCGTCGGTGACCTCGACGAAGCACGCCGGCGTCAACGTCGCGCCGCGCGGCCCCTCGACGTCCACCAGGCACATGCGGCACATGCCCACCGGGTCCATGCGGGGGTGGTAGCAGAAGCGAGGGATATAGGTCCCCGCACGCTCGGCCGCCGCGATGATCAGCTCCCCCTTGGTCGCCGTCATGGCGCGGCCGTCTAGGGTGAACGTGATCTCGTCGCTCCGCTCCGTCTTCCGCGTCGACTCCGCCGTGTCAGTCAAAGGGGCACCCCCCTTCTTTGACGTGCACGAGGAACTCGTCGCGGAACATCCGGATGCCAGACGCGATGGACGAAGGGATCGACGGGCCGAGGACGCAGATGGTGGTCTGTTGCGGCGGCCAGGCCACGCCGGGCGAGATGTTGTCGCAGAGGTCCATGAGGAGGTCCAGATCTTCCTCGCGGCCGTCGCCGTTCTCAATTCGGT
Organism: Acidimicrobiales bacterium; assembly: GCA_035569675.1. Classification (GTDB taxonomy): domain Bacteria; phylum Actinomycetota; class Acidimicrobiia; order Acidimicrobiales; family RAAP-2; genus Bog-473. Next base: position 3,132 of record DATMMN010000038.1, on the reverse strand, counting down.
ACATCACGCGCTCGAGCCAGCCGGACCCTTCGCGGCACGGCGTGCACTGCCCGCACGACTCGCGCGCGAAGAACTTGGTGATACGCCACGCGGCGCGCACTATGCAGGTAGCCGAGTCCAAGACCACGATCGAGCCTGAGCCGAGCATGGAGCCCGCGTCGCCGACCTCGTCCTGGCCGAGCGGCAGGTCGACCTGGTCCGGCCCGAACCACGGCGCGGAGACGCCGCCGGGGATGAAGGCCTTGAGCGTGTTGGTACCGCGGATGCCGCTGCCGAGCAGGGGCGAGTAGATGAGGTCGCGGAAGGTGGTCTTGACCATCTCGAGCTCGTAGTTGCCGGGTTTGCGGACGTGCCCGGCCAGGGCGAAGAGCCGGGTCCCCGTCGAACGGCCGGCGCCGAGGGCGGCGAAGGCCGCGCCGCCGTTGTTCACGATCCAGGGGATGTTGGCCATCGTCTCTACGTTGTTGACCACGGTGGGCTCGCCGTATAGCCCGATCGCGGCGGGGAAGTACGGCGGCTTGATGCGGGGAAAGCCGCGCTTGCCCTCGAGCGACTCGAGCAGCGCCGTCTCTTCTCCGCAGATGTAGGCACCCGCGCCCGGGTGCACTACGACGTCTACCGAGAACCCCGAGTCGAAGATGTTCGTGCCGACGGCGCCGTGGGCGTAGGCGTCGTTCACGGCCTGCTGCATCCGCTCGAGCCCGACGGCGAACTCGCCACGGATGTAGATGAAGGCCTGGCAGACCTGCAGCGCGTAGGCGGAGATGAGCACCCCTTCGAGGATCTGGTGCGGATCGCCCTCGAGGAGCATGTGGTCCTTGAACGTGGCCGGCTCCGACTCGTCGCCGTTGATGACGAGGTAGGTGACCGGGTTCTTGCGGAGCATCGACCACTTGCGCCCGGCCGGGAACCCGGCACCACCGCGTCCGAGCAGACTGGCCGCGTCGACCTCGGCGGCCACGGCCTCGGGCGTCATGGTCAGCGCCTTGCGCAGCCCGTCGTAGCCGCCGGTCGCGAGATAGCGCTCGAGGGTGTGCGAGTCGTCGTGGTCCAGGCGCGCGGTGACGATCTTGGGAGCGTCCGTGATCGCCATCAGGCCTTGTTCTCCCCGGCCCCGGCCGTCGCGGCGGCACGCGCCGCCTTGGCCTTGGCCTCCTTGGCGCGTTCGGCGGCGATGGTGACGCTGTCGGCCTGCAGGCCGACGCTGCGCCGCACCCGCACGAGGGTCCCGTGCGGCGGCACCGTCTCGTCCATCCGCCCGGAGCGCAGGTCGTCGACCAGCGCGTCGAACGTCTCGGGTGTCTGTCCGCCGACGTAGCGGTGGTTCACCTGCACGCACACCGTCTTGTCGCAGTCGGCCAGGCACTCCGCCTCGTGCAACGTGAAGACGCCGTCGGTCGTCGTGCCCCCGGCCCGCACGCCCAGTGTGGACTCGGCGTGCTCGAGCAGCTCCAGCGCACCACCCAGCAGACAGGCGATGTTCGTGCACACGGCCACGACGTACTTCCCCACCGGCTCGATGTGCAGCATGTCGTAGAACGTCGCTGTGCCCATCACCTCGGCTGCGGTGACGCCGCAGATCTCGCCGATCTCCGACATGGCCTCCGGTCGCAGCCAGCCGTCCTGCTCCTGGGCCAGATGGCACAGCGGGATCAGCGCGGAACGCCGCTCGGGGTACAGCGCGACGAGCTCTTCGGCGCGCTGGCGGATCTCCGCGTTGAGGTGGCTCACCGGTCGACCTCGCCCATGATGGGGTCGATAGACGAGATGACGGCCACGGCATCGGCCATCAGGCCGCCGCGCAGGAGGAGCGGCAGCGACTGCAGGTTGACGAAGCTCGGCGCCCGGATGTGCATGCGGTAGGGCTTCGACGTCCCGTCGGAGACGAGGTAACAGCCGATCTCGCCGCGGGGGGACTCGACCGCCACGTAGACCTCACCCTCGGGGACCCGGAAGCCCTCGGTGAAGATCTTGAAGTGGTGGATCAGCGCCTCCATGCTCTCGTCGATGCGGGCGCGCGGCGGGGGCGTCACCTTGCGGTCCTGCACGCGATAGTCGCCGGGCGGCATCATCTCCGCGATCTGGCGGATCATGCGGATCGACTCGCGGATCTCGTTCAGCCGCACCGAGTAGCGGTCGAAGTTGTCGCCGTAGGTGCCGACGATCACGTCGAAGTCGAGCTTGTCGTAGGCCAGGTACGGCATGCTGCGGCGCAGGTCCCACGGCACGCCGGTCGAACGCAGGATCGGGCCGGTCAGCGAGAGGGCGAGAGCCTCCTCCGCCGAGATGTTCCCCACGGCCTCGGTGCGCTCACGGAAGATCGGCTGTCCGGTCAGTAGCTCGTCGTACTCGTACGAGCGGGCGAGGATCGTCTCGCAGACGACGTCGATGTCGTCCTGCCAGCCGTCGGGCAGGTCGGCCGCCACGCCGCCGGGGCGGATGAAGTTGTGGTTCATGCGCTGCCCGGACGTCTTCTCGAAGAAAGCGAGCACCATCTCGCGCTCGCGGAAGCCGTAGATCATCATCGACGTAGACCCGAGGTCCATGCCGTTCGTGGCCATCCACAACAGGTGTGACGACACCCGGTTGAGCTCGCACATCAACATGCGGATCCACGTCGCCCGTGGCGGCATCTCGATTCCCAGCAACGCCTCGGTGGCCATCGAGAACACCAGCTCGTTTGCCAGCGGCGACAGGTAGTCCATGCGCGTCGTATTCGTGGCGCCGTTGACGTAGGTGAGCTCCTCACCCGTCTTCTCCATGCCGGTGTGCAGGTAGCCGATGACCGGCTTGGACCGCAACACGGTCTCGCCGTCGAGCTCGAGCATGAGCCGGAGCACCCCGTGGGTCGACGGGTGCTGCGGGCCCATGTTGATGATCATCGTCTGGTCGTCGCGCCGATCGATGTCGATGTCGGACGGGTCGACGTAGCCGCCCTCGGGCAGGCGCAGGACCGCGCCGACCTCGGTGCGGAGCTCGCCCGCGCCGGTCTGGCTGCGCGGGCGCAGCTCCTGCGCGCCCTCGTCGGTCTCGGGCTCGATGAACTGGCGCTCCTCGGCCTCCCTGTGCGCGCGCTCGGTGGGCTCGAGGCCGAACTCCTCGTTCTCGTCGGGCCCGGCCGCGCCAGACTCG
>DATMMN010000037.1:0-8941 GCA_035569675.1 Acidimicrobiales bacterium | reverse complement strand
CCATCACCGACTGCCTCGAGGAACGCGGCGAGGTCGGCGACGAGCTGGTCGATCGTGTAGCCCTCGAGGCTTCCGGTCTTCGTTGAACGGCCGTGACCGCGCTGATCCAGAAGGACGACGCGGCGGTCCTCTGCGAAGTCGTCCGCCACAAGCGCGAAGTCCTGAGCCGAGCCGGTGAAGCCGTGGAGCAGCACCAGAGTCGGCGTCCCCGCCGGGCTCGAGCCGCGTTCCGACCATGACAACTCGAGACCGTTTATCGGGAGCGACTGCACAGCCGTCTGTGTCACAAAGCACTGTCTAGCGGCTGACGACCCGTGATGCTCGGGCGCCAATTCCGCCGAGGGACTCAGTGGCGGTGGGGCATGCAGAGTTCGTCGTACTCGGCGATGACGATCTCGCCGGCGTCGGGCCCGCACGCCGGGCACGCCGGGTCTTGCCGTACCTTGAACGTGCGGAACGACCCCTCGAGCGCGTCATAGGCCAGCAGCCGGCCGACGAGCGGGTCACCGAGCTTGAGCAACACCTTGATCGTCTCGACCGCCTGGATGGAGCCGATGATCCCCGGCAGCACACCCAGCACGCCCGCCTCGGAGCACGACGGCGCAAGCTCGGCCGGCGGCGGTTCGGGAATCAGGCACCGGTAGCACGGGCCGTTGTACGGATCGAAGACCGTGACCTGGCCCTCGAACCGGAAGATGGAGCCGTGGATGACCGGGATCCGCTTCAGCAGCGCCGCGTCGTTGACCAAGTAGCGGGTCGGGAAGTTGTCCGTTCCGTCCACGATGGCGTCATAACCGTCGATGATGTCGAGGATGTTGTCGGCCCCGAGGCGCACGTCGTACGTCACGACGTTTACATCGGGGTTCAACGCCGTCAGCGTCTTCTTCGCGGAATCGACCTTGCGGTCGCCCACGCGGTCCATGTTGTGCAGGATCTGGCGCTGCAGGTTCGACTCGTCGACCACGTCCATGTCGATGACCCCGAGGGTGCCCACCCCCGCGGCCGCCAGATAGAGCGCGGCGGGTGATCCGAGCCCGCCGGCGCCAAGGAGCAGCACCTTGGAATCGAGCAGCTTGAGCTGGCCCTCCTCGCCCACCTCGGGGAGCAGAAGGTGGCGCTGGTAGCGGTTCCGCTGGGCCGGGGACAGGGTCTGGGGGGCCGCCCAGGGACGATCCTGGTCTTTCCACTTGTTGAACCCACCCGACATCGACTGGACGTCGGCATATCCCAGGTCCTGCATCGTCTTGGCCGCAAAGGCCGACCGAACGCCACCAGCGCAGTAGACGACGATCGGGCCGGACTTGTCAGGGAGCTTTCCCTCGACCTGGAACTCCAGGTGCCCGCGGGGCAGGTGGACGGCGTTGGGGATCGCCCCCTGCTCGTACTCGTCCGGCTCGCGGACGTCCAAGAAGGTGACGCCGCCGGCCTCGAACAGCTCCTGCGCGCCGGCGGGATCCACCTCGCGGATGGACGACTTGGCTTCGTTCAAAAGGTCTCGTGGCGTGGGCACTCTGGTCCTCCTCACGCGGCCGTCCCTGTTCTGGGAGGCCCCGTACGAACCGTAAAACACTACCAGCGGGGTCAACATTCCCGTGACCTGCACCGACCGCTCACCAGGGTGCGAGACTGCGCCTACATGGAGTTGCACGACACGATCCGGCGCCGCGTGATGGTGCGGCGCTTCAGGGACGAGGCGCTCGAACCCGAGACCGTCCGCCGACTGTTGGACCTGGCGCTGCGAGCCCCGACAGCCGGGAACAGCGCCGGCACAGCCTGGGTCGCCTTGGTCGGACCGAGGGAGACGGAGGCGTACTGGTCGGCGACGACCGACGCCGACTGGAGGGACCGCAACCCGGAGCTCTTCGAGGGTCTCCGGCGCGCCCCGGTGGTTCTCCTCTCCTACTCCTCCCCCGCCGCTTATGTGGCTCGCTACGCAGAAGCAGATAAGGCAGACCCCCAGTTGGGGTCGGCCACCGCGTCCTGGCCTGTGCCCTACTGGCACGGGGACGCCGCGTTCGGAGTCATGACCGTCCTCCTCGCGGCGGTCGACGCAGGCCTGGGGGCGTGCGTGCTCGGGGCCTTCAAGGGTGCGAAGCGGCTCGCCGATGTCCTGGCCGTCCCCTATGGCTGGGAGCTCTTTTGCGCCGTGGCGCTGGGACATCCGGATCGCAAGCAACCCCGGAGCCGCTCCCTCGGGCGCGAGCGCCCCAGCGTGTCGGCCCGCGTCCACTGGGGCACCTGGGGTCCGGGGTCCGACCGAGCTGGTTATGACAGCATGATCACGACGCAATCGGCCATGGAGGCACCTTGACGTGCTGAGCGAGGCAACCGGGCCCGCCTGCCAATACGTCCTCTCGAGCGCGATTCAACACATGCACGCAAACACATTCCAGAGCACCGTGGCGCTCACGGAGACGGTCAACCTCCCCGACGAGCGATTGTCGCGTGCGTCGTGCCCGGCCGGCGTCACACCGGACATTGCGTCCATTCGCACGTTCGGATCCCGCTCGCGTCTGATCGCTCATGGCGAAGCCCATGCGTAAGGCCGGGGGCGACGTGCACGGACCTGACATTGCGGCGTTGGTGCCGTGTTTCAACGAGGCAGGCACGATTGCCGGCGTCGTCGCAGACCTGCACAAGGCGCTGCCCGAAGCAACCGTCTACGTGTACGACAACAACTCGACCGACGAGACCGCATCGGTCGCCCGTGCATCGGGTGCCATCGTCCGCTCCGTTCCTCTCCAAGGCAAGGGAAACGTCGTTCGGCGGATGTTCGCCGACATCGAGGCTGACGTGTACGTGCTCATCGACGGTGACGGCACCTACGACGCCGGCAGGGCGGGTCAGTTGGTGGACCTCGTCGACCGCGACGGGTTCGATCTCGTGAACGCGAGGAGGGTGGCCGACGCCGATCAGTACACCCGGGGAAGCCACCAGCTCGGAAATCGCATCCTCAGTGGGCTTGTTCACTCGCTCTTCGGGCGCTCCGATCTCGACATGCTCTCCGGCTACAAGGCGTTCTCACGGCGCTTCGTGAAGTCGCTTCCTATGTTCGCCTCGGGTTTCGAGGTCGAGACCGAGCTCACGGTGCACGCCCTCGGCCTCTCCATGCCCGTCGAGAGCGTCCCTCTTCCGTACCGGTCGCGCCCAGACGGATCCGAGAGCAAGCTCAACACCTACCGGGACGGAACCAGGATCGTGCGCGCCATCACCAACCTGGTGCGCCAGGAGAGGCCCCTGGCCTTCTTCGGTTTTCTCGCATGCCTCTTGTTAGCGGTGGCGGTCGTACTCGGGATCCCTTTGGTGACGACGTACGTCCACACCCACAAGGTCCCCCGATTCCCGACGGCCTTCGTCGTGGTCGGGCTGATCGTGCTCGCCGCGTTGGTCGCCATCTCCGGCGTGATTCTCAATACAGTCACCCGGGGGCGTAAAGAGTCCAAGATGTTGAGCTATCTCGCACTCGACGGTCCCCTGGAGCGCCGAGCAGCACGGGAGCGGGTGGCCGACTCGGCGTCGCCCGGACCGGGGCTCTACGGCGTGCCGCACCAGGGCAGCTCGTAACCGGGTATCAGTTCTCTTTCGAGAGCCGGTGTTCCGGCCCCTCCTGCCAGCGCGCCATGGCCCACAGCAGGTCGGAGAGCCGATTCAGGTACACGGGGACAAGCGAGTCGCCGGAGGGTTCGGCCACGGCGAGTCGTTCGGCGCGACGCACGATCGTGCGTGCGAAGTCGAGGGCCGCAGCCACCCGGTTCTCGCCCGGGATGGTGAAGTCGGTCGGCATGTCGAAGCGCTGGAGCAGGTCGTCGATTCCGGCCTCGAGCGCGCCCACCATGTCCGGCGTCACCAAACTTGACCCCGCCCTGAGCTTCCTGCGGTTCTCCGGGGCGGTGGCCACTTCCGCCATCAGTACATAGAGATCGCGGGCGAGCGCGGTGAGCCGCTCGTGCACCTCGGAGCCGGTGGCCGACTCTGCGCGGGCCAGGCCGAGCGCGGCCTGCGCCTCGTCGACGACGCCGTTCAGCTCGATCTGCCGCGAGTCCTTGCGTACCCGCCCCCCGAAGAGGAGCCCCGTCGTCCCGTCGTCGCCCGACTTCGTATAGATCTTCGGCTGCACCAGGGGGGATGCTAGCGGCGCCGTTCCGGGAGCTTCGGAGCCGCCGGTATCCTGGTTGCCTCATGGCTCCCTCCCCGGAACTGCTGGGACGTCTCGACCCGTCCGCGTCCTCCTACCTGCAGGCGCTGCGCGAGCGCGTGGTCATCTTCGACGGCGCCATGGGCACCAACCTCCAGCTGCTCGGGCTGGAGGCCGACGACTTCGGGGGCCCCGAGCTCGAGGGCTGCAACGAAGTCCTCGTCGAGACGAAGCCCGAGCTCGTGGCGCAGGTGCACCGCTCGTTCTACGAGGTGGGATGCGACGTCGTCGAGACCGACACCTTCGGCTCGACCTCGGTGGTGCTGGCTGAATACGGCCTGGCCGACCGGGCCCGCGAGCTGACACGTACGGCGGCCGAACTCGCCTGTGCGGTGCGCAACGAGTTCGCCACACCTTCCCGCCCGCGCTGGGTAGCCGGCTCCATGGGGCCGGGGACGAAGTTCCCCACGCTGGGCCAGATCTCGTACGCCGACTTCCGCGACGCCTACGAGGAACAGGCGCGCGGGCTGCTCGAGGGCGGCGTCGACCTGCTGCTTATCGAGACGCAGTTCGACATGTTGTCGGTGAAGGCTGCCATCAACGGCGCCCGCCGGGCCATGGCGGCGCTCGACCGCATCCTGCCGTTGCAGGCGCAGGTGACGATAGAGCTCACCGGGCGGATGCTGCCGGGTACCGAGGTCGGCGCGGCGTTGACGGTGCTCGATGCCATGCAGGTCGACGTCGTCGGGCTCAACTGCGCGACGGGGCCGGTCGAGATGAGCGAAGCGTTGCGGCACTTGTCGGGCGCGTCGCGGGTGCCGATCGCGTGCGTCCCGAACGCGGGGCTCCCTTCGGTGGTCGACGGCAAGATGCACTATGACCTCACACCCGAGGGCCTGGCCGAGCACCTGCACCGCTTCGTCACCGAGTTCGGCGTCTCCGCGGTGGGCGGCTGCTGCGGCACCACGCCGGACCATCTCGCCGCGGTGGTCGAGCTGTGCGCCGGCGCCACGATCGCGGCGCGCACGCCGGTGCACGAGCCGGCGGCCGCGTCCATCTACACCTCGGTGCCGTTCAAGCAAGACACCTCGTTCCTGGTGGTGGGCGAGCGCACGAACGCCAACGGGTCAAAGGCGTTCCGCGAGGCGATGCTCGAGGCCGACTGGGACACCTGCGTGGCGATGGCGCAGGACCAGGTGAAGGAGGGTTCGCACCTGATCGACGTCTGCGTGGACTACACGGGCGCCGACGGCGTCGCCGACATGACCGAAGTGGCCAGCCGGCTGTGCACGCAGTCGACCGTGCCGATCATGGTCGACTCCACCGAGGGCCCGGTCGTGCGTGCCGCTCTGGAGTGGATCGGCGGACGGCCGGTCCTGAACTCGGTGAACCTCGAGGAAGGCGACGAGCCGGGGACTCGGTTGGACACGTTCCTGCGCCTCGCCCGCGAGTTCGGTGCCGCCGTCGTGTGCACCTGCATCGACGAGGAAGGCCAGGCCCGCACGGCCGAGTGGAAGCTGCGCGCCGCCCGCAACATCCGCGACATAGCCGTCGAGCGCTACGGCCTGGCGCCCGAGGACCTGATGTTCGACGCCCTGGCCCTACCGCTTTCGACGGGCATGGAGGAGAGCCGGTTCGACGGTGTGGAGACGATCGAGGGGATCCGTTCGATCAAGGCGGAACTACCGGGCGTGTCGACGATCCTGGGGCTGTCGAACGTGTCGTTCGGACTCAACCCGGCGGCCCGGCAGGTGCTCAACTCCGTGTTCCTGCACGAGTGCGTGGAGGCCGGTCTGGACGCCGCGATCGTGCACGCGTCGAAGATCCTGCCGCTGTCCCGGATCGAGGAGCGGGCCAAGGAGATCTGCCTCGACCTCGTCTACAACCGGCGCACCGACGACTACGACCCACTGCAGGAGCTGCTCGCGCTGTTCGAGGGGGTCAAGGTCAACACGGGCGCGGCGGACGACCACGCCGACTGGCCCGTCGACCAGCGACTGAGCCAGCGCATCATCGACGGCAACCGCAACGGGCTCGAAGGCGACCTCGACGAGGCGCTGGGGTCGGGGCTCGGCGCGCTCGAGATCGTCAACGACTTCTTGCTGGCGGGGATGAAGGTGGTGGGCGACCGCTTCGCCTCGGGCGAGATGCAGCTGCCCTTCGTGCTCCAGTCGGCCGAGACGATGAAGACGGCCGTCGCGTATCTGGAACCGCATATGGAGAAGACGGACCAGGGGGGCAAGGCCACCGTCGTGTTGGCCACCGTCAAGGGCGACGTGCACGACATCGGCAAGAACCTGGTCGACATCATCCTGACCAACAACGGCTACATCGTGGTGAACCTCGGGATCAAGGTCGGCATCAACGAGATGATCGCGGCGGTCGAGGAGCACGAGGCCGACGCCATCGGCATGAGCGGACTGCTGGTGAAGTCGACGCTGATCATGCGCGAGAACCTGGTCGAGCTCAACGACCGCTCGCTGTCGACGATCCCGATCCTGCTGGGCGGGGCGGCGCTGACACGGACGTACGTCGAGCGCGACCTGCGCGAGGTCTACGACGGCCGGCTCTTCTACGGGCGCGACGCGTTCGAAGGCCTGCGGACGATGGACCGGTTGGTCGAACTGAAGCGCACCGGCGAGGAGGACCTGCTCTTCGGGCGCGAGATCTCCGAGCGCAACGTGCCCCGCCGCTTCGACAACAAGGACACCGGGCCGGTGGAGGGGCAGCCGGCCCGCTCGGACGTCGCGGCCGACAACCAGCTGTTCCGGCCGCCGTTCGTCGGCACGCGCATCGCCAAGGGCATCGCGCTCGACGAAGTTGCCGAGTACCTGAACCTGACCGCGCTGTTCCGCAACCAGTGGGGCTTCCGGCCCGAAGAGGGCGAGGACGACCCAGCCTTCAAGGAGCGGGTCAAGGCGACGTTGCGCGAGCAGCTGGCGAGAGCCAGGGAAGGCGACATCCTCGTGCCCCAGGTGGCCTACGGCCACTTCGCGGCCAACGCCGAGGGCAACGACCTGGTCATCTGGAAGGACGAGTCCCGGTCTTCGGAGTGGATGCGCTTCGCGTTCCCCCGCCAACGCAAGGAACCGTGGCTGTGCATCAGCGACTTCTTCCGCTCGGCCGACTCGGGCGAGGAGGACTTCGCGTCGTTCATGGTGTGCACGATCGGGTCGCGGGCCTCCGAGGAGGCGGGCCGCCTCCGCGCGGAGAACCACTACCAGGACTACCTGTTCCTGCACGGCCTGAGCGTCGAGATGGCCGAAGCGACGGCCGAGTACTGGCACCGGCGCATCCGCGAGGAGCTCGGCTACGCCGACGAGGACGGGCCCACGCTGACCGGGCTGTTCCGCCAGCAGTACCGGGGCGGCCGCTATTCGTGGGGCTATCCCGCCTGCCCCGATCTCGATGATAACGCCAAGGTTGTTGAGCTTCTGGGAGGGGACCGCATCGGCGTCACGGTGAGCGAGGGGTTCCAGATGGAGCCCGAGCAGACGACGGACGCCATCATCTGCCACCACCCGGAGGCCAAGTACTTCGTCGCATGAGGGTCCGCGCCGCGTCGGCCCGGCGCCTTGGCCTCGGACACCCGCCCCGAAGTCATCCGGTTGTGCGACGGAGGTGTGAACAGCACGAAGTCGCGTCAGCGTTGATCGAGGCCGAGAGTCAGGGAATCGCTCGGCGTGAACCCCTCGGCGATTCCGAACAACTTCCGCCCGTTCGTGTCCACGATCCGCTTCCGCACAGAGTCGTCCAGGTCGGTCCGCGCTGCGAGCAGACGATGGGCCGCCGGATCTGAGCCGATGTCGATGTGCCCCCAGTCCGATCCGCAGACCACGTTGTCGTTGCCGATACGCGTGATCAGGTACGGCAAGTCATCATCGGCCTGACAGGCCACGAACATGTTGTTCCGTTTCAAGACGTCGACTTCGGCGCGCCAGTCACGGTCACTCCGGGTCCCGTTCTGATCGATCCGCGCCACCTCTTGAAGCATCCAAGGCACCCAGCCCGCTCCGGCTTCGAAGAAGCCCCACTTCAGATCGGGAAATCGGGCCGGGACGTCGTTGATGAGGAGCGAGTAGAAGGCGTAGGTGCAGGGAGCGATGATCTCCCAAGTCTTTTGGAGGCCGTGGTAGCGATGCAGGACGTCCGTATTGCTGACCCCCACGTGGAACCCGACGACAAGGCCCAACTGTTCCGCCTTCTCGTAGAGCGGGAACAGCGATGGGTGCCCCACGTGCCGACTGTTCAACTCACCGAGCAAGAAGACGCCAGCGGCGCCGTTTTGGGATCCGAATTCGAGCTCCCCACACGCGGCACGGATGTCCCCAGTGGGTACGTTGACCATCCAGCGCAGGCGTCCGTTCGCCGGCTCCGTCGCGGCAGCGATCCAGCGGTTGTAACTCCGCTTGAGCGCGGCCTCGATGATGGGGTCGCGGACGCCAACATTGAGCCACAGCGACGGGAACAGCACCTGGACGTCGACGCCGAGACGGTCCATTGCGCGCAGCCGAGCTGGGACATCCGCCAAACCCTTCGCGCTCTGTGGAAAAAGAGCCTGCAGCTCTGTACTCAGATGCAGACTCACCCCATCGTTGCGAATTACGCGCTGGTCCTGCACCAGCCAAAATCGGAACGGAATGCCCTCGGCACTGGGCACCTCCGCGACTTGGGGTCGGAATTGTTCCTCGCCGGGTCGCAGATAGTCCCACGTCTGGTCTGTCTCCCAGACATGAGCGTCGCAGTCGATGAACCCCATGCGTCCGACTGTCTACCAGGGAGGCTGGGCGCCATGGGGCGGCGCGA
>DATMMN010000036.1:0-54116 GCA_035569675.1 Acidimicrobiales bacterium | reverse complement strand
GGCGAGGCCTCCACGTGCGACAATCCCAGCTCGGCGCCAGCGACACGCAGCCGGTCGAACTCCTCGGGCGCCCAATAGCGGGCCACCGGCAGATGGTCGCGGCTGGGCCGGAGGTACTGCCCGATCGTCACGATGGACACGCCGACGCCGCGCAGGTCGGCCATGGTGGCGATCACCTCGTCCTCCGTCTCGCCGAGGCCGACCATCAGGCCCGACTTGGTCAGCAGCCCCGCTGCGCCCGCCCGCGCCAGCACGCCGAGGCTGCGCGCGTAGCCGGCCGAGGGGCGGACCGCCCGCTGCAGTCGCGCCACCGTCTCGATGTTGTGGTTGAGCACGTCGGGGCGCGCGGCGAAGATCGAGTCGAGGGACGCCGCGTCGCCCCGGCAGTCCGAGATCAGCACCTCGACGGTCGTCCCGGGCGAGCGCTCCCGGATGGCGCCGATCGTGGCGGCCATGGCCCCGGCACCCCCGTCGGGCAGGTCGTCGCGAGCGACGCAGGTGACCACCGCGTGCCCCAACCGCATCCGCGCCACCGCCTGCGCCACGCGGTCGGGCTCGTCCGGCGCGAGCGGCAACGGGTGCCGAGTGTCGACCTGGCAGAAGCCGCACGCCCGCGTGCATCGCTCGCCGTTGATCATGAACGTCGCCGTGCCGTCCGCCCAGCACTCGTAGATGTTGGGGCAGCCCGCCTCTTCGCACACTGTCACGAGGCCGAGGTCGTGGATCGTCGAGCCGAGCTGGCGGTACCCCTTGCCGATGCGGACGGGCACGCGGACCCACTCCGGCTTGCGCTGCCCAATGTCGAGGCCGTCCTCGGGCGCCACGCCGGCCTGACGGAGGCGTCGCAGCAACGGGCGCTCGACCGTGCTGACCCCATCCACCAGATGCAGGGCGGCTGGGCCCGTCACGACGTCGACCCGCTCCACCTCCCCGTCGCCGAAAACAATGCCGGCCCGCGCCGCCAGCGCGTCGGCCACGTCGTGGACGGACGCGTCGATGCCCTCAGCCGCCAGCGACGTCACCCCCCGGTCCGCGATCCCGCACGGGATGATGTGGTCGAACATCGAAAGATCGGTGGTCACGTTTATGGCGACACCATGCAGAGTGCGCCGGCGCCCCCGTCCGACGCGCTTGGCTCGCACGCCGATGGCCGCGATCTTTCGTGGGCGCTCCCCCGCGGCGCCCACCCACACACCCGGGAACTCGCCCTCGCTGGTGCACCCGGGCAGTCCAAGGTCTGCGAGTGTGTCGATGACGAGGCGCTCGAGCCGGTGCACGTGCGCCACGCCCGAGGACACGTGGTCGGGCACCGTGACGATCGGGTACGCCACGAGCTGGCCGGGGCCGTGGTAGGTCACGTCGCCGCCGCGGTTAGTGCGCTCGAGCGTCGCTCCGACCTCTGCCGGGTCGACGAGGACGTGGCGGTCGTCGGCGTGGGCGCCCAGCGTGTAGACGGGCGGGTGCTGCAGGAGCAAGAGGTAGTCGTCCTCGGCCTCGCGGGCCAGGGCGTGTTGCAACGCGGTGGCCTCGTGGTACGGGACCGTCCCGAGGGACCGGATGCGCAGCACCGGCGTATCCCTCAGAGCTCGGCGGCCCAGTCGCGGGTGCCGAGGAGCTCGGCGACCTTCGCCAGGAACAGCGAGACGTAGGCGCCGTCGACCGCCCGGTGGTCCCAGCTGACGCCGAGGATTCCGGTCGAGTGGATCGCGATGGACTCGGACCCGTCGGGTTGGGTCACCACGACCGGGCGGCGCGCGATGCCGTCGGTCGCCAAGATGGCGACTTGGGGCTGGTTGATGATCGGGACCGTGAAATACGTCCCGAACGGCCCATCGTTGGTGATGGAGAACGTGCCGCCCGCGATGTCGTCGGCGTTGAGCTGACGGCCGCGGGCCCGCTCGGCCAGGTCGCGGATGCGCCGAGCCACGCCGCGCAGCGTGACCTCCTCGGCGCGGTGGATCACCGGCACGATCAGGCCCTCGTGCGAGAGGTCGACCGCGATGCCGAGGTTGACTTCGGAGTGGACGACGAGCGAGTCCTCGACCACCGACGCGTTGAGCAGCGGGAAGTCGCGCAACGCCTCGACGGCGGCCCGCGCCACGAAGGGGAGGTAAGTCAGGGTGAAGCCCTCTTCGGCCTTGAAGCGCTCCCCCCACGCCGTGCGCACCCGCTCGACCGTCTCGAAGTCGACCTCGTTGGCAATGAACGCGTGGGGCGAGGTGGCCTTGGACCGCACCATGTGCTCGGCCGTGCGCCGGCGCATGTTGGAGAACGGCACGACCTGGTCCCCGGCCGTACGGAACGGCGCCATCGAAACGCTCGGGATTGCGGGCGCGACCCGAGCCGGCGGCGCGGCCGGGGCCGCCTGGACCGGGGCTGCCTGCGTCGGCACGGCGGGCGGAGGCTGCACCGTTGCGCCGGCCGAGCGGCGGGCGTCGGCGGCACGTAGCGCGTCGTCGCGCGTGATGCGCCCGCCGGCGCCCGTGCCGGTGACCTCCGACTCGTCGATGTCGTTCTCCGAGAGGATGCGTCGCACCATCGGCGAGAGCACCTGCGCGCCGGCACCACTGCCGTTGCCGTCGGCACCGACGAGTGGCGCGGGTTCCGGGGCGGGAGCTGGGGCGGCCGGCGCGGGAGGCGGAGGTGCCGCCTGCGCCGGCGGTGGAGGTGGCGGTGGCGGTGGCGGCGGAGGAGCGGCCTCGGCGGCAGGTGCTGGTGCTTCGGCCGCTGCCGCGGCGGGCGCGTCGCTCGATCCGGTTGCGCCCGAATCGTCGCCGATCACCGCCAGCTTCACGCCGACCTCGACCGTCTCTCCCTCGGGCACCAGGATCTCGGAGAGCACGCCGGCCGCGGGTGAGGGCACTTCGGAGTCGACCTTGTCCGTCGATACCTCGAAGAGCGGCTCGTCGCGTGCGACCTCTTCGCCGACGGCCTTCATCCACTTGGTGATCGTCCCCTCGGTCACGGTTTCGCCGAGCTGTGGCATCACGACGTCAGCCAAGGTGCAGTCCCCTTCCGGTCAGGGCCAACATGGTCTCGCCGAACGTCTCGGAGAGTGATGGGTGCGGCTGGATGAATTGAGCGACCTCGTCGGGGAACGCCTCCCAGTTGACGGCGAGATACCCGCCACTCAGCTGCTCCGTGACCCACGGCCCGCACATGTGCACGCCCAGGATCCTCCCCGCCGTCCCGTCGGGCCTCTTCTCGGCCACGATCTTCACAAGTCCCTCGGTGTCACCGATGATCTGCGCCCGGCTGTTCCCGCCGAACGGGTCCTTCTTCGTGACCACGTCGATACCCGCGTCCTTGGCCTGCGCCTCGGTCATGCCGCAGAACGCGACCTCGGGGTGGCAGTAGATCGCCCACGGCACCTTGCCGTTGTCGACCGGCACCACCGGCTCGCCCAGCATCCCCTTCACGGCGACGATCGCCTCCGCGAACCCGACGTGGGCGAGCTGCGGTGTGCCGGCCACGATGTCACCGACCGCCCACACCCCGTCCACCCCGGTCCGCTGGTACTGATCGGTCACGACGAAGCCGCGCTCGTTGATTTGGACGCCGACGCCGTCGGCCACCAACCCTTCGGTCCGGGGGCGTCGTCCCACCGACACCACGATGGCCTCGACGTCAAAGGACTGCTCTCCCGCCTTGACCGTCGTAACGGTGCCGTCCGCGGCCGGCGTGTGTGACTCGACCTTGGCGCCGGTCACGATGTCGATGCCGCGCTTCTTGAACGACCGCACGATGAGGCGCACGATGTCCTCGTCGCACCCGGGCAAGATCGCGTCGAGTGCTTCGAGGATCGTCACCTTCGACCCGAGATCCGCGAGTAGCGAAGCGAACTCGCACCCCACGACCCCGCCGCCGATGACGGCGACGGAGGCGGGCAGCTTCTCGAGGTCCAAGAACTCGTCCGAGGTCATGACCCAACGCCCGTCGATCTCGAAGCCGGGCAGGCCGTAGGGCACCGACCCGGCGGCGAGCACGACGTTGCGACCGGTGATCGCTTTTCCGGCGTCCGGCCCGTCGACGACTTCGACGCGCCGGTCTTCCCTCAAGGTGCCGGTGCCGATGAATGTCGTGACCTTGCGACCCTTGAGCAGGCCCTGCAAGCCCGTCCAGAGCTTGTCCACCACGGCCTGCTTCCGCTCCTGGCTCCGGGCGAAGTCAAGCACCACCCCGGACACGTCGATGCCGAATTCCTTGGAGCCTTCGATCGTCCGCCGGACCGCTGCCGTCTCGAGGAATTCCTTGGCCGGGATACAGCCCCGGTGCAGGCACGTGCCACCGACCTTGTCCCGCTCGACGATGGCAACCGAGAGCCCCGCCGCGGCCGCGTAGAGCGCGGTCGCGTACCCGCCGGGGCCCCCGCCGATCACGACGATGTCGAACTCTTCCTCGTTGGCCACCGACTGCCCTCTTCTCGTTCCGATGACGCCCGGCCCGCGCTCCCGGCCCCCCGGAACAAGTCCCGGTCGCAACGGCCCGAGTCGCCTCTTTCGACTTCTCGACTCTGCGCGTGCCTCCAGCGCAGCCTACCGTTCGCACCTATCCGCCGATACCGGGCGGAGGCCCTGCACGGTGCGGTGGAGCTACTCGCTTGAGCGGTCCCCGCTCGTCCCCCGCCCGCTGTCGGCCGCCATGGTCGCGAGCTCGTCGACGACGTCGTTCCACGGATCCCCCGAATGGCCTTTCACCCAACGAAACGACACGGGGACATCGTCCGCGAGCGCGAACTGTAACAGCGGCTCCCAAAGGTCGCGGTTGGCCACCGGCTTGCGCTGTGAGTTCTTCCAGTCGCGCTTGAGCCAGCCCTCCCACCAACGGTCGCGGAAGCAATTGACCACGTAGGTGGAGTCGCTGACCACTTCGATCGACACGGGTCGCTCCGGCGTCAAAGCCCTGAGCGCCTCCAGCGCGGCGGTGATCTCCATGCGCTGGTTCGTGCTGTGCGGGTCCGCTCCGCTCGCAAAGCGGCCGCCCGGCACGGCCCAGCCCCACCCGCCCGGCCCGGGATTGTGCCGGCAGGCGCCGTCCGTGTACACGACCAGCGAGGCCCCGTCGTCATCCATCATCACTGTGTAACACCCGCGACCAGTGGTCACACGCATCGAGCTGGTCCCGGTACCGTGGGGCGATGCTGTTCGACGGGATCAGCCATCAGGTCCCGGACACGGACCCGGACGAGACAGCCGAATGGCTCGACTCGTTCGACGCCGTCGTCGACGCCCGCGGCCGCTCCCGCGCCCGGTACCTCCTCATGAAGCTCCTCGAGCGCGCGCGCACCAAGCAGGTCGATTTCCCCGCGGCCGTCTCGACGCCGTACGTGAACACGATCCCGGCCGACGCCGAGCCCTGGTTCCCTGGCGACGAGTACCAGGAACGCCGGATCCGCGCCTACATCCGCTGGAACGCGGCCGCCATGGTCACGCGGGCCAACACGCGGACCGAAGGCATCGGCGGCCACCTCTCGACCTACGCCAGCTCGGCCGCGCTCTACGAGGTGGGCTTCAACCACTTCTTCCGGGGCAAGTCCGACGGCGGCTTCGGCGACCAGATCTTCTTCCAGGGCCACGCCTCTCCCGGCATCTACGCCCGCGCCTACGTAGAAGGCAGGCTGAGCGAGGCCGAGCTCGACAACTTCCGCCATGAAGTCGGTGGCGACGGCCTCCCGAGCTACCCCCATCCGCGTCTCCTGCCCGACTTCTGGGAGTACCCCACCGTCTCGATGGGCCTCGGCCCGATCACCGCCGTCTACCAGGCGCACGTCAACCGGTACCTCAACCTGCGCCGCCTCGTCGACACCTCCGCCAGCCGCGTGTGGTGCTTCGTGGGCGACGGCGAGATGGACGAGCCCGAGTCGATCGGCGCGCTCGGCGTCGCCGGGCGCGAACACCTCGACAACCTGATCTTCGTGGTCAACTGCAACCTGCAGCGACTCGACGGACCCGTCCGGGGCAACGGCAAGATCATCCAGGAGCTCGAGGCCGTCTTCCGGGGTGCGGGCTGGAACGTCATCAAGGTCATCTGGGGCTCGCGCTGGGACGCACTGCTGGCCAAGGACGTCGACGGTGTCCTGCTCGACCGTATGAACACCACGGTCGACGGCGAGTACCAGAAGCTGGCCGTGGAATCGGGCGCCTACATCCGCGAGCACTTCTTCGGCCCCGACCCTCGGCTGCGCAAGATGGTGGAGGACCTGAGCGACGACGACCTGGTCTCGCTGCCCCGGGGTGGCCACGACTACCGCAAGCTCTACGCCGCCTACAAGCTCGCCACCGAGCAGCGCGGCGCTCCCACGGTCATCTTGGCCAAGACGATCAAGGGCTGGACGCTCGGGCCCGAGATCGAGGCGCGCAACGCGACGCACCAGATCAAGAAGATGAGCAAGGCCCAACTGCGCACGCTGCGCGACCGCCTCTACCTGACCGACGACATCCCAGAGGACGCCCTCGAAGGTGACCCGCCCTACATCCGCCCGGCGGAGGGCTCAGACGCCCTGGAGTACCTCAAAGCCCGCGGCCGCGTCCTCGCCGGGCCGGTGCCCGTCCGGGTGGTCCGGCCCGCTCCCGTTCTGCGCCCCGACGCCAAGGTGTTCGAGGAGTTCGCCTCGGGCTCCGGAACACAGTCGGTCTCGACGACCATGGCCTTCGCCCGCCTGCTGCGCAACCTCGTCCGCGATCCGACCGTCGGCGCGCTCGTGGCACCCATCGTCTCGGACGAGGCCCGCACGTTCGGGCTCGAGCCCCTGATCGCCGAGGCCAAGATCTACGCCCCGGACGGCCAGAACTACATCCCCGTCGACGCCGACCTTCCGCTCAACTACGCCGAGAGCTCGTCGGGCCAGGTGCTCCAAGAGGGGATCACCGAGGCAGGCGCACTGGCGACGTTCACCGCCCTTTCGACCGCGTATGCCACCTGGGGCCAGCCCATGGTCCCCGTCTACCTCTTCTATTCGATGTTCGGCTTCCAGCGGATCGGCGACCTGGCCTGGGCCCTCGGCGACATGCGGGGCCGCGGTGTGCTGGCGGGCTGCACAGCCGGGCGCACGACGCTCATGGGCGAAGGCCTCCAGCACGACGACGGCCAATCGCCGCTCCTCGCCTCGACGAACCCCGCGGCCTTGGTCTACGACGCGTCGTTCGCGTACGAGATGGCCGTGATCATGGAAGCGGCGGTCACCGACATGCTGGGCCCGAACCCGCTCGACCATTTCTGGTACCTCACCTTGTACAACGAGACGTACCCCATGCCCGCGCTCCCCGAGGGCGAGGCGGGCGCGGTCATACGCCGGGGCATCATCGACGGCGCCTACCGCTTCGCCGAGCGGCCCGAGACCGCGGGCGACCTGGCGGCCACGCTGTGTTTCTCCGGGCCCATGTGGAGCGTCGCCATCGAGGCCCAGCGCGTGCTCGCCGAGCGCTACGGCATCGCGGCCGACGCCTGGGCGGTGACGTCGTGGACGCGCTTGCGCACCGACGCGCTCGAGGTGGAGCGCTGGAACCGACTCCATCCCGAGTCCGAACCAAGGATCCCGCGGATTACGGCTGCGCTGGGGGCGGGACGCGACCCCGTGGTTGCGATTACCGACTACATGCGCGCCGTGCCCGATCAGGTCGCGCGCTTCGTCGACCGGCCCTATCTCTCGTTGGGCACCGACGGCTTCGGCCGTTCCGATGCCCGCAGCGCCTTGCGCGGGTTCTTCGAGGTCGATGCGGCGCACCTCGTGGTGGCCGTCCTCCAACAGCTCTCGCTCGATGGACGCGTCAAGCCTTCCGTGGTCGCCGACGCGATCGCCGAGTCGGGCATCGACCCCGAGCGAGAGGCGCCTTTCAGAGTGTGAGCATGGCCACGAAGGTGGCCATCGCCTCCTCCGCTCCCTCCGGCACGCGGAGGGACAGCGTCCGCTCCTGTGCGCCGATGTCGATCGCGACGTCGAAGAACGGGCAGCATTGCTTTTCGCGCTGCGCCAGTGCCGCCGCGGCGATGAGGGCGTCGTCGGACGGTTCCAGCACGAGATGCACGGCCGCCGGTTCCGCTTCGACCCTGACGACGGACGTCGCCACCATTGCGCGCCACTCCTCGACCCGGTCCGCCAACGACCCGGAATCGAGGCTGCACGCGATCGGCGTGCTGGCGTCAGTGCTCATGGCTGCACCATGAGCGCGTCGCGGGTGATCTCCAACTGTCCGAGGTGCTGGAACAACTCTTCGAGGATATGCAGCAGCACGGCACCCTTCGTCTCGCTGTAGGGCACAGGGTCGTCCGGGTCGCGGCGCACGCTTTGGGGCGCGTCCCAGGTGCCGAACCCCGCCAGGTCCTCATCCATCCGCTCCCGGGCTCTCCCGGCTCGCACCAGCAGGGGTGCGACCGGCCCGCCTGCCGTGAATTCGGCTGCTCGGTCGCGTTCGATCGACCGCCCGGCAACCGTGGCGCCCGCCCAGTACTCCAAGACTCCGAGGCAGTGGGTCAGGATGACGTAGGGCGAGTTCGCGCCGGGAAACGGGGGGCGTCGGTTGGCGAGATCGTCGCCGAGGTCGGCGACGATCCGAGCCATGCCGCGGAGGGCGAGGTCCGCGAACCAGAGGAAGTCCGCCCGCGCCACCGCGACCGGGTCGGCCCGCAGCCCCCCGGGATCAGTGGGCGACCCAGGCATCGGGGTCGGTGACCAGCTTGGCCACGTGCGTCGGGAGCCTTCCCGAGATCACGTCGGTCAGGGTCACCTTCTCCAGGACCGACCGCAGGCTGGCGCGCACCGCGACCCACACCTGTTGGAGGTGCTCGGCGGCCCCGTCGTAGTTCGTCGCCTCGGGGCGGAAGCCGCGCACCTCGGCCAGTGGACCGTCGAGGGCCCGGATCACGTCGGCGATGGTGATCGAGTCCGGATCGCGGGCGAGCCGGTAGCCGCCCTCCGCGCCCCGCTGACTCGCCACGATGCCGGCACGACGCAGGTCGGCGAGGATGGCCCCCAAGAACCGCGGTGGCAGTCCTTGCTCCCCGGCGAGGAACTCGGCGGTCTGCGGGGTCCCGGCCGCGGCCAGCGCCAGGAGAGCGCGAATGCCGTAGTCGACCTTGGCCGGGATGTGCATGGCCGAGAGTCTGCCGCGCCGCGCGCCCTCGAGCGCAAATAGCGTGAGAGCAGCCTCTTTAGGACTGCGTCGGCTGGCGGAATTCCTGCATCACGGCTTGTGTCATGTGCCGGGCCCGTTCGGCGGCCGTGGCGTAGCCCAACGACGCCTGGATGATGCTGCCGCACAACAAGAGATGGAGCGAGAGTCCCAACCCGGCGGGGTCGCTGAAGCCAGCGTCCGTGGCCAGCTCGGTCAGCAACTCCCGGATCGTGTTCAGGTGCTCGATGGACGCCGCGCCCGCCGGGTGCCCTGGGCCCATCTCCACCAACACCTTGATGAACGGGCAGCCCGCATATCCGGGCTCTTGGAACCACTCGTCGAACAAGTCGAAGACGGTCAGAAGCCGTTCTTCGGGCGTGCCGCCACGCGCGCGGACGCTTGCCTCGAGCCAACCAATCGTCCAACGTTCCTCGCGCAGCTTGAGGAAGGCAAGGATGAGCTCGTCTTTGGAAGCGAAATGCCTATACAGCGTCGCCTTGGCGACTCCGGCTCTCTCAACGAGCTCGTCGACACCGACGTCGCGCACGCCGCGGACACAAAACAGCTCGTACGCGGTCTCGAGCAGCCGCTCGTCAGGTCGATAGGTCGAAGGCATCCCTACCTCTTACATACCCAGGCGCAACCCTTGTGATTCGTCACAAAAGTTACCGTCTGATTAGGCAGTCTGTCTAGGTCCTTGCGCTCATCGGCTCATAGTGCGCGGAACCTGCTATACAGACCTGTCTGTTCGAGCACCGCGCCCTCCGGGCGGCCGCGCATCGTGAGCGATCATCCACATACCGAAACTTGGAGTGACTGAGCTGTCCCCACAACCCGAGCCCGGCACCCAAATCGATATCGACACCGCCTCCGTCGGGCTCTTGACGATCGACACGGGCTCGCATGCGATCACCTCGTGCAACGACGCGTTCGCCGAGGTTCTGGGCCGTCCGGCCCATGATCTGCTGGGATGTCCGATTACCGACTTCATCGACGACGAGGTGAAGTCGGTTGCAACTGCCGTGATGGAGGGGATCCGTGGCGGTTTCATCTCCTCCGTCGATGGCAACGTCGACCTGTTGCGCCCCGGGGGCTCGGCCGGGGTCGATTGCTCGATCCTCGCCCTCGGCACGGATCGCCCCCACAAAATGGCAATGGCCGGCGTCATCCCCGCGGACGAGAGCGATTCCTCCGAGGCTGAGCCCTCCGAACCGGGTTTCCGGCCGACGCACGTCGACCTCGGTCGGATCGTGCTGGCGACTTTGGACGACGAGTGGCGGATCAGCAAGCTGGCGCCCGGCTCGGCGGACCAGCTCGGACTGCCCGAACCCCGCTCGCCGATGGTGATGCCACACCTCCGCGAGCTGGCTCACCCCGCCGACACATCCGCGCTCATCGGGTCCTTCGAGCGCCGCGCCGCGATGGGGACGCCGGATACATTCGCCCTTCGCCTTCGCGGCCGCGACGTCCAATGGTTATCCGCGCGCGTCACGGTGAGCCCGTTGCACGGCTCGGTGCACCCGAAGTTCGGACTCGTCATTTGCTTGTTGCAGACCGAAGATCACGGGGATACCGAAACGGAGCGCGTGGCCCGCCTCGAGGAGCAGCTGGCCCGCATCCGACAAGTCGTGCAAGCGACGGACGGGGACGGCGCAACCGACGCGGTCGACCTGAGCGATCTGACCACGAGGCAACGGGAGATCGTGGAACGCCTACTCGGCGGCCACCGCGTCGACGCCATCGCACGCGATCTCTACGTCAGCCCGAGCACGGTTCGCAACCACCTCTCCGCGATCTTCGAGAAGCTCGGCGTCGCCTCTCAGTCGGAGCTGATCGAGCTGCTACGGCGTGACTCGCCCGGCGCTGGGTCAAAGATCGAGCCGGGCGCCGTCTAGGAAATCCGTCTCGGCCAGCGACGGATCGCACCCGCTTCGGACGGTCGATCTCCGCCGACGCCACGGAGCCTCGGCGGTAGGCTGCGAGCGTGCTCCACCTGTCCCAGGACCACGACGCAGATCAGTTCTTGACCGGGAACTGGCTGGCGCTCCTCATCGGCATGGTGCTCGACCAGCAGGTCACGATCGAAAAGGCATTCTCCTCACCCGCCGAGCTCTCCCGCCGTCTGGGCGCTCCGCTCGATGCGGCGGCGATCGCCGCCATGCCGCTCGACGACCTGACCGCGCTCTTCAAGGAGCGCCCCGCGCTGCACCGGTACCCGGGGTCGATGGCGAAGCGCGTCCAGGACGTCTGTGCGGTCGTCGTCGCCGACTACGGCGGAAAGGTCGAGAACATCTGGAAGGGCGTCACGAACGGCGACGAACTGGTCGGCCGGCTCAACGCCCTCCCCGGCTTCGGCATCCAGAAGTCGAAGATCTTCGCCGCCCTCTTGGGCAAACAGCTCGGCGTGCACCCGGAGGGCTGGGAGAAGGCCACCACGCCCTACGGGGACGTCGACGCGTTCTTGTCGGTGGCGGACATCACGAGCCCCGAGACCCTCGAGAAGGTGCGGACGAACAAGCGGGCCTTGAAGGCCAAGGCGCGCGCCAAGGGGTGAGCACCCGGGGCGACCTTTCGGGCCGCCGCCTCTATCTGTGCACGCCGGACCGCCCGGACCTGGCCGACTTCGTGGCGGCCTGCATCGCCGGGGGCGTGGATGTCGTCCAACTCCGCGAGAAGGACCTCGAAGCGCGCGCGCTCCTCGCCCGCGCCCGCCTCGTCGGCGACGTCTGCCGGGCCCACGGCGTCCCCTTCGTCCTCAACGACCGGCCCGACCTGGCGCTCGAGGCCGGTGCGGACGGCGTCCACGTCGGACAGGACGACGCACCGGTTTCCTTGGCCCGGCGCATTCTCGGGCCCGATGCGATCGTCGGGCTGTCCACCCACGGAGCGGACGACCTGGCCGCGGCAGCGTCGGAGGACGTCACCTACATCTCGGCCGGGCCGGTGGAGGCGACTCCCACGAAGCCGGGACGGCCCGGTACCGGGCTGGGCTACGCCCGCGTGGCCAGCGCGCGGTCCGCGGTACCCGTGTTCGTGACCGGCGGCGTCACCCCCGAGCGCATCCCCGGGCTGGTCACGGCGGGGGTCCGCCACTTCGTGGTGGTGCGTTTCCTCACCCAGGCGCCGGACCCAGTGGCGGCGGCGCGGGCGCTCCGCGACGCGATCGACGCCGCGCTCGCGCCTGCGGCCTGACCGTCCTCAGAGCCCGAGCCGGAGCGATAGGTCGGAGGCCAGCACGTCCTTGGGGTCGATGCGACGGCGGACCTCGGCCATCTCGACCAGGCGCGGGTACATCACGGGCACCAGGTCGGGCCGGAGCCGCGCGTCCTTGGCGAGGTAGATGCGGCCGCCGGCCGCGGCGACCATCTCGTCCAGCGAGTCGAGCAGTGGCGACAGGCCGCTGGGCCCGACCGGGAAGTCCAGCGCGAGCGTCCAGCCGCTCTGCGCGAACGAGAGCGGGCCGGGCGTGCCCGGACCGAAACGCTTGAGAACCGCGAGGAAAGCGGGAACGCCCGACCCCGCGATCGTCTCGACGGCATCTTCGACGACGTCGCGGCGCTCGGGAGGGACGGCGAACTGATACTGCACGAAGCCGTCGGGGCCGTAGAGGACGTTCCAGCCCCCGATCCCGTCGAGCGGGTGGAAGTAGGTCGCCAACGGCACCAGGGTCCCGTGGGAGGAGACGCGGAACCAGCCCTCGTTCAGGACGCGGACCGACAACCGGTTGGCCATGCGCAGCGGTGGCGCCATCGGCACCGAGAGCCGGGGTTCGGCCGGCGCTTCGAGGACGCGCGGCCCGAGGCGGGCGGGCAGCGACGCCGCCGGGGCGTGGTCACCCAGGGTGAGGATGGACCGCCGCCGGCCCGCCCGGCTGGCGAGGCAATCGAGCCACGCCACGCTGTAGCGGTGTCCGTCGTCGGACTGTTCCATGACCGACATGAGGCCATCGAGTGTGTTGAAGCGGCGGTTCTCGACCTGCATCCACGACGTCTCGATCGGGAGCAGCCGAAGCGTCGCGCGCACGACCACGCCGGTCAGCCCCATGCCGCCGGCAGTCGCCCAGAACAGCTCCGGGTCGTCGTGCGGGGTGACGACGCGGGTGCCCGTCGGGGTGGCGAGCACCATGCTCGTGACGTGCCGGGCGAAGCTGCCGTCGCAGTGGTGGTTCTTGCCGTGAATGTCCGATGCGATCGCGCCACCGACGCTCACGTAGCGGGTGCCGGGTGTCACCGCGACGAACCAGCCCCGCGGGATGATCTCCTGCATGAGGCGGTGCAGGCTCACGCCGCCGCCAACCTCGATGCAACCCGTCCCCTCGTCGAGCGTTCCGATCTCGGCCAGCTGCGCCGTCTCGACGACGACGCCCCCGCTGCTCTGGGCGGCATCGCCGTAACTGCGACCGAGACCGCGGGCGATGATCGGACGGCGTGCCGTCTCGAGCAGGCCGGCGATCGACTCTTCGTCGCCGGGCCTCGCGACGGCGGCAAGCGACGGCGCCGTCCGCCCCCACCCGCTCAGCACTTGGGCGGTGGTGTCGAGGTCCGTGACGGCTGTTCGGTCGTCGATCGCGGTCACGCGTAGATGCCGATGGCCATCAAGGCCACCCACAACAGCCCGTACCCCTGCAGGACGTGGTCGTGCAGCGCCAAACGCTCCGGCTCGCCGCCCTTGCCGGCATCGAGGAGCCGGAAGATGTGCAGGACAGCGAGGACCAGGGGCACGACGGTCAACTCGATCCACACAGCATGATGCCCGTTGTGGGAGGCCAGGAGGCCGCTGCGGTCGAACGCCCACAGGCAATAGGTGGCGACGGTGACGCTGGCGCAAATGGTCAGCGTCGACCGGAGGAACGACTCGGTGTACTCGTCGAGAACGCTGCGGTGGATTCCCCTGGTCTCGCCGAGGCGCGCGTGCTCCGCATAGCGCTTGCCGGTGACGACGAACAACGCGGCGAACGAGGTGAACACGAGGAACCAATTGGAGAGGTAGACGTGGGCGACCAGGCCGCCCGCCACCGCCCGCAACACGAAGCCCAGAGCGACCACGGCCAGTTCCATGACGGGCTGGCGCTTGAGCCAAAGGCTGTACGCGGCCGTCAGCACGAGGTAGGCCGCCACGACGACCACGAAGCCCCAGGGCCCGAGCACCGCGGCGCCCGCGATGCTGACCCCGATGATCGCAACACCCGCAACGACGGCCACGGAGGCAGGGAGTTCGCCGCTCGCCACGGGACGCATGCGCTTGACCGGGTGATGCCGGTCCTGCTCCGCGTCGAGCACGTCGTTGATCAGGTAGTGCCCCGAAGCGGCGGCACAGAAGAGGAGGAATGCAAGGACGACGCGCCAGAAGACCGACCAGTGGCCGAGGACGCTGGCGGCGGCCGGCGCCGCGAAGACCAGGATGTTCTTCGACCACTGACGGGGGCGCATCGCGCGCACAAGGAGCCAGGGGGTGCTGTGTCGCCAGTGGGCTGCCGGGTCGCCCAGATGCGGCGTCCAGCTGCGGTCGGGATCCTCACTGTCGTTCTGGGTGCGCTCGGGGTAGGTCACGCGATCACCTGGGGGATGGATCGTGGGGCCGGTCCAACGGCGACCGGCGGGAACTCCAAGCGTAGACCCCGCCGTTGTCCCGAATCTGCGCACCAGTCCCGCCCTGAACCGCTGCACCGTCGGTGTCGCCTCGGAGGACGATGTCAGTGACGCCGTTCCAGCCACCCGACCAGCAGGGCGAGTACGCGTGGGTCGGCCCGCAACCAGTGCCCCCCGCCGAGCACCACGTGCAGCTCGGACGGCCCGGTCGCGGCGTCGGCGAGTGCCCGCGCGCTGGACAGAGGCACGTCGGGATCGTCCGAGCCGTGCACCAACAGAAGCGGCCGCCCCTTCAAGAGCGCGGCGTCCTCGGCCGGGTGCAGAACAAGGAGCTCCTTGCCCCATGCCTCCGGCGAGGCGGGAAACCCGGGCGTCTTTATGACCTTCGTGCGGCGGCAGCGAGCCAGGAACTCCTCGGTTCCTCCTGTCAGCTCGGCCACGTCCGCGGGCGTGCCGAGACACGCGACGCCGATGACGCGGTCGTCGCCCGCGGCGAGATGCAACGCGAGCACGCCGCCGAAGCCGAAGCCGACGACGACGCGGGCCGACGCCTCGGGCACCTCGCTCTCGGCGAGGAAGCGCAGGTCCTCCAGCCAGCCCAACGCGGAGAAGTCGCCGGAGGACTCGCCGGCGCCGCGCAACGCGGCGGTGACGACCTGCCAGCCCGTCTCGCGCGCCAGGCGGTCAGCCAGCGCGGGATACGTCAGCGCGACGTCGGCGGCGGAAGCCTGGGGCCGGGGCAGGTCGTGGCAGAGGAGGACGTGGCCGCGCACGGGTGCGCCGGGACTCGTCGCGGTGGCGTAGGTCCACAGGTCGCCCGCAGGCCCGGGCCGGAGCCGGAATGGCCCCGGCACCTCAGATGCCGATGCGTTGCGCCAGCAGCTCCCGGTGGTACGAGGGATCGCCGAGGAACAGCTCGGATGACTTCGCCCGCTTGAAGTAGAGGTGCGCCGGGTGCTCCCAGGTGAAGCCGATCCCGCCGTGGATCTGGATGTTCTCGGCGGCGGCGTGGAAGTAGGCCTCGGAGCAGTACGACTTGGCCAGGCTGGCCACGACCGGGAGCTCGTCGGAGTCCTCGGCGGCGGCCCAGGCGGCGTAGTACGCGGCGGACTTGGCCGACTCGACCTCGAGCAGCATGTCGGCGCACTTGTGCTTGATGGCCTGGAAGCTGCCGATGGGCCGGCCGAACTGGATGCGCGTCTTGGCGTACTCGACCGACGCGTCGAGCACACGCTGCGCGCCCCCGACCTGCTCGGCCGCCAACGCCACGGCGGCGAGGTCGAGCGTCTTCGTGAGGCCGGCCTCGGCACCGCCGTCGGTGCCGATCAGGGTGGCGGGCGTGCCCGAGAACTCGAGGCGCGCCTGCTTGCGCGTCTGGTCCATCGTCGGTAGCGGCGTGCGGGTGAGCCCCGCCGCGTCGCCCGGCACGGCGAAGAGGGAAACGCCGGCCGGCGTGCGGGCCGCCACGATGATGAGGTTGGCCACGTGCCCGTCGATGACGAACATCTTGTGGCCGTCGAGCACCCAGTCGTCGCCCTTCTTCGAGGCCGTGCACTCGATGCCGCCGAAGTCCCACTTGCCGTTGTCCTCGGTGATGGCCAGCGTCGCAATCGTCTCGCCCGAGGCGATGCCGGGCAGGTAGCTCTTCTTCGCCTCGTCGTCACCGGAGGTGAGCAACGCGTTGGCGCCCAGCGCCACCGACGAGAAGAACGGCGCGCACAGCAACGCGGCACCCATCTCTTCGAGCACGACGAGGAGCTCCACGTAGGTAAAGCCGGAGCCGCCGAACTCCTCGGGGATGGTGAGCGACTGCAAGCCGAGCTGGTCCGCCATCTGGCTCCACACGGCGGGGTCGTAGCCCTCGGTGGTGTCCATGAGGCGGCGGACCTCGGTCTCGGGTGACTTCTCGGTCAGGAACCGGCGGACTGCCGCGCGCAGCTCCTCCTGCTCGTCACTGAAGGCGAAATTCATGCCTGGGCTCCTCTTGCTTCTCCCCCCGGCAGCCCCGCCGGCGGTGTTTCCCTTGGTTACCCGGGTGTCTACCAGACCAGGACCTACGGCGACCAGAAGGCCTCCGGCATCTCTTACTCTGGGTCCATGGGACAGCTGGAGAAAATCTGGAGCGACGCGACGGCCGAGGTGCACCAGATCGTGGTGGGCCCGATGGACAACAACGTGTACGTCTTGCGTTGCCGCCGCACCGGCGACGCGATGCTGATCGACGCGGCCAACGAGCACGAGGCGCTGTTGGCGATCTGCCGTGACCTCGGGGTCAACCAGGTCGTCGAGACGCACGGCCATTGGGACCACATCCAGGCCGTGCCCGCGGTGCGCGAGGCCGGGATCTCGGTGGCCGTGACCAGCGCCGACGCCGGGATGCTCCCGAGCTACGACCTGATCATCGACGACGACGAGACGCTCAGCGTCGGCGACCTGCGCATAAAGACCCTGGCCACGCCCGGCCACACGCCCGGCTCGATCTGCTTCGCCGTGGAGGGCACGGACCTGCTCTTCACCGGCGACACCCTGTTCCCCGGCGGTCCCGGCAACACCTCGTTCGAGGGCGGCGACTTCCCCGCGATCATCGAGTCGATCGAGCGGCGGATCTTCGCCAAGTTCGACCCCGGCACCCGGGTCCTGCCCGGCCACGGGACGGCCACCACTGTGGGCAGCGAGTCCCCTCACCTGCAGGAATGGGTCGACAGAGGTTGGTAGGCCACCGCGCGTTTCCCGCCGGGACGAGTCCGGCGGGCGGGGCTCGGCCGGCCGTAACTGAAAACCCGACCAAAAAGGTAAGCTTTTAAGCATGCCGGCGACTCCCCCCCTGCTCGAGATCAATGATCTCCACGTCTCGGCCGAGGACGGCGCCATCCTGCGCGGGGTGGACCTCACCGTCGGCGCCGGCGAGGTCCACGCGCTCATGGGCCCCAACGGCGCCGGCAAGTCCACGCTGGCGGGTGCGCTGCTCGGGCACCCGGCGTACCGAGTCACCCACGGCAGCATCTCGCTCAACGGCGAGGACGTGACGAGCTGGCCCACCGACGTGCGGGCCAAGGCCGGCCTTTTTCTCGCCTTCCAGTACCCCGAGGCCATCGAGGGCGTCTCGGTGACCCAGTTCCTGCGCCAGGCGATGGCGGCGCGCAAGGGCACCGAGGTCTCCGTCCTCGAGGTGCGGGTCCTCATGACCGAGTGGATGGAGCGGCTCGGCATGGACCCGTCGTTCGCATACCGGCATCTGAACCAGGGGTTCTCGGGTGGCGAGAAGAAGCGCAACGAGATCTTGCAGATGGCGTTGTTGGAGCCGCTCGTCGCGGTGTTGGACGAGACCGATTCGGGCCTGGACATCGACGCCCTGCGCGTGGTCGGTCGGGGCGTGGCGGCGGTGCGGGCGGAGCATCCTGCGCTCGGGGTGCTGGCGATCACCCACTACGAGCGATTGCTGACGGAGCTGGTGCCCGACGTCGTGCACATCCTGATGGACGGCCGGGTCGTCGCTTCGGGTGGGCCCGAGTTGGCGGCGCAGATCGAGTCGTCGGGTTACGAGGTGTTTCGATGAGCGTTGACCCGGGCCCGGTCCCGGCGCCCTTGAACACGGAGGCGCTGCGCAAGGACTTCCCGCTGTTGTCGCGGAAGGTGAACGGGCGTCCGATCGTGTACCTCGACGCGGCGGCGTCGGCGCTGCAGCCCCAGTCGGTCATCAGCGCCATGACGCACTACTACGAGACGACGCACTCCAACGTGCATCGAGGCGTGTACGCCACGGCCGAGGAGGCCACCGCACTGTACGAACGGGCCCGGGTGGTCGCCGGCCGCTTCCTGGGCGCGCCGGACCCGGCCCGGGAAGTCGTGTTCACGAAGAACACGACCGAGTCGCTCAACCTGGTCGCGCATTCGTGGGGGCGGGCGAATTTGCGACGTGGGGACGCTGTGTTGCTGACCGAGATGGAGCACCACTCGAGCTCCGTGCCGTGGATGCTCCTGTCCGAGCAACTCGGTGGGCTGGACCTGCGCTACATCCCCGTCGACGGCTCGGGCCGTCTGGACCTCTCCGACCTGGACCGGCTGGTGGCCGGGGTCAAGGTCGTCGCGGTGTCGGCGATGTCGAACGTCCTCGGGACGATCAACCCCGTTGCCTCGATCGCCGAGGTCGCGCACCGTGAGGGCGCCGTGGTGATTGCCGACGGCGCGCAGTTGGTGCCGCACGTGCCGACGGACGTCGAGGCGTTGGGCGCGGACTTCGTGGCGTACTCGGCCCACAAGACGATGGGCCCGACGGGCATCGGCGTGCTGTGGGGGCGGGCGTCGTTGCTCGAGGAGATGCCGCCGTTCCTGGGTGGTGGCGGGATGATCCTCGACGTCAAGCTCGACGGCTTCCGCCCCGCACCGCCACCGGCGCGTTTCGAGGCGGGCACGCCGCCCATCGCCGAGGCGGTCGGGCTGACGGCGGCGCTCCGTTATCTGAGCGAGATCGGGATGGACCGGATCCGCGCCCACGAGCTGGCGCTGACCAACTACGCGCTGGCCCGGCTGGACGAGAAGCTCGGTGCGGACGTGCGGGTGTTCGGGCCGCCCGCCGGGCCCGACCGGGGTGGGGTGATCTCGCTGGCGTACCGCGACGTGCACGCACACGACCTCGCCCAGGTGCTCGACCAGTTCGGCGTCTGTGTGCGCCCCGGCCACCACTGCGCCAAGCCGCTCATGCGCAAGCTCGGCGTGCAGGCGACCGCCCGGGCCTCGTTGTCCCTGTTCAGCGACGAACACGACATCGAGGTGCTGATCGAGGGCCTGACGGAAGCCGGTAGGTTGTTCGGCTGATGGCAATGGGCGACCTCGACGATCTCTACCGCGAGATCATCCTCGACCACTACCGCTCTCCCCGGAACCGGGGCGAGCTGGAGTCTCCGCCCGCGCACCGCGTCGAGGGCTTCAACCCTCTGTGCGGTGACGAGGTAGTCGTGTCGATGGTCGTCGAGGACGGCAAGTTGTCGGATCTGAAGATCGCCGGGTCCGGCTGCTCCATCAGCCAGTCCTCGGCCTCCTTGATGTCGGCCGCCGTGAAGGGCAAGCCGGTCAAGGAGGTGCGCCGACTCATCGGAACCTTCAAGGGGATGATGTCGATCCACGAGGCGTCCCTCGAAGGCGACGGCCACGGGGGCGAGTCGAACGGCGCCGAGGTGCTGGCCGGCGAGCCCGAAGAGGTCGACCTGGACAAGCTCGGGGAGCTAGCGGCGCTGCAGGGTGTCGTGAAGTTCCCGGTGCGGATCAAGTGCGCGACCCTGTCGTGGAACGCACTCTCCCAGGGCCTCGACGAGGTGGCGGCGGCGAGTTAGCTCGCTCCCGGAGCCTTGTTGGCGGCTCCACCATCGCCGGAGCGCGATCTGTCACTCTGGTTGCCATGGGCGCGGACCTCGGTCAGTCGAGGGCAGCGACATGGGTCCGCCGGCCGGCGATCGCGCTGGCGGTGCTCGGTTTCGGTGCGCTCGGCCTCTCGGCCTGCTCCGCCATCCACACGATCAAGAACGCGATCAACAACGTGCGCGGCAACAAGGCGGTGATCGACGGGTTCAATTCCAAGTTGAACACCGCTCCTCAGACCTTCGAGGCCGTCTACACCACCACCGGAAGCGCACCCGCCAACGTCACTTACGCGGCGCAGTTGCCCAACGACGTCGCTTTCTCGCTCACGCCGAGCGGTGGTAGCGGGAACACCGCACCGGTGCACCTGGTCCAGAACGCATCAGGGGAGTTCGCGTGTAGCCAGGCGTCAGGACAATGGAACTGCGACAAGATCAGCGGTGTCACCGCCTCGGCGCAGAACTCCCTCATCGACCTCTACACCCCGGCTCACTGGACTCAGTTCCTGAGCGGCGTCGCCCTGGTGGCGGGCGCTGCAGGCGACAAGGTGAGCACCTCGACCATGTCGCTCAACGGTTTCTCCATGAACTGCATCGACCTCCAGACACCCGGAACCTCGGGCAAGAGCACCATCTGCACGACCAGTCAAGGGGTGCTCGGCTACGTCCAGGTCGTCGGTACGTCCACCACCTTCGAGATCACGTCGTACTCGTCGTCCCCCGCGGCGTCGCTCTTCCAACTGCCGCCCGGAGCCAAGATCACGACGGTTACGGCGCCGACCACCACGCCTTCGGGCTGAGGGGGGCGGGACACGGC
Source organism: Acidimicrobiales bacterium (assembly GCA_035569675.1). Classification (GTDB taxonomy): domain Bacteria; phylum Actinomycetota; class Acidimicrobiia; order Acidimicrobiales; family RAAP-2; genus Bog-473. Next base: position 33,247 of record DATMMN010000036.1, on the reverse strand, counting down.
CCGTCGGTTTCAGGCCGGGCTGCAGGTGGTGGGATTGAACGACGGCGGTGGTGTCGTCGTGGGCGTCGCCGCCGCCGCGGCGTGACCCCCGCTCGCCGCCGTCGCGGCGGTGGAGGGTGTCACCGTCGTCGGCGTGATGGTCGGCGGTTCATGGGGCACCCCGTTGACGTCGGGCGGCGGGTTGCTCGGCGTCTGCAGGCTCGAGCCGAAGATGTTGACCAGCATCTGTTGGGTGGCCGGCTGGTTGACGGTCAGCACGTCGCCGAGACTCCCGAACGCGCTCGACGACACCGTGGGCAGGGTCTGGCCCGCCAATTGCGCGGGATCGAAGGAGCGGTACGTCAGCGCGAGGCCGATGAGCTCGTTGAAGCCCCAGCCGTCGTCGATCGTGACCCCCTCGTGGAGGGAGCCGAGGAAGGCGTTGACGGTGAACGGGTCCACCTTCGACTTGGCCGACTGGATCATCCCTTTCAAGAACACGTCCTGGCGTTGGATTCGCCCGAAGTCGCTCGTGCCGTCGTACTGCCAATAGCCGTTCGCGTAGTACTGATAGTGGCGGGAACGTGCCACGGCCAGCGCCTGCGCGCCGTTGAGCAGCTGGCAGCCCGGCGTGGTGATGTTCAGGCCCGAATACGCGTCCTTGGCCGGGTAGGGGAAGTTCATGTAGATGCCGCCCAGCGCATTGACGGAGCTCTGAAAGCCCGAGAAGTCGACCTGCACGACGTGGTTGATCGGGATCCCGAAGTTGGCGGTGATCGTCTTCACGAGCTGGTTGGCGCCCGTGTTGTAGGACGAGTTGATTCGGTTGTAGGTCCCGTATTGGGAGTTGTCCGGGGAGAGCATGGTCACCACGGTGTCGCGAGGGATCGACATGACCTGGATCGACTTGGTGGAGGGGGTGACGCGCCAGAGCTGGACCACATCGCTGCGCTGCCCGGTCACCTGCTGCGCGGAGCCGAACGCCTGGACCCCCGCGGCGGACTCGCCGACCCGCGAGTCGGAGCCGATGACGAGGATCGTGAAGGGCTGACCACTCTGTGCCGCCACCTCGTCCGCGATGTGGACCTTGCTGAGCTGGTTGAAGCGGTACCAGAGGTAGGCGTAGCCGCCTCCCACGACCGCCGCCGCCAGCACGACGACGCTGGTGAGGATGACAACGGTCTTCTTGCCGGCGCTCCATTTCGGCTTGCCGCTGCGCCGCACCTTCTGTGACTTCGACCCGTCGATGCGCGCGCCGAGGTTCTTGAGGCCTTGCTCGTTGGCGACCTTTTCGGGCTCGCCCGAGCGCATCTCGCGGCCGAGCGCGGCCAACCTATCTTCGTTCGCGCTCGCACCACGAGGTCTACGGGGAGGGCGACCAAACTCGTCGCCCGGCGGACGACCGTTCGCCATGACAGAGACGGTACCAAGCAGGGTTTCGCAATTGGCGTCAGCGGTAAGGCGCCGACCTGCACTTTCTCAGCTCACAGCGCGCGTTACGCGCGCGGTCAGCTCTTGGGGTCCTGGTAGCCCTCGTACCCGGTCTGCTCGAGTTGCAGGGCCAGAGCCGCATCTCCCGTCGCAACGATGCGGCCGCCCACCATCACGTGCACCAGGTCCGCCTCGAGCTGCACGAGGAAACGGTTGAAGTGGGTGATGGCGAGGATCCCGACGCCCCACTCCGTGGTGGCTAGCTGGAGGCGACGCGCCACCTCGCCGAGGGCGTCGACGTCGAGCCCCGAGTCCACCTCGTCCAGGATGCTGATGGCGGGCCGAAGCACGCCGAGTTGGACCATCTCGGTGCGCTTGCGCTCGCCACCGGAGAGGTCGACGTTGAGCGGGCGCCGGAGGAGCGGCGCGTCGAGCCCGACGGCCTTGGCCTCCTCGACCATCCGGCCGTCGAGCGCGCGCTCGTCGGCGGCAGGACCGAGCGCGGCGTCGAGCAGCGAGTGGAGACTGACGCCCGGCACCTCGACCGGATGCTGCAACGCGAGGAACAGCCCCGCCCGCGCCCGCTTCCACGCAGGCTGGTCGGCCAGCTCCTGGCCGTCCATGGTGATGGAGCCCGCGGTGACCTCGGTGCCGGGACGTCCCATCAACGCGTGGGCCAGGGTGCTCTTGCCCGAGCCGTTGGGCCCCATGATCACGTGGACCTCGCCGCTGCGCACGGTGAGGTCGATGCCGTGCAGGACCTCCCGGCCGCCCGCCGACGCGTGCAGGCCTCGCACTTCGAGCACGTGCTCGCCGCTCACGGTGCTCATGGCACCTCCACCGACACGCTGTCGCCGTCCACGACGACCTTGTACACCGCGATGGGCCGGGTGGCCGGCAACGAGCACGGCTCGCCGGTCAGCAGGTCGAACGTGCTGCCGTGGCGCGGGCACTCGATCTCGCACTCGTCCGCCCAGACCTCGCCCTCGGCCAGCGAGTAGTCCTCGTGGCTGCATTCGTCGTCGACGGCATGGAACTCGTCACCGATGCGTACCAGGGCGATGCGGTGGCCGGCGACGTCGAAACGCCTGGCCTCTCCCGACGCCAGCTCGTCCGTCTTGCAGAGCGTCACGGTCTCAGACACCGGCGACCACCGCGCGGTCGCCCAGTGCAGCGTCGAGACGCTGATGTACCTCGTCCTGAAGCAGCACGGTGGCCTCGGGAACGGGGCCCCGCTCGATGATGGCGTCGAAGAAGCCCCGCACGATGAGGCTTTCGGCCACGTCGGGGGCCACGCCACGGGACTCGATGTAATAGCGCTGGTCCTCGTCGATCGGCCCGACCGTCGAGGCGTGCGAGCACTTCACGTCGTTCTCGAGGATGTCGAGGTTCGGCACCGAGTCGGCGTGAGCCCCTTCGTCGAGCACCAGGTTGTGGTTGGTCTGGCGGGCGTCGCTGCGCACCGCTCCCCGATGGACGCGGATGAGGCCGCTGTACACGGAGCGGGAGCGACCGGCGACCGCACCCTGGCAGAGGAGCTCGCTGGTGGTCCGGGGCGCCGCGTGGTCCTGCAGGGTGCGGATGTCGTGCACCTGTGTCCCCTCGCCGAGATAGGCCGAGAGGATCTCGCTGTGGGCGTCCTTCCCGTCGACCGTGACGTCGGTGCGGATCCGGTCGTAGGCGGCGCCGAGCCCGACGGTGAAGGTGCGCAGCGACGAGTTCGCGCCACCCCGGGCCGATAGCCGCGCGATCGACCACGCGTTGTTGGTCAGCGTCTGCAGCGAGACGTAGGACACCGACGCCCCGTCGGCGGCCGCCAGTTCCGTCACCGGTACGACCAGTGAGCGCGCTGCCGCTTGCGCCTGCGGTCCGGCGAACACCTCGACTACGGAGACGGCCGCGCCTTTGCCGGCGCGGACGCACAGGCGCGGGAACGCCGCTGTCTCGGGGTCGCACCAGTGCACGACGAGCACGGGCCCGCCGACGGTCACGCCGTCGGGGACATCTAGGAAGAGCGGGTCGGCCATGAAGGCGTCGTTGAGCCGCACCGACGCGTCCCCCCCGCGTTGGACCGATCCGAGCATTTCGGCGGAGGCCGCGATCTCGTCGGCCGGGCCGAATCCGAACCCGGCCGGGTCACCGTGGCCACTGGCAGTGCTCCATGTTGCGGGGACGGCACGTCCGCCGTACATGAGGACGCTGGCGGCGGTGCGCCCGAGCGCGGCGCGCACCGATTCGAACAGGTCTGTCGCCTCTGCCAAGGCGGCTCCGGCTCCGGCTCTGGGCTCCGCGATGTCGGGGGAGAAGTCCTCGAGCGACAACTGGTCGATCGGTGAGTAGCGCCAAACCTCCTCGTTCTCGGTAGGCAGCGGGGTCGACGAGAAGGCCTCGAATCCGGTGGCCCGTCGTCGGCGAAGCCAGTCGGGGCCGCCCAGGGTCGCGGACGCCTCAGCGCTGAAGGTGGACAGGGTCAAACCTCTCTCGATGCGAGTGCTGCGAAGTGCTCGATGCGAAGGCAGCCAATGCACTTTAGTGGTCCATTACCAGGGCCATTACCTGGACGGATAGCCTGCGGGACATGAGTGAGCACGCAGGAATCGAAGGTTTCGAGTCGCCGGTCCTGAGCATCGAAAGGGACGAGGACGTCGCCACGCTGTGGCTCGACCGGGCCGAGGCACGCAACGCCATGGGCATGGACCTCTGGCGCGATCTGCCGAAGGCCATGGAGGTCTTGACCGGCGACAATTCGGTACGGGTGGTCGTTATCGCAGCAAAGGGGCCGCACTTCTCGGTCGGCCTCGACCTCAAGGCGATGGGAAACCTTTTGGCCGAAGGTGGTAGCGGTGGCGCTGATGCGCGTCCCGCGTCCATGGCGGCACGGGCGCGCAGCTCGCGTCTCGAGGTGAAGCGCCTGCAGGACTCGATCACGGCCGTGGCGCTGTGCCCGAAGCCCGTCATCGCAGCCGTGCACGGCTACTGCATCGGTGGCGGCGTGGACCTCATCGCCGCGTGCGACATCCGCCTGGCGGCGGCCGACGCTGTCTTCTCCGTACGCGAAGCCAAAGTCGCGATCGTTGCCGATCTGGGCAGCCTGCAGCGGCTGCCGGCCATCATCAGCGCCGGGCACCTGGCCGAGCTCGCTTTCACCGGCAAGGACATCACCGCCGAGCGGGCCAAGGAGATCGGCCTGGTCAACGACGTCGCCGGGGACGCCGAGGGCGTCCTCAAGGCGTCCCGGGCCCTGGCCGCTGAGATCGCGGCGAACTCCCCCATCGCGGTGCAGGGCACCAAGGCCGTGCTGGCCGCGAACGAGGGCCGCACGGTGGCGGAGGGTCTCGACTACGTGGCGACCTGGAACTCCGGCATGTTGGCCTCCGACGACCTGGTCGAGGCGATGACCGCGTTCATGGAGAAGCGCACGCCGAAGTTCACCGGACGGTAGGGCAGGGGGGCGCGTCAGCGCCGGCGGCGCCACCAACGGTTCGAGGAGCGATCCTTGCGGGCGTCCTCGGCCCGCACCTCTTCGAGCACCCCAGGCGCGACCTCGTTCACGATTTCCTCGGCCGAGCCGAGCAATGACGCGATGTCCCCACCGGCGTCCTCGGGCTCGTCCTCGATGGCCGGCTCGACCAGGCTGCCGTGCACCCAGCCCACGTCGGCCATCCGCGGCTTGTACGAGGGGCAATTCTCCGGGCAGCGCCAAGGGGCTTCGGGCGCGAGGTCCAACCGGCAGAAGCGGGCCGCCTCGCCCGACGCGTAGGTGCGGCTCTGGAAATGGATGCATTCCTCGCGCATCGGCATCGTTCTATGGTGCCACGTTGCAGGTCCGGTTGCGGCGCGCTGGCCACGGCATGAACCCGTGCGGCAACCTCAGCCGACCGACCCTTCCATCTGCAGCTCGATCAGGCGGCTCCACTCCACCGCGTACTCCATGGGTAGCGTCCGGGTCACCGGCTCGATGAACCCGTTGACGATCATGCCCATTGCCTGCTGCTCGGTGAGGCCGCGGCTCATGAGGTAGAAGAGTTGGTCGTCGCCCACCTTCGAGACCGTGGCCTCGTGGCCGATCCGGGCGCTGCGCTCGCCGACCTCCATATAGGGCTTGGTCTCCGAGGTCGATTCGTCGTCGAGCAGGAGCGCGTCGCAACGCACGAAGGACTTGGCGCCGTACGCCTCGGGGTCGACGTGCACCTTGCCCCGGTACGTGGTGATGCCACCGTCCTTGGAGATGGACTTGGAGACGATGGTCGAGGTCGTCTCGGGCGCGACGTGGTACATCTTCGCCCCCGCGTCCTGGTGCTGGCCCTTCCCGGCGTACGCGACCGAAAGCACTTCGCCGCTCGCCTTCGGGCCCATGAGGTACACCGACGGGTACTTCATGGTGAGGCGCGAGCCGATGTTGCCGTCGATCCACTCGACGTGCGCCTCGGCCTCGGCCCGGGCCCGCTTGGTGACGAGGTTGTAGACGTTCGACGACCAGTTCTGAATCGTCGTGTAGGTGATGCGAGAGCCCGGCAGCGCCACCAGCTCGACGACCGCCGAGTGCAGTGAGTCGGTCGAGTACACCGGGGCCGAGCAGCCCTCGATGTAGTGCACCTGCGCGCCCTCGTCGGCGATGATGAGCGTCCGCTCGAACTGGCCCATGTTCTCCGCGTTGATGCGGAAGTAGGCCTGCAAGGGCATCTCCACCTTCACGCCGGGCGGCACATAGATGAACGAGCCGCCCGACCACACCGCAGAGTTCAAGGCGGCGAACTTGTTGTCGTTGGGCGGGATGATCTTGCCGAACCACTTCTGGACGATCTCGGGGTACTCTCGCACCGCGGTGTCCATGTCCGTGAACAGGATGCCCTGCGCCTCGAGGTCCTCGCGGTTGCGGTGGAAGACGACTTCGCTTTCGTACTGTGCGGTCACACCCGACAGGTACTTGCGCTCCGCCTCGGGGATCCCGAGCTTCTCGTAAGTGTTCTTGATCGCGTCGGGCAGGTCCTCCCACTTGTCCACCTGCCCGCCCGTCGGCTTGATGTAGTAGTAGATGTCGTCGAAGTCGAGGTTCGGCATCTGGGTCGCGAACCAGGGCGCCATCGGCTTGCGCTCGAAGTTCTTGAGGGCGCGCAGACGGAAGTTGCGCATCCAGTCGGGCTCACCCTTCATCTCCGACATCTCGCGCACGATGGACTCGTTCAAGCCCTTCTTGGGCTTGAAGACATAGTCCTCCTCGTCGCTCCAACCGAGCTGGTAGCGACCGAGGTCGAGATCCGTTGTCGCCATATGGCTCCGTGGCTCCTCAAGGGGGAAAAGGGGGAATTTCCCCTATGTAGATAGTAACAACTACCCCGGCCAGGCGAAACGCTCTCTTCGGGCCGGCGACGGCCGTGTCGCCAGGCCGAGCAGCGTGGCAGGCTCGTCGGAACATGCCCAGCGAGCCCGACCAGCCCACCCCACCAGTAGCGCCCCGCCGTCCCCACGTCATCACCGCCCACGGCGACGAGCGCCAGGACCCCTGGTTCTGGCTGCGCGACCGCGAGGACCCCGAGGTCCTGGCCTACCTCGAGGCCGAGAACGCGTTCACCGAGGCCCGGACAGAGCCGCTCGCCGGTTTCCGCGATGGCCTTTTCGAGGAGATGAAGGCACGCATCAAGGAGACCGACATGTCGGTCCCGGCTCGCCGCGGTCCTTGGTGGTACTACACGCGGACCGAGGAGGGGAAGAGCTACGCGATCCACTGCCGCCGGCCCGCCCGCGGACGCGACCAGCTTCCGCCGGCGGGTGAGCCGGGCGAGGAGGAACAGATCCTGCTCGATGAGAACGTCGAGGCCGCCGGCTCCGAGTACTTCGCGGTCGGCGGCGCGGCGGTCAGCCACGATCACCGCTGGCTCGCCTTCTCCACCGACCGAACCGGCGACGAGAAGTACGAACTGCGCTTCCGTCCCCTCGACTCTGACCTCGGTCCCGGAATCGCTCCCGAGATGGTGCCCGACACCTCCTACGGGCTCGCCTGGTCCGCCGGCGCGGACGTCGTCTTCTACGTGCGCATGGACGAGGCCCAGCGCCCCTACCAGCTGTGGCGTCACCGGCTGGGCACCGACCCCGCCGGCGACGAGCTGGTGTACGAAGAGAGGGACCGGCGGTTCTCGCTCGGAACCGGCTCCACCCGCGACAAAGCATTCGTCCTCGTCGGTATGCACTCGACCAACACGAGCGAGTGGCGCGCCATCCCCTCGGGCGAGCCGCTGGCCGCCGCGGCGGTCGTCATGCCCCGCCGCGAGGGCGTCGAGTACGCGCTTGACCACCTGACGCCCCCGAACGGCGCCCAAAGCGGCGGCTGGTTCGTGGCGCTCACCAACGACAACGCCCGGGACTTCCGCGTCCTCGCCGCGCCCGACTCCGGGCTCGGCTCCCAGGACGCCGCCACGTGGCGAGAGGTCGTCCCGCACCGTCCGGGCGTGCGGATCGAGGACCTGGACGCGTTCGCCGGCGCCCTCGTCTTGAGCGAACGGGCCGAGGCCGAGACGCGGGTGCAGGTCCTGCCGCTGCGCACCGGGACCGGCTCAGCCACCGCAGACCCCTTCGGCGGCGATCTGCTCGCCGCCGGCTGGATCGTCCCCTCGCCCGCCAGCCCGTCGGCCACCTGGCTGGGCGCCAACCCCGAGCCCGATGCGCCGGTCCTGCGGATCGGCCGCACGACCATGGTCACCCCCTCGAGCGTCCTTCAGATCGGTCTCGACGACCGCGCCGAAACGCTCCTCAAGCAAGAGCCCGTCCTGGGCGACTTCGACCCGGACCGCTACGAGACCTACCGCGAGTGGGCCGTCGCGCCGGACGGGACGCGCGTTCCGATCTCCGTCGTGCAGCGCAGTGGCATCTCGCTCCCGGCACCGTGCGTCCTCTACGGCTACGGCGCCTACGAAATATCGATGGACCCGTCCTTCTCGCACCACCGCCTCTCGCTCCTCGACCGGGGTGTCGTCTACGCCATAGCGCACGCGCGCGGTGGAGGCGAGATGGGCCGGGCCTGGTACGAGGATGGCCGCATGGAGCACAAGGCCAACACCTTCTCGGACTTCATCGCCTGCGCGCGCCACCTCATCGAGCGAGGCATCGCGCGCGCCGACGCGATGGCCGGGCGCGGCGGATCAGCCGGCGGCCTCCTGATCGGCGCGGTGGCCAACCAGGCACCCGAGCTCTTCCGCGCGCTCGTGGCGCAGGTCCCCTTCGTCGACTGCGTCACCACCATGCTCGACGAGGAGCTTCCGTTGACCGTGGGCGAATGGGAGGAATGGGGCAACCCGTTGGCCGACGAGGACGCCTACTTCCGCATGCTGACCTACTCGCCCTACGACAACGTCAGCAGCGCCAACCCTGACGGGAGTGACCGCGTCTATCCGCACCTCTTCGTCACGGCGGGCCTCACCGATCCGCGCGTCGCCTATTGGGAACCCGCCAAGTGGGTCGCCAAGATCCGTGCGCTCTCCCCTGCCACCCGGGTCCTCCTCCGCACCGAGCTCGGCGCAGGTCACGGTGGTCCGTCGGGCCGCTACGACGCCTGGAAGGAGGAGGCCCTGGTGCTGGCCTTCCTGCTGGACGCTCTCGGCGTCCGGGACCCCGGCTGACCTGCGTCGACGCCCTCTCTGCAGGGCCTGGGATCGACTCCTACGTGGTCGTCGTGGTGCTCAAAGACGATCCGCCGCCGGTCCCCGGCGTGTCGAACTTCAGCGTGAACGGCGCCTGGAACCCGAAGGGCAGTTGGACCGCCACGCCGTTGACCGTCGCCGCGAAGGCCGCCGGCGCACCCGCGACGACAGTGACCGGACCGGTGGCGGCGATCGTGTGCGATTGGCCGGCCGTCAGGACACCGGTGAAGAGCACAGAGCCATTGGATGTGTTCGTCGCCGACACCCAACAGTCGCCCGACGCGGCCGACAACGAGAGCGAGTAGTCGGCGACACCCACCGCATAGTTCGCTGCGTTCGGCGATGTCGGGGCCGGCGCGGATACGACCGGTGCCACTGTTGTCGTCGTGTTCGTCTTCTTCTTGTGACTCTGCTGACCGGCAGCTCCGGCAGAGCCCGAATGCGGATGTGAGTGCGAGGGTGTCGTCGCCGTGCCCGACGTCGGATGCTTGGGTGCCGGCGTGTTGGAGTGCATGCCCGCCACGATGAGGACCACGATGAGGACGACTACGGCGGCGAACGCGACGAGCGCGCCGATCCGCTTCGGCCGGTTGTTGATGAAGTGCATCGCCTTGTCGTCGACCCCGGTCATGAAGGTGGTCTTCGGCGTCTCGCCTGGCGTGTCGTGCGTGAGATGCGAGTCGACGAAGAGCACCGGCTCGGAGGGGTTCTTGACCGGTGGCGGCGGTGCGGGTGGGACGATGGTGTGGCCCGGGTCGGTCAACCGCACCGTCGAGGTGCCCGAGACCTTGAATGCACTCGCCGGATAGGCCTCTTCGTCTTGGCCGTTTTCCGCGTTGGCTTCCGTTCCCGCCGGAAGGTGCGTGCGCATCTCCTCGAGGGTGTGCAGTTGGCGGTGGTAGTGCTCGACCGAGTGCGCGTCGTCCCGCGAGCGATGGCGGAACACCGCGGCCGCGATGACGCCCACGACGACCACTGCAGCCAAGATCCCACCGATCCACACTGCCCCTATTCAACAGGATCGGAAGCCCTCGGCGGACCGCGGGAGCGCTCCCGCTGGCCATCGACTTCGTGACGTTTAGGGGGCAGGGATTGCGGGCACCTCGTACGGTTCGGGCAACGTGCGCGGAGGCGGTCGCCGGGCCAGGGCTGCCGCCTTCGCCGGGCCCAACCGTTCCTCCTTCGCCGCCTCGGCGGCGTCCGCCCGCTCGGCGAATTCGGGCAACACCTCCCGCGCGAAGAGCTCCATCGACTCGCAGATGTGCTCGTGCCGATTACGCCCGGCCTGGCTCACGAAGATGAGCTGGTCCACCCCGACCTCCTCGTAGCGCCGGATGAGCTGGCGCACCTGATCGGGTGTGCCGATCGCCCCTCGGAGGGCACCGAGGCCCTCTTCGAGGAGCTTGGCTCCGAGCACCTGACCCTGCTGCGCGGCGACGCGGCGGTCGAAGCCGAAGGCCGAGCGGTTCTGTTCGAACTCGTCCCAGACGTTCGTCTCTCCCAGGCGATGGCGTCCGAAGGCGTAGTAGTGCGCCAGCGAGTACCCGAAGAAATGCCCGCCGTCGAGGCCCCGGGCGATCGCGGTCTCCTCGTCCTCGTGACACATGAACGGCAGCACGCACGCCAGGTTGGCGTTGACGGCGAAGCCACCGGGCACGCACTCCTCCGAGGCGATGGTGCCGTAGTAGTCGTCGACCCACTTGCGGGCCTCGTCGGCCTCGATGAAGGCGAACGACAAGGCGCCGATGCCCTTCGTCGCGGCCAGGTGAATGGTGTCGCGACGCGAACATGCCACCCACAGCGGCGGGTGCGGCTTCTGCAACGGCTTGGGCACAACGTTGCGAGGCGGCATGGAGAGTCCGGGTCCTTCGTGGCCCGCGAACGGCTCCTCGACCATGAGACGCGTGACGACGTCGAGGGCCTCGGTCCACTCGGCGCGCTTGCGCGCCCGCTCCACCCCGAATCCGCCGAGCTCCATTTCCGAGCTGGACTCGCCGGTGCCGAACTCCACGCGCCCGTCGGAGACGAGGTCCAGCGTCGCAATCCGCTCCGCCACCCGGGCCGGGTGGTTGAAGCCGAAGGGCAGCTGGACGATGCCGTGTCCGATCCGTATGCGCGTGGTGCGCTGGCTGGCGGCCGCCAGGAAGACCTCGGGCGCGGAGGAGTGCGAATACTCCTCGAGGAAGTGGTGCTCGACCTCCCACAGGTAGTCGAAGCCCAGCCGGTCGGCGAGCTCGATCTGTTCGAGGGCATCTTTCAGCAGCTTGTGCTCGGCCCCGGCGCCCCACGGCCTTGGCAGCTGGTGTTCGTAGAAGATGCCGAATCGCATGCGCCCCCCGGCCCGGCGGTCCTATTTCGTGTAGCGGGGCCGGACCTCGTCGGGGATGTCGCCGCGACGCGGGTTGCTCTGGTCACGCCCCGAGAGGATCGGGTCGCTGACGCCCCAGTCGGCGCCGACTTCGGGGTCATCCCAGGCCAGGCCCAACTCGTCCGCCGGGTCGTAGTAGTTGTCCACCAGGTACGTCAAGAGGATGTCGGTGTGGGCGGCAAAGCCGTGCGCGACACCCGGCGGGATGTACACACCCTGGTCGACATCGCCGTCGAGGTCGATCACCTCGGTCTTGCCATCCGTCGCAGAGCCGATCCGCAGGTCGTGCAGGACAACACGGATCTTTCCGCGCAGCAGGTACCAGTAGTCAGCCTGAAATCGGTGGAAGTGCAGACCGACGAGCGCACCCGCCTGCTTCTCGGAGCGGTTGCCTTGCACCATCTCGCGGCCATCGGGGAACCAGCTCCGGCGGTAGGACTCGACGAACCGCCCCCGCTCGTCGCCGTGCACGTCGGGTCGAACCAGCACGACGTCGTCGATCACAGAAGAAGGGATGATCTCTGGCATCGCCGGAACGGTAGCGGGTGGCCCCTCAGGAGGCGAAACGGCCGAAACCGGAGCGGTAGTACAGCAACGGGCTGCCCTCCCCGACCTCGATGGCCACCACGTGGCCGGTCACCAACTCGTGATCGCCGCCGTCGAAGATGTCACCGAGACGGCATTCGACGACGGCGAGCGACCCGGTGAGCACCGGTGATCCGGTCACACCCGGCGACCAGCCGACGCCGTCGAATTTGTCGCCACCCGACACCGCGAACGTGCGGCACAACGCCTCTTGGTGCTCCTCGAGAATGTTCACGCAGAACGCGCCCGCTTGGCGGATACGCGGCCAGCTCGTCGAACTGCGCGCGGGGGCAAGGATCACCATGGGCGGCTCGAGCGACAGGGCGGCGAAGGACTGGCAGGTGAAGCCGACGGGTTCGCCATCTTCGAGCGCGGTCACGACCGTGATCCCGGTGGCGAAATGCCCGAGCACCTCGCGGAACCGGGCCTCGTCCAGGCCCGTCACGACCGCCCTACGCCTTGCCGAGGTCGATCGACTGGGATTCGTGGGCGGAGGACACGTCTTCGATGTTCTTCGCCTCGGGCAACCGCCGCGCCTGGGTCAGGATCCGGTCCAGCTCGCGGTCCGTGTGGGACGGATCGTGGTGCGTGAGCAACAACCGCTTCGCACCGGTCTCGGCCGCCACGTGGACGGCGTAGGCCGCGGTCGAGTGGCCCCAGTCGGCCTTGGCGGAGAACTCGTCCTCGGTGTACTGGCCGTCGTGGATCAAGAGATCCACGTCCTGGCACAACTCGAGCACCGCCTCGGGCACGGCTCGGCGATCGAGTGGCGCCTGGTGGTCGGACATGTACGCGACCGAGCGGCCCTCGGCTTCGATCCGGAAGCCGAGGGTGACGCCGGAATGGGGGATGGGGCGTGCCATCACCTTGGCCGTGCCGACGGAGAAGTCCTCGGCGCCGACGTCGACCGTGATCAGTTCGCCGCGGAACTGCTCCATGTGGATCGGGAACACGGGCGGCTGCACGGCCGCGTGGAGGGCGTCTTTGAGCGTCCCCTTGGGCTGGCCCGGGCCGTAGACCGTCAGCCGGGCGCCCGGGTCGTGCAACGGAGAAAAGAAGGGGATGCCCAAGATGTGGTCGAAATGAAGATGGGTGAGCAGGGCGGTCGCGTGGAGCGGTGTGCCGAGAGCCCGCACTTCCTTCTGCAGGGTGTCACCGAGCGCGCGCAGGCCAGTGCCCAGGTCGACGATCAGCGGCTCGTCCCCGTCGATGTCGACCACGAGGCACGAGGTGTTCCCCCCGTACCGCCTGTAGCGATCCCCCGAGCACGGGCATGACCCCCGCACGCCGTAAAACGTGACGTTCACCGACCACGACCCTATATCCCGAGGGGGCGATACGTTCTGTCGCATGGGACAACAAGAGACCATTTCCGCCAACGGGCTGGAGTTCGGCTGCCTCACCGACGGGCCAACGGACGGGCCCCTCGCCCTGTGCTTGCACGGGTTCCCCGACACCGCACACACGTGGCGCTACCTGCTGCCCGAGCTTGCAGCAGCAGGCTTCCGGGCGGTTGCACCGTTCCTGCGCGGCTACGCCCCGTCGCCGGTGCCGCCCGACGGTCACTATCAAGTCGGCGCGCTGGTGCGTGACGCCAATGCCTTGCACGAGGCGCTCGGGGCGACCTCTGACGCGGTCATCATCGGCCACGACTGGGGCGCACTCGCCACGTATGGAACCGTCGCCCACCAGCCGGATCGCTGGCGCCGCGCCGTGACCGCCGCCGTTCCGCCGACGCTCTCCATCGGCATGAACCTGCTGACCTACGCGCAGCTGCAGCGGAGTTGGTACATGTTCTTCTTCCAGTCGTCCATGGCCGAGAGCGCACTTCCACTCGAGGACTACTCCTTCATCGACAACCTGTGGCGCGACTGGTCGCCGGGATACGACGGCGCTTGGGACGTGGCCAAGGTGAAGGAGTCGATCGGAGATCCCGAGCACATCGTCGCGGCGATCAGCTACTACCGTGCCATGTTCGACCCGGCGCACCAGTCGCCCGAGCTGGCCGACGAGCAGGCCGCGGCGTTGTTGCCGACTCCGAAGCCGACGCTGTACCTCCACGGGCGTGATGACGGCTGCATGTTGCTCTCGTCGATCGGCTCGCCGCTCGACTTCTTGGCGGAGGGGTCCGAGATGGAGATCGTCGACGGCACCGGTCACTTCCTCCACGTGGAACAGGCGGACCTCGTCAACCGGCGGATCATCGAATTCTTGACCAAATCCTGATCGCTCAGCGCAGTCGGAGCACGGGATTGGTCTTCCCTCGCCAGCCGGCGAAGCCCTCTTCCACCAACGCGGCAGCGACGCGCTCGGCGCGAGCGACGTCGTCCGGCCAGCCGCAGGCGCTGGCGATTTCACCGGCGGGAACTTCGCCGCACCGAAGCAATTCGAGCAGACGTCCCCGGCCCTGCCGGTCTGAGCCCGAAAACGCGCTCTGGGGACGCGCCGCCGGACTGGCCCGCCAGGGGTCTTCCCCGCCCCCTCGACGCCAGGCGCACTGACGGCGGAGCGGACAGAGCCCGCAGTCCGGGCGTGCGGTGCACACGGTCGCGCCGAGGTCGAACATCGACTGGTTGAACTCCCACGAACCGGCTTTCGGCACGAGACGGTCACCGAGGACGAACGCCGCCGTCCCGGTCAGCCGCGAGCCGGCGACGGCGCGGGCCAGCACCCGCACGCCATTGGTGTCGACCGCAGCGACGTCCTCGCCGAAACCGAAGGACCGCACCGCCCGCGCCGTGTAGACCCCGACGCCCGGCAGCGCGCGCAGCGCCGCGTCGTCCGAGGGCACCCGGCCGTCGTGGCCCTCGACGATGGACGTCGCAGCCCGATGCAGGTTGAGAGCGCGGCGGTTGTAGCCCAGTCCCGACCAGCGGCGGACCACGTCCGCCGAGCCGCTCATGGCGCACGCGGCGGGTGTCGGGTAGGCCTCGACGAAGCGCTCGTAGTGCGGCACCACCCGGTCAACCTGGGTCTGCTGCAGCATCACCTCGGAGACAAGGATCTTCCAGGGGTCTCGGGTGTGGCGCCACGGAAGGTCGCGACGGTGTTGCGCGCCCCACTCCAGGATGCGCGTTCTGAAGCGACGCGCCCGGTCGGGCGCGAGCGCGACGACCTCAGTCCCAGACGTCGTCGACGTAGGGGCGCTGGCGTGCCGGCGCATACGCCGTCTTCCACACCATGAGTTTGCGGCGGAAGTAGCACACCTCCTCGCCGCGCTGGTTGAACCCTTTGGTCTCGACCGTCACGATGCCGCGGTCGTCTTTCGACTTGGACGGCGTCGCATCGAGCACGCGCGTCTCGGCGTAGATGGTGTCGCCGTGGAACGTCGGCTTACGGTGCAGCAGCGACTCGACCTCGAGGTTGGCGATGCACGAGCCGCTGACGTCGGGAACGCTCATGCCCAACACCAGGGAGTAGACGAGGTTCCCGACGACCACATTCCTTCCCTGCACGGTCTCGTGCTCGGCGAACCACGCGTCCGTGTGCAGCGGGTGGTGGTTCATCGTGATCATGCAGAAGAGATGGTCGTCGTACTCGGTGACCGTCTTGCCCGGCCAGTGCCGGTAGATGTCACCGGGAACGAAATCCTCGAGGTAGCGGCCGAACGGCCGGTCGTAGACCGTCATTCAGCGGCTTGGGGCGGGCGGGGCCGGGTCGTGAACCCGAGCGACGCGCCCGGCAGGGCTTCGCCGTCGATGGTGAGGCGCCAGGCGAACCGCGTTCCGGGCGCCAAGGGGATGGGCCCGAGGTTCACAGCCAGAGCGACGTCGATCGGCGAACCCTCTGGGATCCCTTGCGGCTGGCTCACCGTGAACTCGCCGCGTACCTCGACGGGCTGGGTCCCATCGGCCGTCTCCATGAGCACCGGGCGGCCGTCTGCGTCCTCGAGGAACAGCTCCCAGTGGTGCGACGTCTCGGCCTCGTGCCAGTCGACGTCGATCTTCAACGCGACGGCCGATGGCACGGGGTCGGGTCCCGTCATGCTCCATCCCCCACCGAGGATGTAGAGCTTGCCGTCGGACACCTGGGCTGCATCGCACAGCAACATGGTCACCTTCACGGGGGAGCAGGTTACCGGTCCGCGGCGTGAGGCTCGATTTCATGCTCGGTGGCACGCCGGGTCCCCGTGCTCCTCCCGACTCCTAGAGTGCTGGACCATGGTGCGGGCGCTTCTTGGGGAGCCGTGCGATGAGTGAGCTCAAGGGGTTGCGCGACGACGTCTACCGCCGGCCGCTGGCAACGGCATTGGACCGTCTGGGGCTCGGCGCCGGTTGGCGGTGCGTGGACGTGGGAGCGGGCGGCGGCGACGTGTCGGTGGCCCTGGCGGAGATGGTGGGGCGGAACGGCCGCGTCTACGCGGTCGACAGCGATCCGCTGGCGCGCGACGAGGTGGCCCGAGCCGCCGCGGAGCACGCGCAGGTGATCGCCCTCACTCAAGCAGGTGAGGACCTGTCGCTGCCGGAGGAGGTCGACCTCGCGTTCTGCCGCTTCCTCCTGCTGCACGTACTCGACCCCGCTGCCGTCGTCGCCAAGATGGCCACCGTCGTCCGGCGTGGCGGCTGGGTCGTGGCGCAGGAGCCGATCACGTCGGCCGGTCGCATCGCGGGTGCGCCGATGTCGATGCCCGAGGCGCAGCATCCAGATGTGGGCGCGCTGCTGCCCGCGCTGGTCCGGAACGCGTCGCTCGAGGTGGTCGACGCGTGGGCCGAAGCACCGGCGGGCGTCGGTCCGGGCGCCGTGTCGCAATACCTGGAGTCGTTGACCGGTGTGGATCCAGGCGACGATCCGGTCGTGTTGCCTCCGCTGGTGACGGTCATCGGCCGCCGTACCTGACGCGCCCGCACCCGAATAGCGGCGCGAGCGGGAGAAAAAGTGGCCTTCGGGCCAGCCAATAATGTGGCGACCCATGACTTCGCCCGACTCCGCGGACCTCGCCGGCGCCGCCAACGCGGTCGATCTGGCCCAAGAGCTGGTCGACCAGGCCTGTGCCTCCATTAGAGGCCGGGGAGGGATCGACGCCAACCAGGTCGTGGCCTACGACGTCGCGCACGCAGCCGCTGCGGTAGGCACCGCCCGGGCCGCCCTCAAGTACGGCGAGCAGGGGGAGGTCGAGGCGGCCATCGCATCGGCGTTCGCGGCGGACGTGGTGGCTGACCTCGCGGGGAAGGTCGCCGGCCGCGAGGCGCTGTGGGGCGTCGAGCCCGGGTGGACGACACCGGTGTCCACGTTCCTGGAAGCCCAGCGCGAGCCGTCGGTGCTGGCGGCACTCGCGGTAACCGACGGGTCACGGCATCTCGGCGAGGACTTCGAGTTGGTGCGCGAGACGTTCCATCGCTTCGCCGAGGACAAGGTGCGGCCGCACGCCGAGCATGTCCACCGCACGAATGCCGACATCCCCGAGGATGTGATCGAGGGGCTGGCGGAGTTGGGCGGATTCGGCCTCTCGGTGCCCGAGGAGTACGGCGGCTACGCCTCGGGTGGCGAGAGCGACTACATGGGCATGGTGGTCGCCACCGAGGAGCTGAGTTGGGGCTCGCTCGGCGTCGGCGGCTCGCTCATCACCCGCCCCGAGATCTTGACGCGGGCGCTCGTCTACGGGGGCACCGAGGAGCAGAAGAAGCACTGGCTGCCGAAGCTGGCGTCGGCCGAGATTTTGGCGGCGGTGGCCGTGACGGAGCCCGACTACGGGTCGGACGTGGCCGGGATCGTGACCTCTGCGACGCGGGTCGACGGCGGCTGGGTCGTGAACGGGGTCAAGACCTGGTGCACGTTCGCCGCCCGGGCCGACGTCCTGATGCTGCTGGCGCGGACCGACCCGGACCGGTCGTTGGCGCATCGAGGGATCTCGATGTTCGTGGTCGAGAAGCCGCAGGGGGACGGGCACGGGTTCGTGTTCACCCAGGGTGTCGACGACGTGGTGGGGCGTCCTGCAGGTCTGGAGCCAGGGCGCCTAGAGGGCAGGCCCATCGACACGCTGGGGTACCGGGGCATGCACTCCTACGAGCTCGCGTTCGAGAACTGGTTCGTGCCCGCCGCGAACCTCGTCGGAGGCGAGGAGGGTCTCGGGAAGGGCTTCTACCTACAGATGCAGGGCTTCGAGAACGGCCGGCTCCAGACCGCCGCCCGGGCGTTGGGCGTGATGCAGGCCGCCTACGAGGCCGCAGTCGCGTACGCGTCGGAGCGCAAAGTATTCGGATCGCCGATCATCGACTATCAGCTGACGAAATGGAAGCTCGGCCGCATGGCCGTTCTGATTCAAGCGACGCGGCAGTCGTCGTACCACGTCGCCCGGTTGATGGCCCGGGGCGAAGGCGCGTTGGAGGCGTCCATGGTCAAGGCGTACGTGTGCCGCGCCGCCGAATGGGTCACCCGCGAGGCGATGCAGATCCACGGCGGCATGGGGTACGCCGAGGAGTTTCCCGTTTCGCGCTACTTCGTCGACGCCCGGGTGCTGTCGATCTTCGAAGGCGCGGACGAGACGCTTGCCTTGAAGGTGATCGCGCGCCGGTTGATCGGCGACTGACTCAGTCCGCGCTCCGCTTGAGCCCAGCGCGCTCGCCGCGGCTCACGAACTTCAGCGCAATTTTGCGGCTGGCCTCGTCGATCATCTCGTCGCCGAACATGACGGCGCCCTTGCGGTCCTCTTCGGTGGCCTTGCGGTACGCCTCGAGGATGTCGAAGGCGCGGTCGAACTGTTCCTGCGTCGGCGAGTACACCTCGTTGAGGACAGTGACCTGGTCCGGGGTGAGCGCCCACTTGCCGTCGTAGCCGAGCATGCGTGTCCGCATGGCGTAGTCGCGTAGAGAGTCGAGCTCGCGCACCTTGAGGAACGGGCCGTCGATTACCTGCAGACCGTTGGCGCGGCCGGCCATGAGGATGCGGCTGAACACGTAGTTGAAGTGGTCGCCGGGGTACTCGGGGATGTCGATGCCGCCAGTGAGCACCGGCATCTCGATGCTGGCGGCGAAGTCCGCCGGCCCGAAGATGATCGTTTCGAGGCGGGGCGAGGCGGCACATATGTCGTCGACGTTGATGAGTCCCCTTGCGGTCTCGATCTGCGCTTCGATCCCGATATGTCCGACCGGCAGGCCCGACTTCTTCTCGACCTGTGTGAGCAACATGTCGAGCGCCTGCACCTCGGCGGCCGACTGCACCTTGGGCAGCATGATCTCGTCGAGTCTTTCGCCGGCGTTGCCGACGACCTCGATCACGTCGCCGTAGGTCCACTCGGTGTCCCAGGCGTTGACGCGCACGCACAGCACTCGGTCGTCCCACGGCAGGTTCTTGATGGCGTCGACCACCTTGGGTCGGGCGCTCTCCTTCTCGAGGGGCGCCACGGCGTCCTCGAGGTCGAGGAACGTCATGTCGGCCGGGACGGTGGGCGCTTTGGCCAGGAACTTCTCGTTCGAGCCCGGGGTGGAGAGGCAGGAACGGCGGGGCAGGTGACGCGAGCGTGCAGACATAACTCGATGGTAACCCACCGTCTTGGGGCCCTTTTCGGGCGGTATTCCTGACCAAGGCACGGGCTTACCCTCCGGCGGATGTGTGCACACGTGTGTGTCTGTTGGTGAGCGCGAACGCGCACAAGGTTGAAGCGAGGGTCTGTCCCGGATCGGCCCGGCGAGCTATTTCAGATGCTCGCTGAAGAACGACAGCGTGCGATCCCAGAGCGCACTCGACGCGTCGGCGTCGTACACCTCGGGCCGGGTGTCGTTGAAGAAGGCGTGATCGGTGCCGGGGTACACGATGATCTCCACCGACTTGCCCATCGCACGCAGTTGCTCGGCGAGCTCGTTCGCTTTTTCGGGTGTGAAGTATTCGTCCTTCTCCGCGTAGTGGCCGAGAACGGCGGCGGACATCGCGGGGTAGTCGGGCTGCACGTCGGGCCACGGCACAATCCCGTAGCAGGGCACGACCGCCGCGACGGCGTCCGGCCGCTGCGTCGCCAGCACCAGCGCGAGGCCGCCGCCCATGCAGAACCCGATGACGCCGACCTTGTCGCCGGCGCTGCGCCGCAACACCTCGTCGACCGCGCCGCTCATGTCGCGCGCCGCCTGGTCCATCTTCATGGCCATCATCGCCTTGCCGGCCTCGTCGGGCTCGCCCGGCGCGACCTTCTGCCCGTGGTACAGGTCGGGCGCCAAGGCGACGTAGCCGGCCGCGGCGAAGCGGTCGCACACGTCCTCGATGTGGTCGACGAGCCCCCACCACTCCTGGATCACCACGACGCCCGGCCCGCTGCCGCTCTCAGGCACACCCAGGTAGCCGCCGGCGGTGGATCCGTTGCTCGCAAATTCGATCATTTCACCCATGAGGCGTGACCGTAGTTCCCAGGGGGGCGCCTCGTTCTCTCCCCTTATTGACTGGGAATTCGAAATTGTTAATTTTCGTGGATCACCAGCGACTTCGCACCGCGAGTACGACTGTAAACAGGGATTTAGCAGCGAGGGTGTTTGAAACGTTTTGGCTGTTCAACTAAACATGTGCCCCATCGTGACTGACGTAGAGCGGGTCGTACCCCACTCCACGCCGCGGTCTTCGAGGAGCACAAGGTTGCTCCAGCGGGTAGGTGTCCCCGCGTTGACCGTCGTCACAGTGTTGTCGAGCACTGTGCTTGGTCTTGCGCGCCCCGTGGGCGGTGACCAGATCTCCGACGCGAAGGCGAAGGCGGCTGCCATCGAGTCGCAGCTGTCACAGGCCCAGAACGAGATGTCCGCGCTGAGCCAGCAGTACGACGAGGCGCAGTACCACCTGTCGCAGATCAACTCGAGCATCCAGACGACCGAGGCGAACATCTCGTCCGACCAGCAGCAGGTGTTGAAGGACAAGAACACGCTCGCCAAGGCCGCCGTCGCCAACTACATCACCGACGGAACGGCGTCGACGCAGAACTCGATCTTCAGTGGCAACCAGGAGACGCTGGGCGCCACGTCCGAGTACAACCAGATCGCCGAAGGCGACATCTCGCTCGCCGTCGACCAGCTGCACACCGCGGAGAACCAGCTGAACGCGCAAAAGGCCCAGTTGACGACCGAACAGGGTCAAGCGCAGACGCAGGTGAACGCCGAACAGGCTGCGGTGGCCCAGAACCAGCAGGCCATCAACCAGCAAAAGAACGCGCTGGCACAAGAGCAGGGCCAGATCGCCCAACTCGTGCAGCAGCAACAGCAGGCGGAAGCTGCTGCCGCCGCCCAGGCCGCGAGACAGCGCCAAGCCGCCGCCGCGGCCGCAGCCGCTGCGCCGAGCTCGGGCGGCGGATCCTCCCAGCTGACTAGCGCCGCGCAAGCGCCGCCTCCTCCGACCGCACCGGGTGGGTCCGGGGCCGTGCAGGAGGCCGAGACCCAGATCGGCGTCCCCTATCAATGGGGTGCCGAGAGCCCGGGCGTCGGGTTCGACTGCTCCGGCCTGACCGCGTGGTCGTGGGGCCAGGTGGGCGTGAGCCTGCCGCACTACTCGGGCGGCCAGATGGCCGACTCGGCGCCGGTGCCCTTGAGCGACCTGCAGCCGGGCGACCTCCTCTTCTACGGCCCCGGCGGCTCGGACCACGTGGCCATGTACGTCAGTCCGGGCACGATGATCGAGGCGCCGTACACCGGTGCGGACGTTCGGCTGACCGCCCTGCGCCTCGGCGACGGCTTCGCCGGCGCGGGCCGGCCGTAGCCGGGCATCTCGCCCCCGCCGCCCTACCCCGCCCAACCCCCCCCGTAGCGTCCTCCCGACCGGCCGGCCACTCCCCCTGGCTGCCCGGCCGTAACCTGGGCGCGCTGCTGCGATGAAACCAATCCCTGTCGCCTTCCACATCGGCCCACTCGAGGTCCACACCTACGGCATCGGCCTCGCGCTGACCTTCTGGTTCGGATTCGTCTACTTCGAGCGCCGGCTCAAGCGCAACGGCTACCGCACGGACTGGCTCGTGCCCGTCTTCCTCTGGATCATCCTGGCCGCCGTCGTCGGGGCCCGCGTCCTCCACGTCGTGACGAACACGGGCTACTACTCAGCGCATCCCGGCGACATCTTCGCCGTCTGGCAGGGCGGGCTCTCGTCCTTCGGCGGCCTGCTCTTCGCCGTGCCGACCGGCGTGATCCTCACTCGGCGCCGCTGCCCCGAGCTCCCGCTCGGCCGCGCCCTCGATCTGGTCGCCCCCGTCCTCATGGCCTGCTGGGCCATGGGCCGACTGCTCGGGCCCCAACTGATGGTCGCCGGCGGCGGACACCCGACGCACCAGTGGTTCGGCATGTACTACGCGGACCAAGTGGGCAAGCGCCTCCCGGTACCCGTCTTCCAGGCGTTGGAGGACTTCGCGGTGTTCCTCGTCCTCATCGCGATCGAACGCCGCCTCGACCGCTGGCCCGACGGCACTCGCCGCATCAGCTATCCGTCAGGCGTTGTCATCGGCACCGGGATGATCCTCTGGGGTATCGAGCGCGCCCTCGACGAGCACCTGTGGCTCGGTGAAGCCGGCATTGGATCGGACCTCGTCCAAGTGGCGGGTGTTCTGTTGATCGTCGCCGGCGTTGTCATCCTCATTCGCTCGCGCATGCGCTGGCACGAGTGGCTCCAGACGCACCACGCCGATGACCCGTCCCAGTCCCCCGCGACTTCGCCCGAAGTCGAGTCCGGGATGGCTGCAGTCGCTGATCCGTTGTCTCCTGACGCGTTGGTGACACGGGGCGACGCGGGCTCGACCATCTAAGCCACCCGCGCTAAACGCCCGAAGTGGCTGTGCCTGTTATTCCTCGCTCAGATGCGAGAACCGGGCACTCCGCGTGCGGATGCGATCGCCCTGACGCTCGATCGCAACTGCATCGCCGTCCCTGAAGATCCAACCCACCTCGCGCCACGGGCGGATCTCCGGAATGGCGTCGGAGTGCTCGGGACCGTGCACCGCAGCTTCATCGATTCGAATGCTCACGATTGCGTGCCCCCTTTCCTCGACGTTCCGACCCGCCCCTCGACAGGGGAACTGCACGAGGCGCCGACTTCTTGCGCCGACGACGAGGTTACGAACCACCGTCTCCGATGTGGTGGACCCAAAGGGCGTTGTCGCGTCGTTGTCGAACTCCGTTCACTCGGCGACAACTCGGTACGCGAACGGGCCCGCGCCGCAACGCTGTTGCGCAATCGGGGCGGCTCGACGCGACGTATGCCTAAATGACCAGCTCAATACGAAAATTGCATGAGTGATGCGCAAGTCTGCGCCCCCCGTGGACTTCTTCGGATGTAAGGGAAACGGAGCGGCGGGAGAGAGGGGGCACGTGCGCCATGGCCACGACCCAGACTTGGATGCCGAACACGAGTAAGCAGATGGACAACGAGGCGATCTGGAGCGACGAGGAGAAGCGTGAGTGGTACGCCGCTCACGGCGGCGCTCCGACCCACGTCGTCACGTTCGAGCCGCTGTACCAGATCGAGCTGTGCATACCGCCTTGGGAGCAGCCCGACCGGCACATCGCCCGCTCCGCCGTGGCCTGGGGGCAGAGCATGCAGCGCGCTTTGGACTCTCAGGACCCGTTCGCGGACCCATTCGCGACGACGGTGGTCGCCGCGCATCACGAGGGCAACTCGATGGAGGTCTACAGCAACGTCCAGGCTCGGCCCCGTCCGCGTCTGCGCGCTGTCAACTGAGGACGACGCGGCGCCCAGGGTGCCGCACCTCGAGGTTCAGCCGTTCGGTTTGTCCCCCGACGCCGCGGCCTGACGGATCTCCTCCAGCTTGTCGATGAGTCCCATGCGCTCCTGACCGATGTTCGAGTCGAGACGGGCGGCAATCAGCTCGGGGGTCCAGCGGCCGTCGGCCCACATGGCTCGGACCTCGACGGGCTGATTCCACACAGCGATCTTCGAGCCCACGACGGTGTACACCTGGCCCGTCACATGCTTGGCCTTGTCGCTCAGCAGGTAGACGACCATAGGCGCCACGTCTTCGGGGTCGCCCATCTCGGCCAGCTCCTGGGGCACGTTGGCCGACATCCGGGTCCTCGCCACCGGTGCGATCGCATTCGCCGTCACCCCGTAGCGGTACAGCCCAGCGGCGGCCGAGCGCACCAGCGAGACGATGCCGCCCTTCGCCGCTGCATAGTTGGCTTGGGCGACGCTCCCGGAGAACGCTCCCGAGGTGAACCCGATGAGCGCTCCGCCGCCTTCCTGCTTGCGCATCACCGCCGCGGCGGCCCGCAACACGGTGAAGTGCCCCTTCAAGTGGGTGGCGATGACCGAATCCCACTCGTCCTCGGACATGTTGAACAGCATCCGCTCCCGCAAGATGCCGGCGATGGCAACCACGCCGTCGATCCGGCCGTACTTCTCCACCGCGGTTGCGATCAGACGCTCGCCGGCCTCCATCTGCGAGATGTCGTCGGCAACGGCCAGCGCCTCCCCGCCGGCCTTGGTGATCTCCCCGACGACGGCGTCGGCCACTTCACTCGTCGGGTCCTCTCCTGCCATGCCTACGCCGTAGTCGGCCACGACCACCGTGGCCCCCTCGGACGCACAGGCCAGAGCGACGGCCCGACCTATCCCGCCGCCGCCGCCGGTGACCGCGACGACCTTGCCCGCGAGGAACCCTGCCATGGTGGAATCTCCCCATCTCTCTTCGCCGGGCCGAGCGCGGCCCCGGCCCGCAAATTGCCGTGAGTTAGAACACGTTCTAGCCTGCGAGTGGCGGGGGGTGCCATTTCTCCCCGGCCTCGCGAGACCTCCAAGGAGACTGCAGATGGGTGACCTCGGCTTCTGGGCGCTGGCTCAGGAAAACCCCGACTACCTGGCCCTCGTCACGCCCGAAGGCGATGAGATGAAGGCGGGAGAACTGCTCGGCCGGGCCAACCAACTGGTCCACGCGCTGCGGGCCCAGGGCTTCGAGGTGGGAGACCGGATCGCCACCCTGCTCCCGAACGGCGCAGAGATGATCGAGATCTACCTGGCCGCTCTTCAGGCGGGCTGGTACCTGGTTCCGATCAACTTCCACTTGGTGGCGCCCGAGGTTGCGTACATCCTCAAGGACTCGGGTGCGAAGGCCTTCGTTGCGCATGAGCGCTTCGCCGACGTCGCGGTCGCCGCCGCCGACGAGGCCGGAACCGAGGCGTCAGGGCGCCTCGCGGTGGGCGCCATCGACGGGTTCACGTCCTATGCGGCGGCCCGGGACGCGCAGCCCACAACGCTGCCCGAGGACCGCACCGTCGGCGACGTCATGAACTACACGTCGGGGACCACGGGCAACCCGAAGGGGATCTATCGCAAGCTGATGGGAGTCACCCCGGAAGAGGCTGCGTTGGGGCTGGCGGGGCTGCTCTTCCTTTTCAACATCCAACCCCAGGACGACAACGTCCACATCATCGGCTCGCCGCTGTACCACACCGCCGTCTTGCGGTTCGGCAGCGCCTCGCTGCACCTGGGTCACACCCTGGTAATCATGGACAAGTGGATCCCCGAGGACATGCTGCGTCTCATCGAGGAGCGGCGGGTGACCACCTCGCACATGGTCCCCACGCAGTTCCACCGGCTGCTCGCGCTACCCGAGGACGTGCGCGGCAATTACGACATGTCGTCGCTGCGCCACATGATCCATGCCGCGGCGCCGTGCCCCATCGACGTGAAGCACAAGATGATCGCCTGGTGGGGCAACGCGGTGGACGAGTACTACGCCGCGAGCGAGGGTGGCGGCACTCTGGTCACCGCCGAGGAGTGGCTGCAGAAGCCCGGCACGGTGGGCAAGCCATGGCCGATCAGCGAGATCGCGATCTTCGACGACGAGGGCAACCGCATCGAGGAGCCGAACGTGATCGGCACGGTCTACATGTCGATGGGGACGGCCAGCTTCGAGTACCACAAGGACCAGGAGAAGACGAAGAAGAACCGCATCGGCTCCTTTTTCACCGTCGGCGATGTCGGCCTCATCGACGAGGACGGTTTCCTCTTCCTGCGTGACCGCAAGATCGACATGATCATCTCGGGCGGCGCCAACATCTACCCGGCCGAGATCGAGAGCGTGCTGCTCTCGCATCCCAAGGTCGGCGACGCCGCTGTCTTCGGCATCCCCAACGAGGACTGGGGCGAGGAGGTGAAGGCCGTGATCGAGCCGGCCGAGGGGATAGAGGCCGACGACGAGCTCGCCGCCGAGATCCTCGCCTTCTGCGGCGACAAGCTCGCGAAGTTCAAGACGCCCAAGACGGTCGACTTCACCACCGAGATGCCGCGGGACCCCAACGGCAAGCTCTACAAGCGCAAGCTGCGCGACCCCTACTGGGAGGGCATGCAGCGGGCGCTCTGAGCGCGAACGGTCAGCGCAAATCGGTCACGCTGACGACGTCAAGGTTGCGGAACACGGGCGGGCCGTCCAACAGCGCTCCCATCTTCTCCGAGTACTGGGCCGTTTGCGGGTTCTCGGAGTTCTGCATTGCCTCTTCGTAGGAGTCGAACTCCACGATCACGTAGTAGTGCCCACGGCGCTCCCGGTCCTCGGCAGTCGTTGCCTTCCGGGCCTTGAATTGGTCTCCCACCACCTCGGCGAGTTCTCGCCCCAGGGCGTCGACCTCGTCGATCTTCGACGTGTCGAGCTCCATGATCTGTACGAATCCGGGCATAGCAGCACCTCCGATCTCGGGCTTCCCGGCGGACGCTACCGCAGCGTCGGATCCAGGACACGGGGGTGGCTACATCGCACTGGCATGCTGGAGGAGTGGTGGTGACGCATGAGATCGACATGCGGGTGCAGGAGCAGGGCTCGGGCGACATCTGCCGGCGCGTGCTCGCCACGCTTCCGACGTGGTTCGGCGTCCCCGAGTCGGTCGAGGACTACGTGGCCAAGGCCGACGAGCACCCGACCGTGGTGGCCACGGTCGACGGCGACGACGTCGGGATACTGACGCTCCTCATCCACACGCCCTATGCCGCGGAGGTGTACGTCATGGGTATCCGACCCGAACACCACCGGCACGGCATCGGGCGTCAGATGCTCGGGGTCGCGGAGGCGTGGCTGCGGGACCGGGACATCGAGTACGTGCAGGTCAAGACGCTCAGCCCGCGGCACCCCGATCCCGGCTACGTGAAGACCCGGGAGTTCTACTTCGCCGTCGGCTTTCGACCCCTCGAGGAATTCCCCGAGCTGTGGCAACCGGAGAACCCGGCGCTCCAAATGGTCAAGACCCTCCCACCTCGTTCTCCGGTCGGATGACCAGCCGGGAGGGATTCGGCACCGACGCCGACTACCTGCGCGACAAGCAGTACAAGGACGCCACCAATCTCAACGCGCGCATCGCCCTGCACGCGCGGTTCGCCCAGGCCGACGAGCCTTGGTACCCCTGGCTGGCCGGCCGCGTGAACTGGCCCGAAGGCGGCGAGGTGCTCGAGGTGGGTTGTGGGCCCGGCCTTCTCTGGACGAGCATCGCGCCACTCCTTCCCCACCTCCGCCTCACCCTGACCGACTTGTCCGAGGGAATGCTCGACGCTGCACGTAGCGTCGTTGACGCGATCGAGTCGATCGAGCTCGTGGCGACCCGGGCTTGTGACGCGCAGGACCTTCCGTTTCCCGACTCCTCTTTCGACGTCCTCGTCGCCAACCACATGCTGTATCACGTACCCGAGCCGGCCCGGGCGGCCGCCGAGTTCGCCAGGGTCCTGCGACCGGACGGCGTCCTTCTCGCTGCGACGAACGGCCCGAACCATCTGGACGTGATCGCCGACATCGCGCGCCAGGTCTTCGGGTGGTCTTCGCTCGACTTCGTGGACCGGCGCTTTGGTCGTTCCAACGGGGGCGCGATCCTCGAGACGGCCTTCGGGGACGTCGTCTGGCACGACCATCCGGGCAGGCTGGTGTGCGACGACCCCGCGGCGGTTGT
This sequence comes from Acidimicrobiales bacterium, assembly GCA_035569675.1. Taxonomy (GTDB): domain Bacteria; phylum Actinomycetota; class Acidimicrobiia; order Acidimicrobiales; family RAAP-2; genus Bog-473. The sequence goes on along the minus strand of DATMMN010000036.1, from coordinate 5,414 downwards.
CGCCTACATCCAGTCGTCGTCGGCCGGCCTGGAGGCCGACGCCTCGCAGCTCGCTGTGCTGACCCAGGAGGTCCACAACCGATTCCAGTCCGCCGGCGGCGTGGTCACCATGACGACAGATGCTGGTTGCTTCGTGGCGCAGCGACCGATAGCAGCCTCCGTCTAACCGCTACGACTTTCCGAAACAAGAGGAGACAACAGATGTCGGCAACATTGCAATTGACGCACAAGGCAATCGGTGCGGAGGTCCGTCGTGACCCCTATGACGTAATGGTCGACGGTGAACGGGCCGGGTCGGTCAAAATGAACGACACGATCGAGATACCAGTCGAGCCTGGACGTCATACGCTCCAGGTCCGCGATGGCCGCAAGTCGAGCAGCACTGAATCCTTCGACGCAGCCGAGGGCGAGATCATTGCCTTCCGATGCACCGGAAAGAGGTTCTTGCCGATCTTTTTGGCATCCTTCATTGTTCCGCGGCTCGCACTGAAACTGGTTCGCGGTTGAGTCAGTGTTGCCGTCGTCGCCAATACACCGAGGGTCGGGAACCGTTTCGTTCACGTAGGTCGTCGTGTTGAACCGCAAGGGGTTCCCAGATCGCCGGTTCAGCGATGCTGGTTGTCGGCCTCCCGCAAACCAAAACGCCGGATTCTTTGCTTAACCGTCGCTATTTCGTGGGGCCCCGTCTACATCGGCTTGGGTTACCCGAATCGTTCGCGGCCAACCGCGCGCAGCTGAGAGCCGGACCCAGTAGACATCGCCGTCGAAGGAAATCCAAGAGACGGTAGGGACAGCTCCCTCAGGTCCAGACCCGAGGACGGGGTTGGGACGGGACTTTGGATTGATTCGATAGCCGCGAATCGGCCGGTCAATTTCGGCGGTGCAAGTGCCGCCGAAGCCTCGAGCCCTCCAGGACAGCTTCGCCATTTTCTTCACGGGCCTTCTTTCGGTTCGGCCTGCTTGCAAACTTACACCCCGGACTCGAGCACCCAGTGCGCGCAACACCTACGCTGAAGCCGGTGTCAATCGAGATGGAGCCTGAGGGCGTCTTCATTCATCTCCTCGGCGACAACGAGACCTCGTCGTTGTGGCACCTGTCTAACGCGGAGCGAGCGCTGACCCTGTGCGGTCTCGACGTGGGCTATGGCAACGCGCGCATGGCATGGGTCTCAACGCCCCAGAACCGACGTTGTGAGGTCTGCATGGGCCAGTTCGGTGAGAACTCGGGTCAATCGCTTGGCGACACTTGAGGAAGAAACCTGCACAACGTTCCAGGGCGATCCAACGATGGGTTCAGATAGGGTCCGATCAGAAGCCGTGACGTGACGGTCACAGTCATCTTCGCTCTGGCCGCTGCCCTGGCAAACGCGGTGCACCTCATGACGCAGCACGCGGCCAGCGCCGGCGTGTCCGAAACGCACCGCGGCTGGGGTCTCGTCGCCGTCCTGATCCGCAAACCCCTCTGGCTCGTCGGATGGGCAGCCGCAGCGGGAGGATTTGCTTTCCAAGCGATCGCCCTCCACAGCGGGCAGCTCTCGATCGTCCAGCCGCTCCTCGTCACCGAATTGGTCTTTGCCCTCCTACTCCGCCGGTTCTGGGTCCACCAGCACATAGCCAAGAAGGCATGGACTGCTGCACTGATTACCTGTGCAGCGCTGACGGTGTTCCTGACCGCGGCCGAGCCTCATGGCGGGCACCTGCAGCCCGATGTCGCGGACTGGGCGTCCGCGCTGGCAGCTTTCGGGGGCGCCGTCGGCGTGTTCACGATCATGGCGCGGTGGGGATCACCTTCGCGTCGGGCGGCGCTTTACGCCACCGCGGCGTCGATCACGTGGGCCCTGATGGCCGCGTTCATCAAAGCGACCACCGACGTGCTCGTGGCATCGGGTCCGGTGGGCACGCTCGAGCACTGGCCGATCTATGCGTTGGTCGCGTCCGGAGTCGTGGGTTCCGTACTCCAACAGGCTGCCTTGCAGGTTGGCCCATTGAGCGTGTCCCAACCGCTGATCGTCGTAGTCGACCCGGCCGTCGCCATCGTGTTGAGCGTTTGGATCTTCGACGAGCGATTTACGGTGAGCGTTGCGCAGAAGACCGTAGCGGCAGTGGCCTTCTGCGTCATGGCCTTGGGAGTTGTCGTGTTGTCCCGGGCAGCGCCGACCGACCTCGAGCGGTCGATGCCGGTCAGGGTCTGACGACTAGACAAAGCCTCGGAATCCTTAAGCTCGCAAGGATTCGGAGTACTCCAGTCCGCAGGCAGGGGTGCCTCAATCCGGCACTTATGGGGCAGGCCCCCGGAACTCTCATGCCGGCGATTCCTATGTTGCGTGGTCCGCCAGATGCCAAGTCTCTTGCCTTCAGTTCGTTAGCACCCGCTTTCACGCTTTTGAGGCCACCGGGCAGGCTCCTCAGCAGAGCACCCAGGAACGGCAATGCCTATTCTCTAGTTCAGTGAATGAGTCGGTTGCGCTACAGGCCGGGCGTGCATTTGACGGTGAACGCTCGCTCGGTCCGACCATCGTGCTGATCGAGGACGGTCACATCGTGGACGTCGACACAGGCGGGGTTCAGCCTCCTGAAGGGGCGACGCTCGTCGACTTCGGCACAGAGGCCTGTCTTCTGCCCGGCCTAATCGACGCTCACGTGCATCTCGCCTTCGACGCCAGCACCGATCTGGTGGAGCCCTTATCGCGCGCAGACGACGACGCGCTCTTGTCGCATATGTACGCTGCCGCTGCCCAGGCCCTCCGGGCCGGCGTCACGACCGTGCGCGACCTGGGAGACCGGGGGTACCTGTCACTGGCGCTGCGCGAGCGGGGTCCGGCGTCAGCCCTCCCGCACATCGTCGCCGCCGGACCGCCGATCACGACGAACGGTGGCCATTGCCACTTCCTCGGCGGTGAGGCGGAGGGCGAGGCGGCGCTGCGCTCTGCCGTGCGGGAGCGCGCCGAGCGAGGCTGCGATGTGGTCAAGGTCATGGTGAGCGGGGGAAACATCACCCCTGGGAGCCAGCCTTACGAGTCTCAGTACGATCTGGGCGCCTTACGCGCCGTCGTCGACGAGGCCAACAGTGTTGGTCTTCCCACCGCCGCTCACGTCCACGGAGCGAGAGCCGTAGCAGACGCGGTCGAGGCCGGCTTCGACACCTTGGAGCACGTCACTTTCATGACCGCCAGCGGAGTCGATGCCGATCGCGCAATCCTCGATCGCATCGCCACCGAAGGCGTGGTGGTCAGCGTCACCCCCGGCGCGGTCCCAGGCGGCTTCGCTCCGCCCCCAGCTATTGCCCAGCGTCTAGCCGCCATCCTCGACAACCACGGCCAGATGTGGCGGGCCGGCGCCAGGATGATCCCCGGCAGCGACGCTGGAGTGTCCCCTGGCAAGCCGCACGATGTGTTGCCTTATGCGCTCGAAGCCCTGGTGGATGGGATCGGTATGACACCCGAAGAAGCGCTACGAGCCTCTACGTCCGTTGCTGCGACCGCCCTTGGTCTAAAGACTTCAAAGGGTCGAATAGCCGCAGGTGCTGACGCCGACCTGCTCGTCATCCGGGGAAACCCGCTGGTCGACATCGCAGCCGTCCGCCGGGTCGAAGCTGTGTTCCGAGCCGGGGTTCGGGTTCCGTAGTTTCTGCTCGGGACGGTTCTGCAGCTATGCCCATTGGAGTTCGGTGCACCTTCGACCCACCTTGGAACCCTGCCCTAGTACGCCGGATAGGCGGGTCGTGCGGCACCAGACCTAGTAGCTCGTAACGCCCGCAGTGCCGGGTAGGGAGATCGGACAGCAGCCTCCCAGCGGGACTGCTGGCCTTGGGCACGATCAGCCTGCGCTCGTTAGGCTCCGTCCACGTGGGATCAGCCCTCATTGGAGGTCACAAGCATGAAGTTCGTACAGCTCATTGAATTCAAGACTGGCGATATCGACGCATTCAACCGGATCCTCGATGAATGGCTTGCCAAGACGGAAGGCACTCGAACGTCGAGCAGGGCGTTGCAGGGTCGCGATCGAGACAACGATCGCACGTACTTCTCGATTGTGGAATTTCCCTCATACGAGGCTGCCATGGAGAATTCGAATCGTCCCGAAACAGCCGAGTTCGCAGCGCAACTTGCGAAGGTTTGCGATGGTCCTCCAACCTTTCGCAACCTCGATGTGACACGCGAAGAGATCTAATTGTCGGCCGTCCCGCCTGCCACATAACGCCGGCTCGGGGAACCCAATCCGGCACATCTGCCGCGCGCCTCGCAGCTATTCAGTCGGCCGCTTTCTTTGCGGTCCTGAGTCGGTCGACTTCCCTCACGTACAGGTGGATGAGCTGTCGAGCGACGCCAAGCCATAGGGGCAAGGTTGCAAAGTTCACCATGGGCGGCGGCTGCTCCGATCCTTGGAGCCTCAACTAGCTGACGGTGAACACGGCGTACTCATTCGGGAGCAGTGTCCCGGTGCCCGCGGTGCGGGAAATGAGGAGGTATCGTCCTCTAGGCAGCCGACCGCTGAACACCATGGTGCCCTTCGCTTGAGGGGGAATGTCCGCAGTCGCTCCCAACTCGAGGACCCCATCGGGCAGCTGTGCAGCGACATTGTTAGAGCGTTCGTCGCCGATCTGGCTGATCTTCAGAATGAGGGTAGCGACATTAAGGCGTGCGGGAATGCCGAGGATAAAGACGCCTTTGGCCAATGAGCCGGTGTTCTTCAGCAAGAATGCGAATCCGGTGTCTGGCAGTGGTTCGGTCACCATAATCGGTGTTCCATCGGGAAGCATCACTTTGACCGATGCGAGATCAAGAGGAATCCCTGGTGCGGTGACCGTACCGCCAGCGTCTTTCCAAACCCCATTGACCCGTGTCCAGTCATTGCGCTCTTGAAGGAGGGTCGTGACATTCAGCTTCAGGTTGCGGCCCACGATGGCATATTCGAAGTCAATCGTCGCCTTGGTGCCCTTCACCGAGATGGTGAGGATTCTGTGGAGCCGAAAGCTGTAGGTGTTCATGAACGCCAGAATTGCTGCCCGGGATTGTGGTTGGAAGGTCAGGGCCAGTGCGGTATCAACGTCCTTTCGGGAATAGGCGGCGACCTTTGCCCGGAATGCCTTCTCGACGACTCCGGCATCTCCGGTAAAAATCGGCCGATACGAAGTTGGCGGCGCTTCGAGGGGTGGCAGCGTCGTCCCGGTCGGAGTGTGCGAATTCGCTGGCGACGATGACGCGCTGGTAGTTGACCCAGTTGCACCCAAGGTTATGATCAGCGCGAAACCGATCACCAATGAACGCATCGTCTGCGCCCTTTTCAAACCGCTCGCCATGATCGGAATCTACTTCGAAACCCGCTTGGGGTAGCTCTGACTCACGGCCCCATTTTCAACAGATGCGGGGCTCTGGAGGGTGCCCCTGAACGCCGGCACTGTGAGGCACTTGGGC
>DATMMN010000035.1:0-7933 GCA_035569675.1 Acidimicrobiales bacterium | reverse complement strand
CTGCGGCCCTAGTGAGACATACGGACTCGATTTGAGTGATTGACGTCGAGTCCAGGATTTTGGACCTTGTAAAACGTGCTAGGCCAAAGTCAGATGCCATGGGATGTGAGCTGATCGTCATTAGCCGCCGATCAGTCAATACCAAACGCCGGCTGAAGCCGGCGCCTCCCAGAATGGGCGCGACTGCCAGCACAACTTCGTCCCGCTCCAGACCGTCGATCTTCCAATTCGCAGCCATCGGACCTCGGCTCAGCGACGAGCGAACACCAAGGCGACGGACGAGCGGTCGACCACGCGCCAGCGCGGGTCGTGCCCGAGGAAGATCGACAACGCGGTGTGCGGCGCCCACACGACGTAGGACACGTCGTACGCCGACAGCACGGGGTCCGGGTTGATGGTCTGGGTGGTCACGGCGAAGAACTCCGTGAGCACGTTGCCCTCGAACAGATCGGTCCGGCCGTCCGCGAACGTCGCCCTATGCCGCGCGATGGAGTAGTCGCCCCAGGTGTACTCGGTGAAGATCCGGCCCGGATGGGCCTCGAGATAGTTGAAGGCCTGCACCGGCAGAGTCGGCGAGACGCTGCCCGCGGGCACGGTCGGCTGCGCGATGAGGGCGATGGCAAGCACGGCGTAGAACGCCACCGCGACGCGCCTCGCCGTCGCGCCCCAGGCGGGACGTGCCGGGAGCGTCGCGGCCAGGCCGGCGGCGACCACCATCAGGTAGGTCGCAAGGCGCTGGGTGCGCAGTGCCTCGACGAAGAGCCCTGCGGCCAGTGTGCCCTCGAGCACGGGTACCCGCTTCGTCCGCACGACTGCGACAATCACGGCGAGTGGGACGCAATAGGCGAGCACCACCATGAGCGAATGGAAGTTTGGTGAGTTCCATTCGGCGATGTACTGGCCGATCTGGCCGTTCATCGACACGCCGATGTCGTAGGTCAGCAAGCCGGGCCCGTAAGGCGTGAGGCACGACGCCGCCAGAGACCCGAGGAACGCGAGCGCCAACGGGCCCGTGTGCGACGACTGGCGCACGCCGCCGATCCGGCCGACGATGCGCTCGGGCACGAGCGACCAGCCGAGCTCGACGCCGAGCACGATCAGCCCGATGAGGATCGAGCCGTGCGTGTTGACCCAGACCACGCACAGAAGCGGCAGGCACCACAGCCAACGCGGGTCGCGCCTCGCTTTGGTGAGCAGTAGGAGTTCGAGCGGCACCCACACGAGGGAAAAGTCGAGGCCGCGGTCCCCCGCTAGCACGCCGGAGATCCCCATCGCCAGCAGTAAGACGATCGCGGCAACCCGACCACCTCGGGCACCGAGGGCTCGGGCGTAGGCGGACGTGAAAAGGAGGCAGAGCCCCCCGAGCACGATGGCGTACAACGGGTAGGCGGCGTTGCCCACCACCTTGGACAAGCCGACGAGTGCGACTGACGAGCCCCACTCGTCGGTGATCCAGCGGCGGTGGGCCTCCGTGTAGCTGAACGGGTCGAGGCCCATGACCGCGTGGTGGGCGAGCATCCACTGGCCCGAGGCCATCTGCCAGAAGACGTCGTTGGACAGCTGGTTGCTGAGTGCGACGACCGCGATTATGCCGATGCCGGCCGCGATCCCCACCAGTTCGATCATCCGCGGCGGTACGCGTCGGATGTCAGCTTTCGCCTCGCGGCGAGCGGATGACCTTGGGTCGGGTGACTCGCAGTCGGAGGCGGCGTCCGCCGTCGGCACTTGACGTGTCTCGACGGCTCGGACGCTCGCCTGCACTGCTCCCCCCTCTAGCCGGATCCCCCTGCCGGCGCCCCTCTGAGCAAGGTACAACGCGCGCCAACAAAGGGACGTCGCAGGAAGGTTGCGATCGCGTGGCTTGTGACCCCAGTGTCCAGGGCTTTTGTGACGCGTGCCTCGCCGGGCGGGGCGCCTCGCAACCGATTAGTCGGTGGCTCAGCAGCTCGGCTGCAGCACCACCGCCTTGAACATCGCACCCCATTCGTAGGCGAACTGCTTCAGCCATTCGCCGATGCCCTGCGGGGAGAACGCCACTTCGAGGACCTGCCCGGAATAGCAGCGGCCGATGCGGAGGCGCGCCCGGCTGGCCTGGGTCGTCGGGACCACGACGATGATGCGGGACCAGTGGTAGTGCTTTGCGAAGGTCTCGATCGCGCGCGCCTCACCCTGCGTCGTCTGCGGGTTGGACTTGAAGCAGTTCACCTTCACCTTCGACAGATGGACGGCAAGGTACGCCTGATAGGGCCCACAGCTCTGCCAGTTCTGCAGTGACAACACGAGTTGGGGCGCATAGCCCTGCTTCGCTAGTGCGACGCCCTTCTCGAACGCGGGCGATCCATGGCCGCCGAGCACGACGATGGCGTCGGACCGTTCAGGCGGGTTGAGGTCGGGGTAGACGAACAGGATCGCCGTCATCACGCAGAACGCGACGACGAGTACGAACACGACCGCAACCACGATGCGCACCCGCGTCGACTTTAGAAAGCGCATAGGGGGAACGGACATTGTGGCAGTTCCCCACCACGCCCCGGTTTCAGCCCGCGTCCGAGCGGTGGGCAGGCGCGCTGCCGGACTCCCAGAAGATCAGCGAATCAGCGGTTCAGCGGGTCGCGCGGTAGTCCGAGAATGCGCTCGGCGATCTGGTTGCGCGTGATCTCGGAGGTGCCTCCAGCAATCGACATGGCGCGGGTCGCGAGCTGCGTATAACCGGCCAGTGCTTCCTCGCCGTCGAGAAGCGCCGTCGCCTCCCCGACCAGGTCGGCCTGGAGGCGCGCCCGGTCGTGGCCGTGCTCGGCCAGCACCAGCTTCGTGACGTTGCCTTCGGGACCGGGTCCGGCGCCGACGACCGCACGCTGGGCGCGACGCAGGTTCAGCGCCTTGAGCGCGTGTTCCTTGGCCAGGATCGCCCCGATGCGGGCTGATGCGCCGGGGACGCGGTCGCCCCCGCGCTTGCGGAGGGCCAGGAGGTCCATCGGAGGGAAGATGCCACCCGTTCCCCCGCCGATCGACACGCGCTCGTTGCCCAACGTCGAGCGCGCCACCGTCCAGCCGTCGTTGACAGCGCCGACGACGTCGTCGTCCGGCACGAAGACGTCGTTGAAGAAGACTTCGTTGAAGTCGGCGTTGCCGGTGATCTGGCGCAGCGGGCGCACCTCGACGCCGGGCGCGTGCATGTCGATCACCATCGTCGTGATGCCCGAGTGCTTGGGCGCGTCGGGGTCGGTTCGCACAGTGGCGAGGCCGAGATGGCAATACTGGGCTCCGCTCGTCCACACCTTCTGGCCGTTGACCGTCCACCCGCCGCCCACGCGCGTGCCTCGCGTCTTTGCGGCAGCGGCGTCGGAGCCGGCGTCGGGCTCGCTGAAGAGCTGGCACCAGACGTACTCGCCCACCAATGTCTTCTGGACCCAGCGCTCGACCTGGTCCGGCGTCGCGTACTGGTTGACCGTCATGATGTTCCAGCCCGTGATGCCGAGGCCCGGGACCTTGACCCCCGCCGCCCGCATCTCTTCGTCGATCACGATCTGTTCCACGGCGCCTGCGTCTCGACCCCAGGGCTTGGGCCAGTGCGGCACCAGAAGCCCTGCATCGACCAACGCCTGGCGTCGCTCCTGCTTGTCCGAGAAGGCACCGATGCGAGCGGCCTCGGCGCGGATCTCGGTCCGGATCGCTTCGGCCTCGGGCGGCAGGTCGAGGGTCACGTCGCGCGTCGTCCCGCGCTCGGCCTCGGCGGTCACGTCCTCGGCGTCGTCGGGTGAGCCGAGCAGCGCGTTAAGCGCCAGTGCCCGCCGCAGGAACAGGTGTGCATCGTGCTCCCACGTGAACCCGATGCCCCCGTGCACCTGGATGTTCATCTGCGCGTTGTGGACCGCCGGTGCGAAGGCGAGGTGAGCCGCCATCGCCGCCGTCAGGTTGAACTCGTCCAGCGTGTCGGCCGCAGCGCGGGCGGCGTCCCACACGGTTGCCGTGGCCAGCTGGGTGGCCACGAGCAGGTCGGCGCAGTGGTGCTTGACCGCCTGGAAGGTCCCGATGGTGCGGCCGAACTGCACCCGCTCTTGCGCGTAGGCGACGGCCATGTCTGTGCAGGCGGCCATGACGCCGGCGGCCTCGGCGGCACCGAGCGTGCGCGCGAGGGCGTGGGCGCGCCGGGCTGCGCCTGCGAGCACGTCGGTCTCGGCGACCGTGACGGACGAGATCGAAACGCGGGCGGATCGGCGGGACGGATCGATGTCGGACGACTCGCCGGCCGTGAGGCCCTCGGTGTCGCTCCGGACGATGACGACGTCGTCACCGGCCCGCAACAGCAGGAGGTCGGCGTGCGTGCCACCGAGCACGATCCCGCCGTCCCCGTCGAGCGTCAGAGCGTCGAGGGCCAGCGACCCGCCGAGGCCGAGCGCCGCCGTCACCGAGCCGTCAGCGAGCGCCGGGAGGTAGGCGGCCTGTTGTTCGGGGTTCCCACACTGTGCGATGACCGCCGACGCCAAGGCTGTCGGCAAGAACGGTCCCGGCGCCACCTGGCTGCCGAGCTCCTCGATGATGACCACGAGCTCGCTGAGCGATGCGCCCCCTCCCCCCTGTGCCTCGGGCACGTGCACGCCGAGCATGCCGAGGTCGGCCATCTCCTGCCAGAAGGAGGGCAGGGTCTCCTCCGCCGACTCGAGGAGCGCACGGTTGGCGGCCAGCGCGCCCTGGGCCGAGAGCAGTGCCCGTACCGTGGCGGCCAGCTCCTGGTGCTCGTCAGTGATCGCGATCGGCATTGGTCGCCCCCTTGTCGGTGCCCGCCATCGTTGTCGGGACGCTACAAAACAGTGGTCCGGCCGCCCAAGCCGGAAGGCTACGCTGTTCCTCGTGCTGTAGAGCTCTGACGTCGCACCGCCGGCCCTCATCGTCACCCGCGCCGTGCGCCCTCGTCGTTCTCGTCCTTGTCCCGCATCCGGACCCGGAGCTCTGTCATGCCTGCTTCTCCACCTTTTCGGCGAACATCGTCGTCGGCCTCGCTGGTCACGGCCACCCTCACCGCGCGCCAAGTGCGCTTCGAGCGCGGTGGTCAGATGGTTCTCGACGGCGTCTCGCTGACCGTCGGGCCCGAGACCTGTCTCGGCGTCGTCGGCCCCAACGGCGTCGGCAAGTCGACGTTGTTGCAACTCCTCGCGGGCCTGCTCGAGCCGGCGGACGGCGGTGCGGTGCGCGTCGACCCCCCGACCGCGACGGTCGGCTACCTCAGCCAGGAGCACGATCACGACGCGCGCGAGACGGTGCGTGACGCGCTGTACAGGAGGACCGGTGCCGCCGCGGCCGAGGCGGAGATGACCCGGGCGGCGGCCGCCCTCGGAGAGGGGCAGGCCCAGGCGGAGGACGACTACGCGACGGCACTGGCGCGTTACGAGTCGCTCGGTGCCGCCGACTTCGAGGCACGCCTGGCGGGCGTGCTCGAGCAGGTGGGGCTGCCGGCGGCGATGGCGGAGCGGAGCAGCGGTGCGCTGTCGGGCGGGCAGGAGGCGCGGGTGGCGCTGGCGGCGATTCTCTTGGCGCGCTTCGACATCACGTTGTTGGACGAGCCGACGAACGATCTGGACTTCGACGGGTTGGCGCGGCTGGAGGAGATGGTGGCGCGGCGGCGGGGCGGCATGGTGATCGTGTCGCACGACCGCGCGTTCCTCGACGGGACGGTGACCGATGTTCTCGAGATCGAGGAGCACACGCGGCGGGCGCGCTTGTACGGAGGCGGGTGGGCCGGGTATCTCGCCGAGCGGGCGGAAGACCGCGGCCATGCCGAAGAGGCGTACTCCGTGTACCAGGCGCAACGGAGCGAGCTGGCGCGGCGCGCGCAGCGCGAGCGGCAATGGGCCACGTCGGGAGTGAGCAAAGAGAAGAAGAACCCGAGGGACAATGACAAGGCGCAGCGTGACTTCCGGATCAACCGCACCGAGCGGCTGGCGTCGCGGGCACGGCGCACCGAGCGCGCCATCGAGGCTCTGGAGGTGGTCGAGAAGCCCTGGGAGGGCTGGGACCTGCGCTTCAGCATCAACGAGGCAGCCCGGTCGGGGGCGGTCGTGGCGCACCTGGACGACGCGGTGCTCGAGCGGGGCGAGCCGGGCGAGCCGGGCGAGCCGGGCGACTTCGTGCTGGGCCCGTTCACGCTGGACATCGCGTGGGCCGATCGGGTCGCGCTGGTCGGGCCGAACGGATCGGGCAAGACGACGCTCGTCGAGGCGCTGTTGGGCCGATTGCCGTTGACTACGGGGACGCGACGCATCGGGCCGAGCGTCGTGATCGGCGAGCTGGGACAGGACCGGCGCGTGCTGTCGGACAATTCATCGAGTGTCGTCGACGCCTTCGTGGCGGCGACGGGACTGCCGATGTCCTCGGCCCGGTCGCAACTCGCGAAGTTCGGGTTGAGCGCGGCTGCCGTCGTGCGGTCGCCGTCATCGCTATCGCCGGGCGAGCGCACGCGCGCCGAGCTCGCTGCGTTCGCCGCGAAGGGTGTCAACTTTCTCGTGCTCGACGAGCCAACGAACCACTTGGACCTTCCCGCGATCGAACAACTCGAGTCTGCACTCGAGAGTTACGAGGGGACGCTCCTCCTCGTCTCGCACGACCGGCGGCTCCTCGAGTCGGTGACGGTTACGCGTCGGATCGTCCTCCCCGGACGTGACCAGGCGTTCAGAGGGCTGCGCGAGGACCGGTAGCTTGGCCGCCATGAGTGCGGCGGGTGCGGCGGGTGCCGCGGGTGCCGCGGGTGCGGCGGGTCCAGAGGAAAAACCGGCGCGCGGAGGCAAGGCCCGCGAGGCGGGCGCCGCGACGTTCGCAGCGCTACGCCGCGCGACAGCGCGCAAGGCCGCCGAGTTGATCCGCAGCGACCCCGACGACGCTGCCACCGCGCTCGAGATCGGGCTCGTCGACGAGGAGTGGCTGCACGCGCCCGGGGAACGGCCCATTTCGTCGAGCGCGCCCGGCGATATCTTGCGGCGGTTCCTCGAACGGACCGTCGAGCGCCACCCGTCCAAGCTGTCGTCGCTGGGGTTGACCGCGGTGCAGCTGCTGTCCTCGGGTGACGACACCGGCGCCGGCGGTGCGGGCAAGGGGCCGGCGAAGCCGCTGACCGTCGTCTTCACCGACCTCGAGGGCTTCACCGCGTTCACCGACGCGCACGGCGACGCGGCGGCGCTCGCGCTGATCGACGAACACCACCAGCGGGCCGCGCCGACGGTGCGGCGCTGGAAGGGACGGATCGTGAAGCATCTCGGCGACGGGCTGCTCTGCACGTTCCCGAAGCCCGCCGCGGGAATCGGCGCCGCCCTCGACCTCCAGGCGAGCGCGCCGGACCCGTTGCGGCTCAGGGCCGGCGTGCACATGGGCGAGGCGGCGGTGACGAGAACCGACGTGGTCGGCCACGTCGTCAACGTGGCGGCCCGGGTGTGCGAGGCCGCGAAGGGCGGCCAGGTGCTCGCCACGGAGGAGGCGGTGGAAGCGGCGTCGGCGGCGGGCGGGCTGTCCGACGTGCGCCTCGGGCGCATGAAGTCGCGCCGGATGAAGGGCGTCAAGACACCCGTCCGTCTCTGCGAAGTGCGCGCCGTTCCTGCGGCTGAACTGGCGCTCGAACAGTGAGAACGGAGGGACGCCGGCGTGAGGCTCCGCCGGAGGACGATGCCGCAACGGGGTGTAGCGTAAATCGGGGGTTCGGGCCTAAGGCAGGAGGACCGTCAAACCCATGGGCGATTCTCAGAGGGGCATGGCTCTGGCGCGAGCCGTGACGACTCGGTGACCGCGCGCGACCCCGCGTCGGCCCTGGCCGCGCCGCAGGCGACGACGACCGCCGGATCGCCCGCGCCCGACTTCCGGACGCTCTTCCAGTCGGCGCCCGGTCTCTACCTCGTCCTGGATAGAGACCTGACGATCGTCGCCGTCAGCGACGCGTTTCTCGCCGCCA
>DATMMN010000034.1:0-3291 GCA_035569675.1 Acidimicrobiales bacterium | reverse complement strand
GCCAAAACGGGGTGGCACGCCACGAAGATCAGGCGGAGGCGGTCGTCCTGGATCTCGTCCTCGAAGGCGGCCACAAGGTCGGGCCCGACACCCACACCGCCGCCGGAAACCACGGAGCGCCCCAACTCCGCATACTTCGACGCCAGCACCCGGTCACGCCGAAAGCGGTCGATGGCCTTGCGCTTCCCGACCGCGGTGAGCCAGGCGCCCGGGTTCCGCGGGGTCCCCTCGGAGGGCCACTGCGCCAAGGCGTCCACGAGAGCGTCCTGCGCGAGATCCTCGGCCAGTCCCAAGTCGCCGCCGCACGCGCGTGCCAATGCCGCCACCACGCGGGGGAACTCGATACGGAACACCGCCTCGACCGCGGCAGTCGAATCGGTGGCCGACACGCCACCGATTCAACCACCACGTCGTCCAACCAGGTCGTGAACCGGGTGAGGGGTGAGGCGCCGAACGGCGCTCTATTCGGGGCCCGACACGGGACGGACCCGCACTTCGCCCTCGCCCAGCACGCCGAGGAAACGCTTCGACCACTCGGTGGCCTCGGCCAGGTCGCGGCATTCCATCAGTGCCCAGCCGCCGACGATCTCCTTCGCCTCGGCAAACGGGCCGTCGACAACGGTGTATTCGCCGTCCTGGAGGCTGATCTTGACGCCTTCCGACGTCGGCGAGATGCCGCCGGTGGCGACGATGACGCCCGCGGCGATGGCCTCGCCCACGAACTTGCCCATCTCCTCGTACAGCTCGGGGCGGGGCGGCTCGGTGGGGGTCTCGGCCTCGTTGGCCAGGGTGTAACCCAGGAATCGCATGGTGGTGCTCCTTGTCTCGGTGGGGCGCCTTTCGCCTCACTCTGACAGAAGCGTCGAACGGGTCGACGCCGAATCGACACCATCGACGAAGAAATCCGATTTTTTGGATCCGTGGCCGCCCGGGTCGACCCGGACCCTGGTTCCGGCGGTGTGCGCCCCACCGCCCGGGCCTGCCGTCTTGACCGCGCGCAAGGCTCGTTCGTACTCTCCTCACTCACAGCCGTCGATCACCAGGGGGTGGCACATGTCCGGTACAGGTGAGGTCCGCATGCTCATCGGAGGCGACCTCGTCGAGGCCGCCTCGGGCAAGACGTTCGACAACATCAACCCGGCGACCGAAGAGGTGCTCGGCCCGGTGGCCGATGCGGCGGCCGAGGACATGCAGGCGGCCATCAGCGCCGCCCGCACCGCCTTCGACGAGACCGACTGGTCGACGAACCGAGCGCTGCGCCAAAGCTGCCTCGAGCAGTTGCAGGACGCGCTCGAATCCGAGCGCGAAGAACTGCGCGAGGAGATCATCGCGGAGGTGGGTTCGCCCCGCATGATGACCTTCGCGGCACAGGTGGACTGGCCACTGACCGAGGCTCTGAACTGGCCGGCCAAGATGATCGACGAGTTTCCCTGGGAACGCTCGCTGCCTGACTCCGACATGATGGGCATGGCCAGCCGCCGCGCCGTCTACAAGGAGCCGATCGGCGTCGTCGGCGCCATCATCCCGTGGAACTACCCGGTCGAGGTCACGCTCAACAAGCTGGGACCGATCCTGGCCACCGGCAACACGATGATCATCAAGCCAGCGCCCGACACGCCGTGGAACGCCACGCGGCTGGGCCGGCTGGTGGCCGAGAAGACCGACATCCCCGCCGGCGTGGTCAACGTCGTCACCTCCTCCGACCACCTGGTGGGCGAGGAGCTCACTCTTTCGCCGAAGGTGGACCTGATCTCGTTCACCGGCTCGACCGCGACCGGCAAGAGGATCATGGAGAAAGGCGCGCCGACCCTGAAGCGCGTCTTCCTCGAGTTGGGAGGCAAGTCAGCGATGATCGTCTGTGACGACGCCGACTTCGCCTCGATCGTGCCCGGCGGCGCCATGGTTTGCGTCCACGCGGGCCAAGGCTGCGCCATGCAGACCCGCATGCTCCTCCCACGCTCCCGCTACGACGAGGGCGTCGAGCTGGTCACCGCGGCGATGGCGGGCGTGCCGTACGGCGACCCGGGGAAGGACGACGGTGTGTTGATGGGCCCGGTGATCAGTGCCCGCCAACGTGACCGGATCCTGGGGTACATCGCCAAGGGGCAGGAAGAGGGTGCGAAGCTCGTCTTCGGCGGCGGACGCCCGGCTCAACTGCCGAAGGGGTACTTCATCGAGCCCACGCTCTTCGTCGACGTCGACAACTCGATGACGATCGCGCAAGAGGAGATCTTCGGTCCGGTGCTCTGCGTCATCCCCTACGAGGACGACGATGACGCGGTGCGCATCGCCAACGAGAGTGCCTACGGGCTCTCGGGCGGCGTGTACTCAGCCTCCGAGGACCGGGCCACGGCGATCGCGCGGCGCATCCGCACCGGATCCATCGGAGTGAACGGCGGCCTCTGGTACGGCGCGGACTCGCCGTACGGCGGCTACAAGGACAGCGGCATCGGCCGCCAGTGCGGCGTCGAGGGTTTCGAGCAGTACCTCGAGACCAAGGCCATCGCCTGGCCCGGGGGCTGATTCCTCAGGACGACCAGTCCGCCAGCACCTCGTCGACGGTGGCCAGGCGGGCGATGAAGGCAAGGCTGTGCTTCAGCATGGACTCGTGGTGCTCCCGCGGCGTGCCGACGGACGCGTCGGTCGCAACGGTCACGGCGAAGTTCTCGTCGGTCGCGCCGGCCACGGTGAGGGGGATGGCCAGGTTCGTGGAGACACCGGCCACGACCACCTCGTCGATACCGAGGTTGCGCAGGATGGTCAGCACCTCGGTGCGGTGGACCGGCGAGAAGCCTTGGTGCCGAGGCAGCACGATGTCGTCGGGGCCGACGCCGATCTCGGGGATCACCTCCATCGCGGGGTGCGCCTCGTCCCACTCTCCGCTCGAGCGGGTCCTCCGCATGAGCGGCGCCCGGCGATTCGCCGACTGCCCGCCCGCGAGCGGCAGATAGGTGAGGTGCAGCACCCGCGCGCCCGCCGCCCTGGCCCCCGTGGCCAAACGCCCCATGGCCGCCCGTGCCGGCTGTGCCTCCTCGGCGAGGGCGGGTAAGACGGAGAGGTCGCCGATCACACCGCGCTGACACTCGATGAAGAGGACGGCGCTTTGGTGGGGATCGCTCATCGCATGCGCACCTTTCGGCGGGTTGGACGTCGGCGTGCCTCGGCGACGCCGCGTTACTCGCTTGATTCAAGCAGACGGTCTGGTCCGGCTCACGTTCGAAGGCCGAGCTCGGCCAGAACCTGCGCGGTGTCCGCGCCCAGTTCGGAAGCCGCCCGTACCGCCGGACGAGC
>DATMMN010000033.1:0-17135 GCA_035569675.1 Acidimicrobiales bacterium | reverse complement strand
GAGGCCGATCGCGCCTTCCTCTCGGAGGTCCTCGGCTTCGACTCTGTCGACGCCGGGGGTGGCTGGCTGATCTTCGGCCTGCCCCCGGCCGAGGCTGCGGTGCATCCGGCGGAGGCACCGGCCGCCGAGCTCTATCTCATGTGCGACGACCTCCAGGAGGAGATGCGCTCTCTCGCCGGGCGCGGCGTGGTGTGCTCCCCAGTCGAGGAGGCCCGATGGGGCTCGATCACGAAGATCTCGCTCCCCAGCGGCGCTGAGGTCGGCCTCTACAAACCGAGGCATCCCACCGCACTCGGATAATCAGACTCCGAGCTTCGCGGCGCGCAGCTGCGCGGCGAGCGTCTCGTCGCCGTCGATCTCGACCTTCGCCGCCGCCTGGCGACCGGCGCCGAACATGATGAGTTCCCCGGGGTCACCGGCGAGCTTCAGGCGCGGCCCCGAGCCTGCTTCTTTGGCGTCCCGGCCCGGGGAATTGATCACGATCGTCGCGGGGACCTTCTTCGCCATGCCGCCCGGACCGACCCGGGCCCAGAGCGCGTCCGCCAACTCGGGAGAAATCACGCGTGGTTGCCAACCGTCCCGACCGCGCCGCAAGTCCTCGACGTGGATGAAGAACTCCACGGTGTTCATCGGCCCGTCGAACGGACGAAGGAGCAACGGCGGCCCGTGCCGTACGGTCTCGACGAGCTTGTCGAAAGGCACGCGGTCCCGCTCGGCACGTCGCACCTTTTCGGTGTACGCCGCCAGCCGGGGCCAGACCAGTCCGGGCCCGCTGTCGGGTCTCCGCTCGCGGACGACGAGATGGGCCGCGAGATCGGCGGCGAGCCATCCTTCACACAAGGTGGGTGCGTCCGCGCCGTATTCAACGAACAGGTCGCAGATCGTGCTGCGTTCCTGCTGAGCGAGGCTGGGCTCTGCCATGCCGAACCCCCTTTGGTCCGAGAAACCGCCCTAGGCGGGACCGAAGGGTAACCCGCTGCGTGGATACCGTCGATCCTCTCGGCCCCTTTCTCCCCCTACCCGAGCACCTCGAGCACCGCAGATCCCGACGTGATGGCGCGGTCGCCGTTGCCTTCGTCGTGCAGCATCAAGCGGACGCCGATCAGCCCACCCGGCGCGGGGTACGCGGTGCCGTCGACCCGGAACGGCCCCGCCTTGCCCCGGGCGAGGAACATCACGTGCCAGCTGCGGACCTGGAGCCGGCGTGTGCCAGCCAGCGCGGCGGCCAGATCCACTGCGGCCGTCTCGAGCACGATGTGCTGCGGCCCGATGTGGAGCGCAGCGTCCGGGGATGCGAACTCCACGCTGAGCTCCGGCAGCGTCCAGTGCCCGTCGTCGCGCCGGGACGCGCCGAACACCTGCCACAGCGGAGGCAGGTCCGGGGAGTCCTCTATCTTGAGCTTCGCATCGTCGACGTCCATCCGCTCGAGTCCCTCGGGTGGCGTCCCGATGGAGGCGCCCTGCCCGTCGATGAGGGCGATCACCCGGTCGTGGTTCGTCGCATCGACGATCCGGCAGCGCCCGTAGCCCATCGTCCGACCCTGATGGATGGAGCCCGAGTCGACGACTTCGATGGTCTGCACGTCGAAGCCGGGATCGAGGATCTGTACCGACGCGATCACGGGGTTCGGCACCGCGACCAGGTCGGAGCTTCCGCCTTCGGGTGAGGAGATCGCGAGTGGCGCCACCATGATCCCGCCGGCCTCGTTGCGCATGTCGCGGCGGATCTTCACGGTGTTGTCCTCTGGGCCGAGATTCATGGAGGAGTGGTTCCGGCCGATGTAGCGGTAGCTCATGAGCCCGCTCCAGCGCCGCTGCAGCTCGTCGCGGTACGCCTCGGGATCGTCCTTCAGCTCTCGGATGTCACGCATGCTTCGCCCTCCCCAAGCGACTCACATCGCCTCGTACTCGACCACCACAGTCTCGCCCGAAGGCAGAGACTGGCAAGTCAGGATCCACCCTTCTTCGACCTCTTCGGGCGTCAACGCGTTGTTGGCCCGCATCCTCACGTCGCCTTCCTTGAGGAAGGCCATGCAGGTGGCACAGTTGCCGGCCTCGCAGGAGAAGGGGGGACGCAAGCCGCCCCGGCGGGCCGTCTCGAGCAGGGTGTCGCCCGGTTGGTACTTCACCACCGTCTTCTTGCCGCCGAGGATCACCGTTACCTCCTCCGGCAGCTGTGCTTCCGTGCCCGGCCCATTGGCCGCGACCGCAGCGGCGTCCTTCTCCTGCTGCTCGACGAGAAAGCGCTCGATGAAGATGCGCTCCGCCGGCACGCCGAGCTCCATTAGAACCGACTCAACGAGGTCCATGAAGGGGCCGGGACCGCAGACATAGCAATCCGCATCGCCGGCATCGGCTGCCACGAACGCCTTGATGTCATCTGCGCTCAGGAAGCCGCCCGCCCCGTCGAGGTGGTGCCGAACCTCGAGTCGCTCGCGGTGCACCTCACCGAGTGCAGCGAACGCAGCGTCGAAGATCACCGTTTCGCGGTCGCGGTTGGCATAGAGGAGCCGCACAGAGCGCCCGGTGTCGGCGAGCACATGCTTCGTGATCGACATGACGGGTGTCACCCCGCTGCCGCCGCAAAAGCCCAGTACCCGCCGCTCGGCACCATCCTGCGCGCAGAACACCCCTGCGGGTTTCGTGACTTCGATGACGTCGCCCGCGCCGACATGATCCAAGAACCAGTTGGAGACGAGCCCCCCCGCCACGCGTTTGACCGTCACGGTGAGGTCGGCGTCCGTCTCCGGCGCACTCGACATCGAATACGAACGCACCTGTTCCACGCCGTCCACCGGCACCCGGAACGCGCAGAACTGCCCCGGCCGGTATTGGAACGTCGCAGCCAACTCATCGGGCACGTCGAGCACGAAAGAGCTGGCGTCGTGCGTCTCGCGCACCACGTCTTTTACCCGGAGCTTGTGATACCCGTGGGCGCGGAGGACGGGGCTGTGGTCGGTCATCGCGCTCGACCCCAGGTCCCGAAGCCCTATGCGGGCGTCGGCCAGGCCACCGCCTTGGTCTCGAGATACTGGTCGAAACCGGCCAGGCCGTTCTGGCGGCCGATGCCGCTGTGTTTATACCCGCCGAAGGGGATGTCCGCCTGCCCGATCGCCATGCCTCCATTGACCATGAACGTCCCGGTGCGAATCCGTTCGGCCACTCGCAGCGAGCGCTCCAACGACCCGGAGAAGACGCCACCGGACAACCCGTACACGCTGTCGTTCGCGATACGCACCGCGTCCTCGTCGTCCTCGAACGGGATGACGACGAGGACGGGCCCGAAGATCTCTTCTTGGGCGATGGTCATAGAGTTGTCGACGTGGGTGAAGAGCGTGGGCTCGACGAACCACCCCTTCGGCAGATCCGCCGGGCGCCCGCCGCCGAGCGCGAGTGTCGCCCCTTCGGCCACGCCCTTCTCGATGTAGCCGAGCACGCGGCCGCGTTGCTTCGCCGAAATCACCGGGCCCATGAGGACGTCGGGGCGCTGGGGATCCCCGTAGGCGACCGACGACAGCGTCGCCTTGAGGATCTCGACGCCCTCGTCATAGCGGGAGCGGGGGAGGAGCATGCGGGTCTGGATCGCGCAGCCCTGCCCGGCGTGGAAGCACACCGCGATGCCGGAGGGCACCGAGGTGGCGAAGTCAGCGTCGTCGAGCACGATCGTGGCCGACTTCCCTCCGAGCTCGAGGAAGGCGCGCTTGAGAGTCGGCGCACCCTTCTCCATGATGCGCTTGCCCACGGCAGTGGACCCGGTGAACGAAATCAGGTCGACCTTGGGCGACAGCGTCAACTCCTCGCCCACGAGATGGTCCGACGACGTCACCACGTTGAGGACGCCGGGCGGGAACTCGGTCTGCTCCGCGACGAGACGCCCGAGCCGGGTGGCGTTCCACGGCGTGTCGGGCGCAGGCTTGAGCACCACCGTGTTGCCCGTGGCGAGCGCCTGGCCGAGCTTGTTGAGCGTGACCTCCAGGGGGAAGTTCCACGGCACGATTGCGCCGACGACGCCGACGGGCTCCTTCCAGACCTGCCGGGTGTTGGCCGTGCCCCGCCGGTCGACGACCTCGGGCAGGTCGGTGCGCCATGGGAACTCGTCGATCAGCTTGATGGGGTACTTGAGCGCAGCATCGAGCGGGATGTCGAGCTGGTTGGCGTGGGTCGTCATACGCGGACAGCCGACCTCGAGAATGAGCTCCTCGCGCAACTCCTCACGCTCGCGTTCGAGTGCGTCCTGCAGCTGTCCCAGGCACTCCTTGCGGCGTTCCCGGTTGGCCGACCAGTCGGTTTCGTCGAAGGCCCGGCGTGCCGCGTCGATGGCCCGGTGCATCTCGTCGGACGACGCGTCGGCCACCGGGCCGAGCACCTCCTCGGTCGCCGGATTGACGTTGTCGAAGGTCGCGCCCGAGTCGGCTTCGATGAGCCGGCCGCCGACGAGCATCCTGACTTCGTGGCCGGTCGCTGCTGTCATCGCCCCACCCTCCTCTGCCGGGTGTCTCTCACCAGGCGGAAATCGAGTTATCAAAAACTGATACAAGCATAATCGACCCCAGGGACGGCCTCTCTGTCGACGGCCCCCTCGGGCCGCCGATTCATAGTGGAAAGGTCACTGGCAACGACCCGGTCGCCACCGCGTCGCTCCCGAGCCGGCGAGTCAGCTCACTGCTCGCGCCCAGCAACTGGTCGAGCACGACAATGCGGCGGAAGTAGTGGTGGAACGTGTGCTCGGTGGTGAAACCGATGCCGGCGAGCACCTGCTGGCTGTGGCGCGCCACGGTACGAGCGGACCGCCCCGCTACGGCCTTGGCCATGGCGGCGATCACCGGGTCCTGCTCGTCCCATGCCGCAGCCAACAAGGCCGCCGCGGCTTCGATGGCGACGAGGCTCTCGGCCAGCCGGTGTCGAACCGCTTGGAACGACGCGATCGGCCGTCCGAACTGCATCCGTTCGAGCGCGTGCACGCGAGCGAGCTCGAGCATCGTGCGCGCCGCACCGACGAGCTCGTGGCCGAGCGCGAGTTGCCCGGCCGTGATAGCGGCACTCCAATCGACGACGGCCCCTCCCGCCAGCGCACCCCGCTCCAGCGACCCCGTCACCTCGACGAGCCCCAGTTCCGGGTCCAACCCGCGTGCGCTGTCCAGCTTCAATGCAGACGTCGGCACCATGAAGGACGTATGGCCGTTCTGTTCTGACGCCACGATGACGACGGTGTCGTGCCGTCGCAGCGCCCTCGTGCCGAGACCCCGGACCGTGACCTGTGACCCGTCGGCCCGAGCGGGCGCGTCGCAGGTCCGGATGGGCGGCAACGCGACGGCGACGGTGTCGCTTTCCGACGGGGTCAATGTCGAACACAACACCTTGTCGAGGGCCGATGATGTGGCGTTGGCCTCCCCGACGGCCTCGAAGAGCGCAGTCACCGCGATCGGACGGTCCACGGCCAGCGCCTCCGACCAGCCGAGGCCTTCGAGGGCAGCGTCGAGTTCGTCTCCACTGTGCTGCACCGTGAGCTGCCGAATGGTGTCGGCGAACAGTGCGCGTTCAGCCGCGTCCATCACGGCGTACTCCTCAACGGTCTGCTCCGAGATCGAGGAGTCGCCGGGCGATGATGTTGCGCTGGATCTCGGCGCTGCCGCCGTAAATGGTCGCCGCCCGAGAGTAGAGGAACTCGGCGCGCCAACGACCGCTCTCGGGGTCGTCGCCCAGGGCCACAGCCGGGCCGAGGCCTTCGGCCGCCAGGTCGAAAACCGCCTGCTCTGCCGTAGCGAGGAGCACCTTGTCGATCGAGGTCTCGGCGCCAAGTGTCTCGCCGGCCGCGAGCCGGCGCTGTGTGGCGCGGGAGCGGGCGTGGAGCGCCCACACCTGCTCGATGGCCCCGCCGAGCGACGCCGGGTCTAGGGCCCCGGCGGGCGCGAGGGAGACGAGTTGCTCGAGTCGGCGCTGCAGGTACGTGGTCCGGTGCCACAGCGCGGTGCTGCGCTCGTAGGGCAGCAGGTCCATGGCGACAGCCCACCCGCCGTCGACCCGTCCGAGGATGCGCTCGTCGGGTACGAAGACGTCGTCGTAGAAGACCTCTGAGAACTCCGGGACGCCATGCATCGTCTCGATGGGCCGCACCGTGATGCCCGCGCTGTCCATGTCGATGAAAAAGGCCGTGATGCCGCGGTGAGCGGACTCCGGCGTGCCCGTGCGGGTGAGGAGGACGCAGCGTTGGGCGTATTGGGCGAGGCTCGTCCACACCTTCTGGCCGTTCACTCGCCAACCGTCACCATCCTTCGTGGCGCGACAGGCCAGTGAACCCAAGTTGCTCCCCGTGCCCGGCTCCGAGAAGCCCTGGCACCAGATCTCGTCGCCCGACAGGAGCCGCGGCACCATGCTGGCGGCGAGTTCTGCGGGCGCGAAGTCGATCATGGTCGGGGCGAGCACCTCGGGCATGGAGTAGTTCCCCGGTTCGACGAGGTCGCGCGCGGTCAGGGCTTCGCCGAGGTACGCCCGCAGCAGATTCGACCCACCGAGCCCACCGACGCGCTCGGGCCAACCCCAGCGCGTGAACCCAGCGTCGTAGCCGAGCCGCATGATCTTGCGCAGCTGTGCCATCTGCTCGTCGAGGGTTCCGATGCCCTCGAACTCGGGCTCGAGCTCGGCTGCGTGCTCGTCGAGCCAGCGGTTGACCGACAGCTTGAACTCGGCCAGCTCCACGACGTCCCTCGTTGGCCTAGGCGTCCGAGGACGACGGCGTCGGGCGGCCCGGGTCGTGCGCCTTGCCCGAGTCGCGCGCGCCGCTGCGCCGCAAGAAGGTCATGGAGCGCGTCTGCAGCCGCCAGCCCTGGTCGGTCTTGCGGTACGTGTCGGTGTACCAACCGATGCGCATGTCGTGCGTCGCCTGGTCGACGAAGCACAGCGTTTGGTATCCGGTGCCCGTGCCTTTGGCGCCGTCGAGGTCGAGGGCCGGGGTCCCGGTGAGGAAGAGGCCCTTGGGCGCGGCCGCCACGAGGGCGGGAAAGTCCTCGAGGGCGTAGGTCGTGCCGAAGGCGCTGTACGTGCCGTCAGGGGTGAACACCTCCATCACGGCCTCAACGTCGTCGCGGGTCATGCCGACCGCGTAGCGGGCCAGGACTTGTTCGAGCTCGATGACGTCAGTCGTGCGAGCCGGGTCCATGCGCCGTCACGATAACAGCATTCTCAAAATCTGCAATCCAGTGTGCGGCCGGAGCGACATGCAGGGCCGACCAAGCAAGTGCAGGTAGTGGGAACCTCCTTTGCAGATTTTCTACGCAGTGGTACCGCCGTGAGGGAGAGTCCCGCTCTCGTTTACGGGTAACCAGATACACTCAGGCGATGTCCTCTGCTGACGATCCAAGCACAACCGCGCCGGACGCCCCGGTGCGGCGGAGGGACATGGCAGTCGCACGATCCCTCGACTCGGCTCGCGTCCGGAGCGAAGGCCGGGTGCAGCGCTTCCTCGACGCCGGCTTCGAGCTCCTGGCCAGCGCCGAGTCTGGCCGTGACTTCACCGTCCAAGAGGTCGTAGACCGCTCCGGGCAGTCGCTGCGCAGCTTCTACCAGTACTTCGCCGGCAAGCACGAGTTGCTGTTGGCGCTCTTCGACGAAGCGATCCGCTCCACCGCCGAGCGCCTCGAGGACCAGCTGGCCAAGGAGCGCACTCCGCTTGAGCGATTGCACCGGTTCGTTGTCGAGTACTACCGCATGTGCCTGCCCGCTCCAAAGGGGCGCGCGTCGAAGAACAACCCGACACCAGTCCTGGCGGAATTCTGCCATCAGCTGTTGACCGCTCACCAGGAGGAGGCGTCGCGGGCGTTCGTGCCGTTGGTCGCGTTGTTGGAAAAGACGTTGGCCGACGCCGTCGAGGCGGGTGCCGTGCGTCCCTCCTATGCCGGTGAGGACGTGGCCGGCAGCATCCTATCCACGATCATGTTCAACGCCGCCTACGCATCAACGATCAGTGGCACCGAATCGCACGACAACGCGCGGGCTGCCGACGAGATGTGGGAGTTCGTCGCCACCGGCATCGCAACCGGCTCGAAGTGACTTTCACCGCTCGGTAGTCCCGAGCGGGACAACGGGGTCTTCAACCGAAGGCGCGTATGGATGGCGCTACCGCCGCCAGGAACTCCCGGGTGCCCTCGGCCGACGCCTTGATCTGGTCGCGGCCTGCGCCGAGCGGGACGATGCGACAGTTGAGGTCGGTCACGCCTGCATCGGCAAAGCTCCGCAACCGCTTCTCCATCGTGGCCTCGCTGCCGCAGATGAGGACGTCGCCGATGCTGCGGGCGTCGCCGTGCTGCATGAGCCGCGCGTAGTTCGGAGAGTCGACCACCTCACTGAGCGTCCTGTTCGTCCGCTCGATCGCGGCGTCGATCTGGTCGTCGCCGCACAGGCAGACGGGGACGCCCGCCATCACCCGCGGGGCGGGCCGGC
Organism: Acidimicrobiales bacterium; assembly: GCA_035569675.1. Classification (GTDB taxonomy): domain Bacteria; phylum Actinomycetota; class Acidimicrobiia; order Acidimicrobiales; family RAAP-2; genus Bog-473. The sequence goes on along the minus strand of DATMMN010000033.1, from coordinate 8,699 downwards.
CCGCGGCCTCAGCAGCCTTCGTGATGACGGGGACGACATGGGCACCGATGGTGCGCTCGTCAGCCAGCCACAGGACTGTGCCCGCGGCTCGCTCGCCTGCGAGCTTGAGCATGACGGGGCCCAGCGCGGCGATCATGACCGGGGTCGGCGCGAGGTCGGTGACGTCGAGAGGGTTGCGAATGTGGAAGAGCTCGTTGTCGACCTCGACGAGTCCGGGGCCGGCCAGCGCCTTGTCCAACACGTCGAGGTAACAGCGCATCGTGGTGGCTTGGCGCTCGTACGGCAGGCCGAGCATGTCTTCGATGATCCAGTGGTGCGAGACCCCGAGACCCAAGGTGAAGCGGCCGCCGCACACCGCTTGCGCCGACAACGCCTGCTGCGCCAGCACGATCGGATGGCGCGGCTGGATAGGCACCACCGACGTCCCGATCTCGATACGCGAGGTGGCGGCGCCGAGCAGCGTGGCCGCCGTCATCACGTCGAATTCGTCGGGTATCTGGGGCGTCCATACGGTGTCGAGCCCCGCCTCGTCAGCCCAGCGTGCGTCAGCTTGGAGCTTCTCCACCTTGGTGGCGTATCGACCCCGGTCGGCGCTGACCTGCAGTCCCATCCGCATGATCGGGCTCCCCTCGACGTGGAAATGACGTTCTCATCTAAGGTATAGCATGCTATCGCTGGACGCTAGGGACGCTTGAGAAGGAACGGGGAGGCAGCGCGAGTGGGAGACCGGCATGGGTGAGGGGCGATCGGAGACCTCCCGCGTCGCCGTCGTCACGGGTGGCGGTTCGGGCATGGGCCGGGCCATCTGCCACCGATTGGCGGCCCGAGGTCACGGCGTCGCCGTGCTCGACATCGACGGCGATGCGACCGAGCAGGTGGCCAAGGAGATTCAGGCTGACGGTGGGCGTGCCGTTGGCATCGCGGTCGACGTGAGCGATCGAGGGGCCGTCGACGCTGCCATGGACCAGGCGCGCGCCGCCTTCGGCCCCATTGGCATCCTCGTGACCAGTGCCGGGATCGAGGGTTTCGTGAGCTTCCTCGACATCGAGGTCGCAGCCTGGGAGCGCATGCTCGCCGTCAACCTCACTGGCACGTTCCATTGCATCCAGGCGGTCGTTCCGGACATGGTCGCGGCGGAGTGGGGGCGCATCGTGACCATCTCGTCTTCGTCCGCGCAGTCCGGGACGAAGCGCATGGCCCACTACGTCGCCTCGAAGGGCGGTGTCATCGCGCTCACCAAGGCGGTTGCCCTGGACCTCGCGTCCAAGGGCATCACTGTCAATACGATCCCCCCCGGTGCCATCGACACGCCGATGATGCGCCGGCCGATGGAATCGGGCGCCATGGCCAGCCTCGATCAGGTGGTCGCTCGGGCGCCGCTCGGCCGGTTGGGTACGCCCGACGACATCGCCGGAGCCTGCGCGTTCCTCTGCTCGGAGGAAGCGGGCTACATCACGGGACAACAGATCAACGTCAACGGGGCGTGGTACATCTGAGGACCATGACGCTCGAGCAGCTCGGAACCGTTGGCGCCGAGGTGCACGGCGTCGAGGGGTCGCAGCTGGTCGATGACGGTGCACTGCCGGGCCGGTGCATGGATGCTCTGGAGGAGCACGGCGTCCTCGTCTTTCGTGGACTGCACGTCGACGACGAGACGCAGGTCACGTTCTCCAAACGTCTCGACGACGTCGGCAAAGCAGAGCCCGCCGAGGCACCGCGCATCTTCACTGTCACGCTCGACCCGGCCAAGAACCCGATCGCGGACTATCTGCGTGGGACCTTCGCCTGGCACATCGACGGGGCACAAGACGAGGTCCCGGCCAAGGCGACCATCCTGAGCGCCAAGGTGGTGGCGACGGAAGGCGGCGAGACCGAATTCGCAAGCACGTATGCCGCCTACGACGAGCTGGACGACGTCGAGAAGGACCGCTTGGAAGGGGTGCGCGTCCTGCATTCGTTCGAGGCGTCGCAGCGTCTGGTGCACCCCGACCCCACCCCCGAGGAGCTGGCGCGTTGGCGCGAGAAGTCCGACCGCGAGCACCCGCTCGTCTGGTGTCACCGGTCGGGGCGCCGTTCCCTCGTCATCGGCGCCACCGCGGATCACGTCGTCGGGATGGAGAGGCAGGCCGGCAAGGCGCTACTCGACGGCCTCCTGACTCATGCCACTGCGCCCGAACGCGTCTACCGCCATGAATGGTCCGTAGGTGACCTGGTGATCTGGGACAACACGGGAGTCATGCATCGGGCCTGCCCGTACGACCCAGCGTCGTCCCGAGAGTTGCACCGCACCACGATGAGCGGAGACGAGCCGATCCGCTGAGCGCATCTGGCACGACGGCCGAAGCAGAGGACACTACGAACAAGGAGGCGCTATGAGCGACGTGATCGTACTGAGGGCCGATCGCTGGGCCGACGTCGAGACGGGCGAGGTGCGCTCACCAGCGGTCGTTGTAGTGGACGGCAACCAGATCGTGGCGGTCAACCCTAAAGATGTTCCGACCCCGGCCACCGAAATGGACATTGGCGACGTGACGCTCCTTCCCGGGCTCATGGACATGGAGCTGAACATGCTCATCGGCGGGCCCGGTGGGCCCGACGGCCTGCCCGACCCGATGCACGGCGTGAAGGACTCACCCGTCTACCGGACGCTACGCGGCGCCGTGAACTGCGCGACCACGCTCATGGCCGGCTTCACCACCGTGCGCAATCTCGGGCTCATGGTGTACACGGCGGGATTCCTCCTCGACGTCGACCTGATGAAGGCGGTTGATCAGGGCTGGTTTCCCGGCCCGCGGATCTTCCCGGCCGGCCACGCCATCACACCCACGGGAGGTCACCTCGACCCCACCATGTTCCAGGGGCTCGCACCCGGGATCATGCCCCAGAGCGTCGAACAGGGGATCGCCAACGGCGTGCCGGAGGTGCGCAAAGCCGTGCGCTACCAGATCAAGTATGGCGCCAAGCTGATCAAGATCTCGGCCTCCGGCGGCGTGATGTCGTTTTCGAGCGCGGCAGGGTGTCAGCAGTACTCGGACGAGGAGTTGGCCGCCATCGTCGACGAGGCCCACCGCAATGGCCTCCGGGTCGCCGCGCACGCGCATGGCGATGCCGGCATCCGCGCCTGCATTCGGGCCGGCGTGGACTGCATCGAGCACGGGTCGCTGGCCACCGACGACACCGTCAAGCTGATGGCCGACAGCGACACGTTCCTCGTTGGCACCACGGCGCTCGCGGACCATATGGCGGTGGACCGCATCCACCCCATCTTGCAGAAGAAGGCAGCCGAGATCTTCCCGCAGGCGCGTCGCATGTTCGGCAAGGCCCTCGCGGCCGGTGTGAAGATCGCCTGCGGCTCTGACGCGCCTGCCATCCCGCACGGCACACAGGCGGACGAGCTCATCGCCATGGTCGACCGCGGGATGACCCCGATGCAGGCGCTGCAGGCCGCGACGATGACGAGCGCTGACCTGATCGAGCGTGCCGACGATCTCGGACGGCTGGCCCCGGGGTACCTGGCTGACATCATCGCGGTGCCCGGCGATCCTTCCGAGGACATCAAGTCGACCAAGGACGTGCGCTTCGTGATGAAGGACGGCCGGGTCTACAAAGGAGCCTGAGCCGTCTTCTTGCGCACCATCTCGGCCGTAACAACTCGAAGGGAGAGTCAAATGGAACATGCCGACCTCCTTGACGCGGCCTTCACCCGGATCCACCAGTTCGCGGGGGGCACCTGACGCTGCGGGAACAGCTGCCGTTCGTAGGATGCGAGCCGTGACGCTCGCCCGCCGTGCTGTGGCGTCGGTGCTCGTGGCATTGGCCTGGGCCGCCGCATCGCCGGGGGCCTCGGTGGCGGCAGCCATACCCAATTCGGCCCAGTCGTGGTACGGACACGTCGTCGACGATTTGCACCCGTTGCAGTCGACGCTGCTCGGCGCACTCGGAGCCGCGTCCGCTTGGGCGAGCGGGACGGAGTCCGCCGCGAAGGCGCGTCAGGAGTTCGAGCGCGATCTGCCCGCGTTCGAGCGGGTGCGGCGTGCCCTCCAGAATCTCGCGCCGCCGCCAGGTCACGCGTCGGCCCATGCGGACTACGTCGCGGCCATCGGGCTCTACGCCGCGTCCCTCCAGGTGGACGAGGCGGCGACGGAAGAACCGAGCGGGGCGTTGCAGGGGCAGCTCCAACACAGCTACCTACGGATTCGCAGTTTGGGTGACATCGTCTTTGACCAGGGCACGGCCGAACTGGCGTCCGGGCTGGGCTCGGCTGTCGCCGGTCCGGACGTCGCCGCGGCCTCGCACGTTCCCGATTGGTCTTCCGACGGCCTCGTCCCCTCCCCGCCCCTCGCTCCGTCGTGGCGGCCGGCTGGCGCGCCCGCCTCTGGCACGGAGCCCAAGGGGGAGTGGGCGGCTGAAGTTGCGACGGACGGTGCGCCCACGCAAGCCGCAGTGCGTGCAGCCGTGGCCGGCCACTCACGTGACTCGGACCTGGAGGGGATGGTGGTCGCACTGGGCGCGGCCGACGCCTATGTCGGCTCTGTCCCCGGGACGGCGGGAGACCCGCTGGCCGCGAATCGGTTGCGGCTTGGCCTCCTGGTCGATGCCGAAGCGCTCATGTCCGAGGAGGCCGCCCATTTGAGCCACGCCCCGCCCGCCCGCACGCTCGCGGCAATCGCCGCGGGCTTGGGGTCGATCGGCGGAACGCTGCGCGCCGAGAGCTGAATTTCTTAGCGGTCAGTAGGCGCAGGCGACGTGGGTCGTCGTGAACACGTCGACCAGCCAGTGCCCGTTTTGCAAGACCATCTGGGCCGACCCGGCAAAGTCGCCGCGCTGGACGAATGCATCGGGCGCCGAGGAACCGTCGCTCACGAGGTAGAAGTCGAACTCGTCCTGGCAGTCGGCCAGGGCGGCCGAGGTCGGGCCCGTCATGACGATGGAGACATGGTCGTCGTGGAGAGTTCCCACGCCGTGTTCCTGCGCGGCCAGGATCGCGGCTGCCTGGCGGACGCTCGCCTGCGCCAGCCGATTCGTGGTGACCGAAGCGAGCGGAGCGATATATCCCTGCGAAAGGTTGTCGTCGAGCCCCGAAAGGTCGACCAGGTACGACTCGTACGCGCTCAGGATCGCCCGTTGTGTGGGATCGGTCGCGTTACCGACGCCAATTCGCGTGGTCGGAACGACGGTGGTCGACGGACGCCCGCCTTTGGGAAGAGTCGGGAGTGCGGAGGCGCCGGTGGTGGTGATGGACGTGGTCGTTGTCGCGGACGCCGAACCGTTCGAACCACGTGACGTGTTCGAGGAGGCCGCGCCCGAGCCGTTGGGGAGGCGTGCGCGTTCGCCGCACGCGGCGAGGAGCAGGGGCGCGACGATCAGGGCGGTGACGAAGGGCACCCGGAACGCGTGGCGCACCTCACGAACCCTCGAAGAAGGTGACGGTGCCACCGAGCCCGGCCACCGTGGGGCCGAAGGGCGAGAGGGAGGCACCCTCTTGGGTGCCGACGGTGCTCAGCGCCGTGGCCAACGCCGATATCAAGGGGTTCATCACCGGGTTCAGCAGTGTCAGCGCTTGGCTCTGCGCGATCGCCTGCTCGAGATAATCGCCACCCTTCGAAGAAAGCTCGTTGCATTGGCTGTCGAGCTCGGTGACGAGTTTCGAGGCGACGGCTGTGCCGCCGGTTTGGGTCCCGATGATCGAGACGATTGATCCGGTGTCGCTGCAGGCGAGCGGGAGGCCGATGGCGTTGCCGAATTTGAATATGTCGAGGAGCGGAGTGACCACCGCGGCTCGGCCCGAATTGCCGGTGTTGCCCGTCGGTGCACCGGAGGCGACCGCGGGAGAGAGCAGGGCCAGGGGAGCCAGGGCACCGAGTCCCACGGACGCCACCGTTGCCAGGACGTGGAGCCGCCGTGAGCGCCGCCGCATCGGTCGTCTGGATGTCGTCATGGGGCTGTGCTCCTCACTCATGCGATCCCTTGTTCAACGAAATTCGCCTGCGCTCCTTGCTCACACATCCGCCGGCGGCTCACTGTCCCCGTCCGCTCAAAGCCAGCCGCACCGCCAGGTAGCGGGCGGCCTGGGACGCCAGGAGCAGGCCCAACGCGGCGAGGACCAGAACCAGGTAGACGCTCTCGATCGGTGGCCCGTGCTCAATCAGGTAGGCGGGGCCGCTGGCCAGGGTCTGGGTGCTGCCTGCCGGCTGCACAGAGGGACCGGACGTGTTCGTCGATGAGGGCCCCGAGTTCCCGGTCACCGTGCCGGTGTTCCCGACCACGGCTGAGGATGACGACGCCGGCGTTGCACCTGCGCCCGTGTTGCCGACGACCACACCACTGTTCCCCGTCGTCGGCCCGATCCCGGGTGTGTCCGTGGTGGACAGGTACACACGACCCAACGTGGCGCTGAGCGTCACCGGACCTTGCGAGGGGAAGTTCTGGCTGAACGTCACCTGCAGGGCGCCCGAGTCGACCGCCTGCAGCGTCTTCGCACTGTCGGGGCTCGAACCCGTGCTGCTCGTGCCGTCGGTATAGGTGTACGTCACGGGGAGATACGTGAGCTTGATCCCTGTCTTGGCGATCAGCGTGTTGAGCGTCCCGATCACCTGCTGGTTGATGTCGATGGGAACGCCGATGCCGAATGCGCTCACACCCTTCCCGAGCAGGCCGGTGGACGTACCCAACAGGGTGATCGTTCCCAGAGTCGTCTGTGACGTGACCTTGGGTTGTTGGTTGGACTGCTGGGTCATCGACAGGGACGAGGACACATTGCCGACGTCGAGGAGCTGTCCGAAGTCGAGCAGGTCCATCCCGGCCGACGCGCTCAGGGTGACGCTGCCATCCGGGTTCGCCGTGGTCTCCGCCGTAGAGAAGAACGTCGTGTTCGGTGAGCCGCTCGGCTGCACGCCCAGCCCGACGGCGCCCTTGGACGAGTTGGCCTGGGCCGTCGCCGCAATGTCGTAGCCCGCCTGGCTCTGGATGGACGCCTTGTTGCTCGGGTAGCTGGCCGACACATAACCCGGGAGTGGCGGCAGAGGGGGGAAGTTGCCGGCTGCGAGCCCGTTGATCGTCCCGGGCAACGAGGCGATCGAAGGGGAGTAGGGCGCTCCGGCGTCAGAGATCGATTCGCCCAGGCTGTTGAGCGATGCAGAGGACCCCCACGGGCCGACTTCGTAGTTGAGGTCGCCGGACAAGGGCAACGAGGCGTCGGTGAGCAGGACGTCCAGCGCATTCGCCTGAGCAGACAGGTTGTAGGTGTTCGTGTTGCCGGCACCGCTCGAGCCGGTGGTCCCCGTGTCGGCGCCCGCGCCCGAGGTCGCCGCGATGCCGCCCAGACCGGCGACGAGCCCGGCCAACGCGACGAGCTGCACCAGGCGGACGCGTCGGGAGGCGCCGAACCAACGCAGCATGGCGGCGACCTTCATGACGTCAGGGCCCCGAGGTACGACTCGAGCACTGTCTGGTCCCCGACCTCAGCGGGCTCGCCGGCGAAGCGGATTCGTCCCCGGTTGAGGATGTAGACGTAGTCGGCCAGCTCGAGCGCGCGCGCCACGTATTGCTCCACCACCAGCAGAGAGATCCCCTCGGACGCGATGCGCCGCAGGTAGCGGAAGATCTCGTCGACGATCAATGGTGCGAGGCCCATGGACACCTCGTCGAGGAGCACGGTGGCGGGCTCCGCGACGTAGGCGCGCGAGAGCGCGAGCATCTGCTGCTCCCCTCCCGACATCGTCCCGGCCAGTTGGTTGCGGCGCTGCGCGAGCCGCGGGAACACCGCAGCGGCGAGTTCGACGGCGCGTCGGTCGACCGAGCGCGGAGCCTGGAGCCGCAGGTTGTCGGCCACGCTGAGGGTCGGGAAGATGCCTCGCCCTTCGGGCACGTGGCAGATGCCCGAGCGCGCCAGCTCGAAGGGGGAGGCGCCCGTGACGTCTTCACCATCGAGGAGCACTCGGCCCGACATCGGGCGAAGCAGACCTGACATCACCTTGAGCAGCGTCGTCTTGCCCGCCCCGTTCGGGCCGAGGAGCGCCACGACGGCGCCGTCGGGCACCACGAGGTTCACGTTCTCGAGGACCCGCCCGGTCCCATAACCGGCGGAGATGTTGCGCAGCTCAAGCATGAGATGCCACCTCGTCCGTCTCGTCCACCGTGATCTCGTCGGAACCGAGGTAGGCGGCGCGCACCGTTTCAGATGACAGGACCTCGGCGCACGGGCCCTGGAAGATCAGGTTCCCGAAATCGAGGACGTAGATGTAGCTGCACACGCCCGAGACGAGTGCCATGTCGTGCTCGACCAGCAGGATGCCGATGCCGGTCTCTGCCACGAACCGGCTGATGATCTGGCCGAAGCGTTCGGTCTCGACCACGTCCAAGCCTGAAGACGGCTCGTCGAGCAGGAGGAAATGGAATGGCGTCGCCATGGCCCGCGCCAGCTCGACCAGGCGCCGCTGTCCGGTCGAGAGATCGCCGACGCGCTGGCGCATCATCGGCGCGATCCCGCAACGATCCATGGCCTCCTTCGTCCGGGTCGCGATGTCACGCCGCTGGTTTCGGGAGCACGCCATCTGGCTCCAGGGCCGCCGCGCCGCCAGGAATGCCTCGGGACCGAGCGCGACGTTCTCGGCAACGGTCATCGAGTCGAAGAGCTCCATGCGCTGAAAGGTGCGGCCCAGTCCGTGCGATGCACGGCTCGCAGTCGAGAGATGGCCGAG
>DATMMN010000032.1:0-9984 GCA_035569675.1 Acidimicrobiales bacterium | reverse complement strand
GTGGAACAGGGACTCGCGCGCGGCCGGATCGGCAGTGAGCGTCACCGCCCTATTCCACCAGGATGCTGTGACGGTCGCGCCGCCGTCGTGGGCTCAGGCCTCGGGCCGCCACCCCCAGGCCGAGATCATGGGGGGCTGGGTCAGGTCGAGGCGCCCGCTCAGGACGCTGGCCAGGTGCTGCTCGATCTCCTCGTCGGTGGCGAATTCGCGCTCGACGAGCTGGTCGCGCACCATGGCGATCGTGGCCACCTCGAGCGGGATGCAGGCGGGGTGGCGGATGGGGAAGGCGGCGTCGGCCGCCACGTCCTCGAGGCCGGCGGCGCGGAGCCGGTGCGGCAGGGTGCGGCCGTAGGCCAGGTCCACGCCCCGCTCGGAGAGGAGGTGGCGGAAGCCCCGGCGCAGGCGGTTGGCCAGCACCTCCTCGGGGCCGGTCTCCTCGAGGCAGCTGCGCGGCTGCAGCGCGGGGTCGGCGTCCTCGACGAGGAGCACGCCGCCGGGCCGCAGCGCCGCCACCATGTTGGCCAGCGCGACGTCGCGCTCGGGCACGTGCACCAGCACCAGGCGCGCGTGGACGAGGTCGAAGGGACCCCCCGGCGGCGGCTCGCCCGCCACGTCGTGCTCGATGATGGTGACGTTCGGCGCGGCGGCGTTGGCGGCCCACGCCAGGTCGATGTCGGTCGCGACCACGTGGCCGCGCGGCCCCACCCGCGCCGCCATGTGCGCGACCACGCTCGTCCCCCCGGCGCCCACCTCCCAGCAGCGCCAGCCGGCGGCCAGGCCGAGTGCGTCGAGGTGGCGGAACGTCGAGGGGTCGAACAGCGTGGCGAAGGCGGTGAAGCGGTCCATCGCCTCGGGGGCGACGTTGCCGAGCAGATAGCGGCCGTGCCCGTTGCCGCCGCCCGCTCCGGCAGAGGGGGTCACGGCGATCCCGCGGGCTCGGTCGTCGGGGCCGTGGCTTCGGCGCTCGGTACCGAGCCCGGTCCGGGTCCGCCCGCCGTGCCGGGTTCGGCGGCAGGGGTCGGCGGGCCGCCCACGGCGGCCACCCCGAGATCGTGGGAGGTCCCGACGTAGCGGTCGAGAACGTCGGCCACCTCGGTGCGCCCCTCCTCGATCAGCGCGGAGGTGGAGCTGAAGTCGCGGTACTGCCCGGACGGGTCGCCGCCGCCGCTGAAGACGATCACCTCGACGCCGTGGGGGAGAGAGGCGAGCTCGCGCACGAAGCGCGCGTGGATCGCCACGAAGAATGCGGTGAGCACGGCCTCGGCGGGGCGGCGGGGCGGCTTGGGGTGGTAGTGCAGCGGGCCGCAGAGGAGGACGTAGATGCGGTCGCATCCAGCCGTCAGGGCCCGGCTGATCGGGACGTTGTTGACGACGCCGCCGTCGATCAACACGTCGCCGTCGATCGTCACCGGCGGGAAGATGGACGGGATGGCGGAGCTGGCGAGGATGGCCTCGGCGGCGGGGCCCCTCGTGATCCACCGCTCGCGCCCGTCGGTGAGCGACGTGGTCACCACCTCGATCGGCACCGACGCATCCTCGAGGTTCTCGTAGTTCACGCCGGCCTCGATGATCTTGCGGAGCCCCGAGTTCGCATGCACGGACGGACGCTTCTGGAAGTAGGCCCACGGCCCATCGAGCGCGCCCCGCGGGAAGATGTCGCCGCCCGTAACACCCCGCCACACGTCGGCCATGTGCTCGATCCCCTCGGGCGTCGGGTTCCCCGCATACGCGGCGCCGTTTATCGCGCCGACGCTCGCCCCGAAGACCCGGTCGGCGCGGATGCCCCTTCGCACGAGCTCGTCGAGCATGCCGACCTGCACCGCTCCCCGGCTGCCGCCGCCCGCCAACACGAACGCCGTGCGCTGCGGGGTCCCGCCGTGCCCGCCGGACCTGCCGGACTTGCCGGACCTGCCGTCGGCGCCGTGGCGGCGCTGCCGGCGCTGCCGCCCGCCGAAGCGCGCACGGAGGCGCGCCGCCCAGGTGGGCGCTGGCGCGTCGGTACCGGGGCCGTTGCCGTCGACGTGGCCGTCGACCTGGCCGTCGAAGTCGGCGGGACCGGACGCGTTGGTCACCGCGTCACCGCGTGTCCTGGTCTTCGCCGGCCTGCCACGCGCCCTGCTGGCGCGCACGCCACGCCCGGCGCCCCGCGATGTCGTGGCGCACCGCCCACATGATGATGATCACGATCAGCACGACAATGGCGACGACGAACACCCCGAACACGACGAAGAACGCCGTGCTGGTGGCCGGCGCCAGCAGATCAAGGGCAGGTGCCATGCACTCGCCAGGGTAGAGGAGGTGTCACACGGCGTGGGCACACTGCGCCCCATGGTCCTCGTCGCCCCACGCCCGCTGCAGCGGCCGACGTCGGGGGCTGTGGCGGCGGGGGCCGGGGCCGGCGGCGAGGTGCTGGCGCTGCTGCGGGACACGGCGGCGCGGCCGAGCTTCGACCCGGGCCTGGCGGGCGGGCTCCGGGCGTGGCTCGAGGACGCGGCGTTCGGGGTGGTCGCATCTCGGGGCGAGCTGGCGCCGGCTTTGGTGTTGGGGCCGCGGGAGGTGCTGGGGCCGGGGCCGGGGCCGGCGGGGCCGGGTGCGGCGGATGTGGCGGATCGGGGGGCCGACGACGCGGCGTTGTCGGAAGAAGCGGTCGTGTCCCGGCTCGTGCACGTGCTGTTCCGGCGCCTCGTCGTCGAGGGGGCGGCAGAAGGCGCCGTCGTCGACCCGTTGGGCGATGCGCTCGACGCGTGCCGTGCTGAGGGGCCGGGCGGCGCAGGCGCGGCGACGGTGGCGTCCGTCGAAGCGATGGACGAGGGGTCGAGGAAGGCGTTGGGCACCGTGGTGGCAGGCCACGCCGCGCACCTGGCCGACCTCCTGCCACGTCTCGCACCGGCCTGGATGCCGCGTACCGACGATCGCGTGGCCATCCCGTTGGCCGGCGGCCGCATCGTGCTGCACGGTGTGTTCGATCTCCTCGTGGGCATCCCGCGCCCGGACACGGCGTCGCTGTGCGCGCTCGGACTCTGCACAGGGGGATCGTGGGCCCGCGAGCGCCGCTTACTTCACTATCTCGCGCTGCTCGAGACGTTGCGCAGCGGGACGCCTCCCTTCCGGTTGGCCCTGCTCGAAACGGGCAGCGGCCGCTACGGCGTCGAGGACGTGCGCGAGGAGCATCTGCGCGCCATCGCCTCGCATCTGGCCGCGTGGCTCGGCGCGACGGTGGGTGGGGCGGAGGGAGACATTGCAGAGGTCGGGGTGGTTGGAGCGGTCGCAGTGGCGGAGCGTGGCTGACGAGCTCACCACGGCGATGGCGGCGCCGCTGGAGGGCCCGGTTCCGCTCGACCGCGGTGCCTGGCGCGCCGCGCGTGGGGCTGCGCAGTCGACGCTCGCCGGGTTGGCCGTACGGCGCGCCGGCGCCGGGCCCTTCCGGGTGACCGACCACGACGTGCGCGTTGCTCTCGGCACTGGTGCGGTCGAGGCCGACGACGCGCCGTTCGCATGGTCGACGCGCACGGCGCGACGGACCATCGGCCTGGCAGCGGTGCGCTCCCTTCTGGCCGCCGAGGCGCGCACCCCGCACGATGCGGTGCAGGCCCGCCTGGCGGACAGCGAACGCGAGGTCCGCGACGGTGGCCGGACCGTCTCCCAACTCGACCGCTGGGTGGCGGCGTTGCCGGACGCCGGTCGCAGCGCAGTGGCGGCCGAAGCGGTCACGTGGGCCACCCGGCTGTGGTGTGCACTGGATTGGCCCGCCCTGGGTCTGCCGTTGGTGGTGGGACGCGACCATTGGTGGGACAGCCCGCACTCCGCGCTCCTGGCGCTCCGGGGCCGGGCCGACGTGCGAACCCGGGCGGCGCATCTGGTGGTGCTGTCGGGACCGCGGCGCGAATCGGTGCGCGCCGAATTGGCGCTGGTCGCGTTGGTGGAGGCGCTGCGGGCACGCGCCGACGCGGAGCCGGCGCCGGGACGCGTGGTCGGCTGGTGGCCCGACTCCGGCCACATCGTCCGCCTCGAGCCGCACCCGAGCGTGCTAGCTCTCGCGGCGGACGCGGTCGCGCTGGTGCTGGCCGGCGGCTCTCCCACCCGCATCGCCGCCGCCTGAGCCTTCGGGGGGCGGGTTTCCGGCATACCGCTGGACGCGGCCGGGGGTGCCGGAGGCGTCCTCTATCGTTGGCTCCCCCATGGGACGACGCGAGGACATCCGGAACGTGGCCATCGTGGCCCACGTCGACCACGGCAAGACGACGCTGGTGGACGCCCTGTTGCGCCAGACGGGGGCCTTCGGCGCCCACCAGGAGCTCACCGATCGCGTCATGGACTCGGGCGACCTCGAGCGCGAGAAGGGCATCACCATCCTGGCCAAGAACACGGCCGTGCGCTGGGGCGGAGTGAAGCTCAACATCGTCGACACCCCGGGCCATGCCGACTTCGGCGGCGAAGTCGAGCGCGGCCTGACCATGGTCGACGGGGTGCTGCTGTTGGTCGACGCTTCGGAGGGCCCACTGCCCCAGACGCGCTTCGTGCTCCGCAAGGCCCTGGAGGCCCGGCTCCCCGTGGTGTTGGTGGTCAACAAGGTGGACCGGGCCGACGCACGCATCGGCGAGGTCGTCCACCAGGTCGAGGAGCTGTTCTTGGACCTCGACGCCGACGAGCACCAGATCAGCTTCCCCATCCTCTATGCCAACGCCAGGGCGGGTTGGGTGAGCACCGAGCCGAATGTCGAGGGGACCGACGTGGAGCCGTTGTTCCGCGCCATCATCGAACACGTCCCCGCGCCGTCCTTCGACGACGACGCGCCGACGCAGGCGCTGGTGTGCAACCTTTCGGCGTCGCCCTACGTGGGCCGGCTGGCCGTGTGCCGTGTCTACAACGGCACGCTGACCAAGGGGAGCCCCGTGGCCTGGTGCCGTCTGGACGGCTCGATCGAGACGGCGAAGGTGACCGAGCTGTACGTGACCGAAGCGCTCGACCAGGTCCCGGCGGACTCGGCCGGACCGGGCGAGATCGTCTCGGTCGCGGGGATGGCGGAGATCACGATCGGCGAGACGCTGGCCGACCCCGACGACCCGGTCGCTCTGCCGGCGATCACGGTGGACGAGCCGAGCCTGGCCATGACGATCGGCATCAACACGTCGCCGCTCGCGGGCACGGACGGGAACAAGCTCACGGCGCGGCTGGTCAAGACACGCCTCGATGCCGAGTTGGTGGGCAACGTCGCCATTCGGGTCGGCTCGACCGAGCGCCCCGACATGTGGGAGGTCCTCGGCCGAGGCGAGCTCCAACTCGCCGTTCTCGTCGAGACAATGCGCCGTGAAGGCTTCGAGCTCACGGTGGGCAAGCCGCAGGTGGTGACGCGCGAGCTCGACGGCCGGGTGCACGAACCGGTGGAGTTAGTGAGTATCGACGTGCCCGACGAGTATCTCGGCGTCGTGACGCAGCTGCTCGCGCTCCGCAAGGGCACCATGCTCGAGATGGTGAACCACGGAACCGGCTGGGTGCGTTTCGACTACCGGGTTCCGGCTCGAGGGTTGATCGGTTTCCGGACGGAGTTCCTGACCGAGACGCGGGGCACGGGGATCCTGCATCACGTGTTCGACGGCTGGGAGCCCTGGCACGGCGAACTGCGCACTCGGCGCAACGGCTCGATGGTGGCCGACCGTCGCGGCGTGACGACGACGTTCGCGCTGATGAACCTGCAGGAACGGGGGACTTTGATCGTCGGGCCTACGGAAGAGGTCTACGAGGGGATGATCGTCGGCGAGAACGCCCGGGCCGAGGAGATGGACGTCAACCCGACCAAAGAGAAGAAGTTGACCAACATCCGCTCGTCCACCGCCGACGAGCTCGAGCGACTGACGCCGGCGATGACGTTCTCCTTGGAGCATGCGCTGGAGTTCATTGCGACGGACGAGTGCGTCGAGGTGACGCCAAAGGCCGTCCGGCTGCGCAAGGTCGTCCTGGACCAGGCCACCCGGGGCCGCGCGCGCTCCCGCGCCCGGGATCTGCGCGACGCCGCGGCGAAGGGCTAGCGACCCGGACGACGTCGTCCGTTCAATTCGGAGTTCGGAATTCGGGACAGGTCGGGGGAGGTCGGCATGGCCAGCGGGACGGTGCGGAACGAGGGGTTCGACCACATGACGGTGGTGGTCACGGACCTGGACGCCGCCCGTGGATTCTTTGGGCTGCTGGGCTTCGTCGAGCGAGTGGCGGTCGTTGCACGCGGCGAGGAGATCGGGCGCTACATGGGGATCGAGGATTGGGAGGCGGACCATGTCACCCTCGTGCTCGAAGGCGCGCCTGTGCACCAAGAAGTGCAGTTGCTGCGGTTCCACCACCCGGACGCCCGGCCGGACGAGGGTGCGGGGACTCTGACACGCCTCGGCTTCAACCACGTGTGCTTCCGAGTGGCCGACCTGGACGCCATGCTCGCCCACCTCGCCGCAAACGGCGTGGAGCCGCGTAACGAGATCATGGACTTTCACGGCCGGCGCCTGGTCTTCCTCGACGGGCCCGGTGTTGTCGTCGAATTGGCCGAATGGGTCAGTGGGTCGGCGGGACAAGGTGCTCATCTGCGAAACCCGTAGCATGAACGCCCGAGCTCACCTGGAGGGATGGCAGAGCGGACGAATGCACAGCTCTTGAAAAGCTGCGAGGTGCAAGCCTCCGTGGGTTCGAATCCCACTCCCTCCGCTGAGGGTCGAGAAGGTCCTCGATCTCCTGAACTCAGGCACCTCCCTCGCTGAGGACTCCAGGCCTGAACAAAATTGGAACGCCTGAGGCCATAGGGTTGGCGAGCGGTTTCGAACCCCGAGTGCCCGGGCGGGCGGACGCCGGAGGCGGTATGGACGCGTGACAGACGTGCTGTTGGCCGAGCGGAGTCCGGCCGAGTTCCCCGATGCTCCTGTGCGCATCGAACGCAACTCACGCCACCGTCGCCGGCGCTGGGCCGTTCTCGTCACATGCATCGCGCTGGTCGGAGTGGCGGTCGGATCTCTGCTCTTCGACGCCACCCAGGCCAACCACCGCTATGACCGCGCTCGGCACCTTCTGCGGGTCACCCGCGGCACCACGGTAGTCGTGGCGCGCGATCTGGCCGCGGCGCGAATCGACCTGCATCTCGTGACCCAGCAGGTCGGAACCGACTCCAACGCCCTCACCCAGGACACGTCGCAGCTCGAGGGCGCCCGGTCGGCACTGAGTGCTGCACAGGCGCACGTGTTCGAGCAGGCGTCCCTCCTCAATGCCCTCCACGGGTGTCTGGCCGGTGTCGAACAGGCGCTTAACGCACTGGCAGTGGGCAACCAGTCCAAGGCGGCCGACGCACTGAAGTGGGTCGCGACGCCGTGCTCGACCGCGGTCAAGGCGAGTGGCTGAGCGAAGACCGCGCAAGCGGTTGATGGTGGTCGGCGGCGTGGTCGCGGTGGCTCTCCTGGGCACCGCTATCTGGTATGACGCTGACGCGCACGTCCGTGCCGGCGCCGAGGCGTCCACCCTGCGAGCCGCCGAGGTCCACCTCGCCACTTTGCGTCACGACAAGGCGGTGACCGACTACGCCGACGCCGTCACGACGGCCACACGCAACAACCTCCAGTCATCGATCGGGACGACACTGAACCAGTTGGCGGGGGTCGAGGCATCACTCAACAATGCCAACGCGGGCTCCTCGCTGGAAGGTCTCGGGATCACCGCGCTGCACACCTGCCTCGGTGGCGTGCAGGACGCGCTGTTCTCGATCGCGGCCCACGACAACCCGGGCGCGGCCAAGGCCATCTCCGCCGTGTCGGGTCCCTGCGCGTCGCTCGACGGTGGAGCCAAGGCGGGCCTCGTCTACCCGTTCGACTTCCCGGACCCCGACGTGACTCTGTTCGGACAGATCTATTACGCCTACGCAACCAACTCCGTCGCGGGAAACATCCAGATCATCTCGTCGTCCGACCTGACCCATTGGACCTCGGTGGGCAACGCGCTTCCGTCGCTACCCGGCTGGGCCAAGCCGAACGAGACCTGGGCGCCTTCCGTTGCCAGAGTGAACGGGACCTACCTCATGTACTACACGGCAGACTTTGCGCCTTCCGGCACCCAGTGCGTGTCCGTGGCATCGGCGAGCGGCCCCCAGGGCCCGTTCATCGACAACTCGGTGTTACCGCTCGAGTGCCAACAGTCGCTCGGCGGTTCCATCGACCCCTCTGTGTTCATCGGCGCCGACGGAACGCCGTACCTGGTCTGGAAGTCCGGCGGTCCGGGTTCCTCGAAGATCTGGAGCCAACAGCTGAGCGCGGCCGGGACGGCATTCGCGCCCGGCACCAATCCCACCCAGCTGTTGGCCCCGGACCAGGCCTGGGAGGGAGGAACCGTAGAAGCGCCAGACCTCGTCCTGGCGAACGGCCGCTACTTCCTGTTCTTCTCGGGTAACGATTGGAACAGCGCCAACTACGCAGTCGGTGTCGCCCAGTGCGCCGGGCCGTCGGGACCGTGTACGGACGCTTCGCCGAGCCCCATCCTCTCCTCGGGCACCGAGGCCTCGGGCCCAGGTGGGGAGTCGGTCTTCGTCGACACCGGCGGAAAATTCTGGATTGCCTTTCACGCCTGGGTCCCGGGCGCGGTCGGGTTCCCCAACAGCCGCGATCTCTATATGCGCCCGCTCGATCTCTCGGGCCCGTTGCCGTCGGTCGCGCCCCCGGGATCCGGCTGAGCGGGCCGTCGGCGAGAATCCTCGCGACGGGGTCAGCGTGACAATTTGTCCGCCAACGCGTGCGCGCGCGTTGCGAGACCTCTGGCGTCAAGGCTGGCGCACACGTCATCGAATTCAGCTGTAGGCCCGCTCCAGCACAACACGCCCACGCTGGAGAGCAGCGTGCGATCAACACGTAGGGTCGCCAAGTCCTTGAACAAGGTGGCGTCGTCGAAATTCTCACGCAACGTGGCGGCCAACTTCGGAGCGCCACGCACGGTGACCTCCCACGCACCCGGGTCGGACGGTATGTCCTCGATATGGAGCCATCGTGCGAGTACGGCAGAGGCCGACTTGGCTCCCCAGCCGGAAAGGCCGGGGAACCCGTCCGCGCTGTCACCCACGAGTGCGAGATAGTCCGGGATGGAACCGGGCGACACTCCGAACTTGGCCACGACGCCCGCCTCGTCGATCAGCAGATCTCTCCGCCGGTCGAGCTGAACGATGCGCTTGCCTTGCACGCACTGTCCGAGGTCCTTGTCCGGTGTGCAGATCACGATTTGTTCGACCTCGCCGTCGTCATCTGCGACGGCGGCCGCACTCGCCAGCGCGTCGTCGGCCTCCAGGTCGACCATGGGCCAGACGTAGACCCCCATGGCACCGAGGGCATCCTCGAGGGGCCAGAACTGCGACCACAGATCGGGATCGATACCGTCGCCGGTCTTGTAACCGGGCCACAGATCGTTGCGGAACGACTCTATGACGTGGTCGGTCGCGACGCCGACGTGCGTGGCGCCATCATCAATGAGCTGCAGGACGGAGCTCAGCACACCGCGCACGGCGGCGACCTCTTCGCCGTCGGCATTGCGATGAGGCGGAGCGCCGAAGAAATGCCGAAACAGCTCGTAGGTGCCGTCGACGAGATGGGCTTTCATGTCGGGCCCGAGTCTGTCACCGGCGCGCCCAGACCTGTGCGGGCCTTGCGAAGAAAGGCCCGTTCGGCCTCGTTGTCGGTGAGCTCGAGTGCAGCGTCGTACTCGGCCGCGGCCTGCTCGACGCGGCCCAAACGCCGCAAGAAATCGGCTCGGACGGCGTGCAGCAGGTAGTAGGAATCGAGCGGCAGTGCATTAATCGATGCGAGAGCCGTATTGACGCCGTCCACCTCGGCTAGCGCGACCGCACGATTGAGCTCCACGACCGGGGAACGGTCGAACACGGTGAGCTGGTCGTACAGCGCGAGGATTTGGCGCCAATCGGTCGCGTCGGCGCTGGGCGCGTCCGTGTGGACCGCATTGATGGCCGCTTGGACCTGATAG
>DATMMN010000031.1:0-41186 GCA_035569675.1 Acidimicrobiales bacterium | reverse complement strand
CCTCGTCCTTTTCGAACCGGTGTCGTGGACGGGTTTCCCCACCGAGGTGCCGCGGGTCTACGTGCGTGCGCTGCGGGACAAGGTGATACCTCCCGAACTGGCGGACCGGATGATCACGGGCATGGGCGGGGCGGAGGTGATCGACCTCGACGCCGGGCACCGTTCGTACGACACCCATGCGGCCGAGCTCGCCGCCGTGATCGACGAGTGTTGCCGCAACGTAGCGTGACCGAGGCTCACGAAGCCGGGGGGCAGACCCTGTGCTCCCTCGTGGACTGGCGGGCGACGGTCACTCCGGAGCACGTACTCCTGGTCGACGAGGCCGGTCGCACGATGACGGCCCAGGAGTTCCGGGCCTCGTCGCAGCGCGTGGCGGAGCGTCTCCGTGTCGCCGGCATCGGTCGCGGTTCGCTGGTGTCGTGGATACTCCCGACCAGGACGGACGCGCTCGTCTTGTCCGTGGCGCTGAGCCGCGTCGGCGCGGTGCAGGTACCAATCATCCCCGTCTACCGCGAACGGGAGATCGGGCACATCCTCGACGAGACATCGCTCGATGCCTTCATCGTGACGCCACGGTGGCGCGGCTTCGACTATCTCGAGCTCTGTCAGGACCTCGCGTCCTCGCGCGGCGGTCGTGCCGCCGTGCTGACCATCGACGAGGTGGTCAGTGATTCCGCGCCGCCCGTCGCGCTGCGGGTACCCGTGGCGGCGGGGCGCGACATGGGCGCGACACAGTGGATCTTCTACACCTCGGGCACCGGCGGCCTGCCCAAGGGCGTCCGGCACCGGGACGCAGCGCTCGCCGCCGCCGCGCGCGGCATGGTGGAGCACCTGGCCCTGTCATCGGCGGACCGCAGCGGCATCGCCTTCCCGATCGCGCACATCGGCGGACCTATCAACCTCATGGCGGGCCTTCTCGCGGGCTCGAAGCTCATCCTCATCGAGAACTTCGATCCGCAACGCACGTCAGACGTGTTCGCCCGCGAGGGCGTGACGATGGCGGGTTCGGGCACGGCGTTCCATCTCGCCTACCTGGAGGTCCAAGCGCAGCGACCCGCCGAACCGCTCTTTCCGCACCTGCGTTGTTGTCCGGGGGGTGGCGCGCCGAAGCCCGCAGGCTTGCACGAGCGCGTGCGGCGCGAGTTGGGCGGCGCCGGCATCGTGTCGGGTTGGGGCCTGACGGAGGCGCCGGTCCTGAGCATGGGCCGGGCCAGTGACCGCGACGAGCAGCTGTCGGAGACCGAGGGGAGCCCGCTTCCCGGGGTGCAACTCAGGACCGTCTCCTCCGATGGCCGAACCTGTGCTGCGGGCGAGCAGGGCGAGCTCCGGGCCAAGGCACCGCAGCTGATGCTCGGGTACGTCGACCAGAGCCTTACCGCCGCTGCCTTCGACGACGACGGCTGGTTGCGCACGGGGGACCTCGGCACCATCGACGAGGAGGGGTACGTCAGGATCACCGGCCGACTGAAGGACGTCGTCATCCGCAACGGAGAGAACATCGGCACCGCCGAGGTGGAGGAGTTGCTGCGGGGACACCCGCACGTGGCCGACGCAGCCGTGTTCGGGCTGCCCGACAGCCGGACCGGGGAACGTGTCTGTGCGGTCGTCGAGCTGGTGCCCGGGTCCCTCCAGCTCGACCTCGAAACTGTCGGCGTATTCCTCGAAAGCCGTGGCCTGCGCCGGCAGGCGTGGCCCGAGCAACTGGAGACGATGGAGGCGCTGCCCCGTACGGTCGCCGGGAAGATCGACACCCGCCTGCTCCGGGAGCAGTTGCTGGGTTCGTAGCTCCCGGGCCTCCGCCTGTTAGATGCCGGGGGTTCCCGGGTGCGTCACCTGCCAATACTCCAACATGGCTCCGCCGAGCAGCTGCAGCCCGCGCTCGACAGCCGCACGATCGCGGGCGGCAAGCGGGGCGAGGATCCGGTCCAGGGCAGCCTGGCTGGCGGCGCTCGCCTGTGCAATGGCACGACGACCCGCGCCTGTGACCCGCAGGACGTTTCGCCTTCTGTCGTTCCCGTCCACCTCGGAGGAGACGTAGCCCCGTTCCGCGAGGCCGGCGACGAGCCGCGTCACGGTCGGGGCCTGAACGGTGAGGCGGTACGCCAACTCGGACGGCGTGGCCGGTCCCTGGTCGAGGTAGGCAAGGACCCGGTACTTCTGAATCGTGAGGCCGACTGACTCGAGGGTGACCTCGAACATGCGTGCCACGGCAGCGATGGAGGTCGTCGCAGTCGGGACCTCGCTGCGGCGTGCCACCGCGGGGACATTAGTAGTGGGTGTCGGCAATGGTTGACCCCCTCGAGGGCTTGACGCCAGGCGTCGCTCTGGGAAATAATACTTAGCCTATGCTAAGTATAACGAGGCGCTGATGCCCGGTGCCTTGACCGGCATCCGCGTGCTGGAGCTCACCTGGGGAATCTCGGGGCCGATGGTCGGGATGATGCTCGCCGATCAGGGAGCCGAGGTGACACGGGTCGAGCCCCCGGACGACGCGTTCGCCCCGTCTGCGGGCTATCGGGTGTGGAACCGCGGCAAGCGCAGCGCGGTCCTCGACCTCAAGGCGCCGGAGGGCCACCGAGCCTTTCTCGATCTGGCGGCACAGGCCGACGTCGTCCTCGATTCGTACCGTCCGGGCGTCATGGAGCGCCTCGGGCTCGGGCACGAGGCGCTTGCCGCGCGGAATCCGCGCCTCGTGACGTGCTCCATCACCGCGTACGGCGAGGGCAACGAGCACAGCGATCGTCCCGGCCTCGAGGCGTTGGCCGCCGCCAGGACGGGGTCGCACTGGGCCCAGCGCGGCGGCATCATGTCGACCGGCGACCTCGGCCTCCCGGAAGTCGAGATCCCCGAAGGCGCGGAACAGGCGGCCCGGTCGGACGGCCCCATCTTCAGCGCCTCGCCGTGGATGAGCATCAACGGCTTCTACCACGGGACGTTGGCGATCACCGCCGCGCTCTTCGCCCGGGAACGAAGCGGCGTGGGACAGCACATCGAAACCTCGATGCTGCCGCGTGCGGCCTTCGTCCCGACGAGTGCTCGAGGCAGCGGTCCGATGGCCGCCACGTGGATGAACCTCCGCGGGGCGCCGAGGGGTCTTTTCGAGTGCAAGGACGGGCGCTGGGTGCACCAGTGGCCCATCAAGCCGCAGTCGGTCATCGATGCGGCCGAGTTCGACCGGTTGGAGGACGCGCCGTCTCCTTCGTACACGCACCGGCGGGTCGACCCGGCGCGGATCGGCATGGAGCCGGAGAACATCGTCGTCCTCTTCTATTACCTGCCGCTCATGCAGGCCGCCTTCAAGAAATTCACGGCGGAGGAATGGCGTGTCTGGGGCGAACGCGTCAAGGAGGGGGTCCAGGTCGTCCGCACCCCGGAGGAGGCGTTCTCCGACGAACTTCTGCTGGCGGAGGGCAGTGTCGTCGAGGTCGCTGACCCCGACCTCGGGCCCATCCGGCATCTCGGCGTGATCACGGAGCTGGAGCGGACTCCGGGCGCCGTGCAGGGGCCCGCGCCGCGCCGGGGCGAGCACACCGCCGCGGTCATGGGAGAGGCGGCGGACACCCCGGACGTGCCGGCCGGGACGCCCACCCTTGTCGAGGCCCGGTCGGACGGACCACTGGCCGGTGTCCGGGTCCTCGATATCGGCCTTGCCCTCGCCGGCCCCTATGGCACCTCACTGTTGGCCGACCTCGGGGCCGACGTCATCAAGGTCATGGCACCGTGGGACGGGCCCTGGATGGACACCGGCATCGGGCAGATGGCGAACCGCGGGAAGCGCGGGGTGCTGCTCAACCTCGCAAAGCCGAGCGGGCTCGACGCGTTCTACAAGCTGGTCGAGACGGCGGACGTAGTCGCGCACAACATGCGTCACGGCGTCGCCGAACGGCTCGGGGTCGACTACGAGACGTTGCGCGCCATCAAGCCCGACCTGATCTACTGCGCCAGCCGCGGGTTCGACCGGGATCGCAGCGCCCGGGGACTCCCCGGCACGGACCAGTCGGGCTCGGCGCTCGCCGGCCAGGAATGGGAGGACGGAGGGAGCTGGCACGGCGGGCAGCCCTTCTTCGGCACCTCCATGGGAGATCTCGGCAACGGTTTCCTCACGGCCATCGCCGTCAACGAGGCGCTGTTCCATCGCGCCCGGACCGGTGAAGGCCAAGCCGTCGGGACGTCCATCCTCTACGCCTGCCTCGCCGGTACATCCGGCACGTTCGCCTATCCCGACGGTTCCGGCCCCGACCGCCCGAAGCTCGACGCCCTGCAGCTCGGATTCCACGCCCTGTACCGCCTCTACGAGACGGCGGACGGCTGGCTCTGTCTCGCCGCGGTCACCCCGGAACACTGGGAGCGCCTCTGTCGTGTCGCTGGACGCGGGGATCTGCAGGCGGACGACAGGTTCTCGGACTCCGTCGCTCGCGGCGCCAACGACGACGAGCTCGGGAAGATCCTCGAAGAGGTCTTCGGGACCCGCACGGCGGCCGAGTGGTTCGCCGTGCTGGACGAGGCCGGCGTGCCCGTGGAGCTCTCCACGCCGGGGATGGTGACTGCTCCGCCCGGCACACCCTTCGTGCACTTCTCGGTCACCCCCGCGCGTCCTCCGGGGGAGGCCCCCGTGCTGGACGAGCACACCGACGAGGTACTCGCCGAACTACGCCTCGACGACAAAGCGGTGGCCGCCATCAAAGAAGAGACGGCCAACCGCGCCCGCGGATGACCGATGCCCGAGCCGCAGACATTTCGACATTGGAAGGAGCACACATGGAAGAGCGCCTGATTTCGGCGGACTCGCACGTGAGGATCACCGAGGACTGGGTGAAGGAGCGTCTGCCCAAGTCCGCCCTGGACTCTTACGAGCAGGCCGTGCGCACCCTCAAGGAATTCGAGCTGGAGCAGCGGGGTGGGGAACAGCGCAGCCTGGAGGACTTCGGAGACCTTGCGCCAGGCGCGCGGGACCCCGGTTACTGGGACCCCCACGCGCGGCTCGCGGCAATGGACCGGGACGGGGTGTTTGCCGAGGTGCTCTACTCCGAGCTCAGTGCGTTCCGTCAGTTTCACTTGTCCGGAGATCACTGGAAGGAGGTCGCGCGCGCTTTCAACGACTCGCTCGTCGACTTCTGTGCCGTCGATCCCGCCCGACTCGTGGCGAGCTACCAGCTCCCGATCATCGACATCGACCACGCGGTCTCCGAGGTCGAGCGTCTGGCCGGGTTGGGTGCGAGATCCGTCCAGCTTCCGAACTATCCCGGCGAGCTCGGGTTCAAGCCCTACCACGACCAGTCGTACGATCCGCTGTGGGCGGCGCTCTCCGAGACGCAGATGACCATCAGCCAGCATCTCGGTTTGAAGAACTCTCTGTTCGATCTCTACCGGGCCGACCCGACCCCCTACAAGATGATCTTCAACCTGATGCCGGGGGTCATGATCGTCGAGAACGTGTCGCTCTGGCTGCTGACCGGGGTACTGGAGCGCTTTCCCAAGCTCCGTATCGTTTTCGTCGAACCGTCCTTCGACATCTTCGTCGTATGGCTTCGTCAGCTGGACGGATCATGGAGCCGAGGTCGCGATCGTCTGTTCCCCGGCGTGACCAAACCCCCGTCGGAGACGTTTCACGAACAGATCGCACTGACCTTCATCGGTGCCGATCATCACAGCCTGGCGCAACGCCACGAGGTCGGGATTCACAACGTCATGTGGTCGACGGACTTCCCGCATCCCGCCTCCACCTGGCCCAACTCCCGTTCGGTGGTGGAATCGATGATGGCCGACATCCCGGCCGACGAGCGGCAGCTCATCGTCGCGGGGAACGCGGCGCGGATGTACGGGCTCCAGGCGGCGTGACGGACGCCGCGCCGGGGTATACGCGTCCGGTCCCCGTACTCGACGCGGACAACGCCTTTTACTGGCGTGCCGCGGCACAGGGGGAGCTCCGCGTGCAATCGTGCGGAGAGTGCGGTGCCCTGTGCCATCCGCCCGTTCCGTTGTGTCCTGTCTGCCACAGCGCCGAACGCGAGACCCGGCAGGTGTCCGGGTTGGGCCGCGTCGCCAGTTTCATGATCGTGCATCATCCACCCAACCCGTGGTTCGAGATGCCCATTGGCGTGGTGAGCATCGAGCTCGAAGAGGGCCCGCAGGTGACCTCCAACATCGTCGGCGTCCCGCTGGAGGAGGTCGACCTCGGCATGGAGGTCGAAGTGCTGTTCGCAGGAACGGACGACCCTGAGGTCGGGGTGCCCCTCTTCCGTCCGAGAGGTCGCTGATGCGAGGTATCGCCGCCATCGCAGGGATCGGTCAAACGGATTTCTCGAAGTCGTCGGGACGGAGCGAACTGCAGCTGGCGGCGGAGGCCAGCCTGGCGGCTCTGGCCGACGCCGGCCTGACGGTCGACGACGTGGACGGAATGCTGACGTTCACCATCGACAACACGGAAGACAACGAGCTCATGCGCACGCTGGGCGTTCCGCAGCTCTCCTACACCGTACGCACACCCCATGGCGGCGCGGGATCTGCGGTGACGGTCTTCGCGGCCGCGACGGCGGTTGCGACGGGTGCGGCCAAGCACGTCCTCGTCTATCGGGCGCTCAATGCGCGTTCGGGCAATCGCTTCGGTCGGGCGCGTGATCCCGGTTCGTCGCCAACGAAGGGGACCGGATGGGATTTTGCGAACTGGTTGGCACCGTACGGGGCGTTGAGCCCGGCGGCGATCCTGTCGATGCAGACGCTTCCTTGGATGCGGGCGCGTGGGCTGACGAACAGGGACTTTGCGGACTACATCGTGGGGATCCGTGACTTTGCCGCGACCAATCCCGCGGCCTGGTTCTACAAGCGGCCGATCACCATCGAGGATCACCAGGCGTCACGCTGGATCGTCGAGCCGATCCTCCGGCTCTTCGACTGCTGCCAGGAGACGGATGGGGGCGTGGCCCTCGTCGTGACCACGACGGAGCGTGCGCGTGACCTTAAGCAGACCCCTGCGGTCGTGCTGGGCGCCGCCCAGGGTGTCGGGCGGGACCCAGGGTCACCAGGGCGGGCGTTTGCCATGGCGGGGCTCGGGCCCCAAGACCTCGATGCGGCCATGATCTACGACGCCTTCTCCCCGCACCTCTACATGGGCCTCGAGTCGCTCGGCATCTGCAAGGAGGGGGACGCCAAGGACTTCGTGGCGAGCGGTGCCATTGCTCGTGGCGGATCGCTCCCGGTCAACACCAACGGCGGCTTGATCGGAGAGGCCTACCTCCATGGGATGAACCTCATCACCGAGGCCGTGCGTCAAGTCCGCGGCACCGCCGTGAATCAGGTGGAGGATGCCGAGGTCGTGTCGATGTCCTCGGGCACCAACGTGTGCATTCTGGGCCGGGACCGCAAGTGAGGGCCGGCGAGGGGTGGCGGCGCTAGCCCCGGTACTCCTCGTCCGTCACGTGGTCACCCCACGCAGCCTCGCCTTCGCTGACAGCAAGGTGCGTCATGAGGTGATCGGGTGCGGCCCCGTGCCAGTGCCATTCGCCACCGGGCGCGAACACCGTGTCGCCGGGTCGTAGGACGACGACCGGTTCACCGCGGGCCTGGACCCGACCCTCTCCTTCCGTCACGTACAGGCTCTGACCCACCGAATGGCTGTGCCAGGCCGTGCGCGCCCCGGGGGTGAAGTGCACATGCGCGACCGTGGCCGCCGACGCACCGTGGGTTTGCGCCAGAAAGTCGATGAAGACGTCTCCGGTGAACCAGTCCGGGGGACCCTTGACCGTTGCCGCCTTGCGGTCGAGTTCCATTTCATCGCCCTCCTATCTCGAGTCGCTCTTGAGAGCCCGTTGCTTGTTGGACGGGCGTAGTAGGGACATCAAACCACCTCAGCGTCGCTCGGACTCCATCTGTTTGAATAGGCGTTCATCGCGTCAGCCTGGTCGCGGCGAATCGGTGACGATTCGGCGTGGAGAAACGGAGGAGTTTCGTTGTCCGACATCATGGAAGGTGTCCGCATCCTTGAAGTCGCCGAGCACACCTTCGTGCCCGCCGCCTCCGCCATCCTGGCCGACTGGGGTGCCGAGGTCATCAAGATCGAACACCCCGAGCGTGGTGACGCCATGCGGGGCTTGGCCTCGAGCGGCGTCATGCCGATGCTCGGCAACGTGCACGTCCTTCTCGAGCACTCCAACCGGGGGAAGAAGAGCATCGGGATCGACGTCCAAACCGACGCCGGCCTCGAGCTCATCTACAAGCTGGCCAAGACGAGCGACGTGTTCCTCACCAACAAGCTCCCGGCGGTGAGGAAACGGCTGCGGATCGAGCCCGAGGACATCCGCGCTCACAATCCCAACATCATCTACGTCTCGGGCACCGGCTCGGGGGAGCGCGGACCCGATGCGAACCGCGGCGGTTACGACTTCTTGAGCTTCTGGTGCCGTGGTACCAGCGCCATGGGGACGACCACCACCGATGCCGAATTCATGGTGGGACAGCCCGCGCCCGGCTACGGCGACTCCATCGGCGGCATGACGATCGCCGGAGGGATCCTCGGGGCGCTCTTCCACCGCGAGCGGACGGGAGAGGCAAAGACGGTCGACGTCTCGCTCCTGGGTGTCGGCATGTGGGCCATGAGCCCGGCGATCGCCCTTTCCCTACAGCTCGACCACGCGTGGCGACCGGGCAAGGGTGGCGCCACGGCTCCGTTCAATCCGCTGGTCGGTACCTATCGGACCCAGGACGGGCGGTTCCTGGCCTTCTCGTGCCTCCAGGGCTTCCGCTACTGGCCGGGAGCTTGCCGGGTCGTCGGCCGCGAAGACCTCATCGACGACCCGCGCTTCGCGACGCCTGAGCTGTTGGCAGAGAACGCCGGCGTAGCGCGCGAGATCCTGGCCGAGATTTTCTTGGCTTCCACGTTGAGCGAGTGGCGCACACGCCTCGAGGACTTCGAGGGCCAATGGGCCTTCGCCCAGGACACGCTCGAAGTGGTCGAGGATCCTCAGACGCTGGCGAACGGCTACATCGGCGAGACCGCGACCGCCGACGGCACGCCCTACCGCCTCGTCACGACCCCGGTGCAGTTCGACGGATCGGTTGCTGCACCCAAACGTGGTCCCGAATTCAACGAGCACTGCGACGAGATCTTGGCGGGTCTCGGTTACGACCAGGACAAGATCATCGAGCTCAAGGTCGCGGGAGTGGTTGCCTAGCTTCTTCGGCATTGGCTCGGCCTGAAGGTCGCGTTCAGCGGTAGTCCGCCTCCAATGCGGGCTTGAATTTCGAAGGCGCATCAGGGACACCGTTTTGCGGTTCAGGGTCACACGCCACAAGATGCAGAGAGCCCGCGATCGAAGGGAGTCTGCTCGTGGAGAGAGTGCTGGAAGGGGTCAAGGTGCTCGAGGTCTCGGCGTGGGCCTTCGTTCCCTCCGCCGGAGCCGTGTTGGCCGACTGGGGCGCCGACGTTATAAAGGTCGAGCCCCCGACTGGTGACCCGATTCGGGGCCTCGTCAACGCCGGGATCGGCGGGGGATCGGGGCCTTCGTTTCCCTGGGAGGCGTGGAACCGAGGGAAGCGGAGCGTCGCCCTCGACCTGAAGCATCCTCGCGCCCGCGAGATCCTCCTGAAGGCTGCCGAGACGGCCGACGTGTTCCTGACGAGCTACCTCCCCCCGACGCGGCGTCACTTGGGCATTGATATTGACGACGTCCGTGCGGTCAACCCATCCATCGTGTACGCGTGTGGCACAGGTCAGGGCTCTCTGGGCGCTGAGGCCGAAAAGGGTGGCTACGACTCCATCAGCTTCTGGGCCCGCGGTGGCGTGGGCGCCACGGTCACCCCACCGGGCGCAAAGCGACCGATCGGACAACCCGCGGGTGCGTTCGGCGACTCGTTGAGCGGTATGGCACTCGCCGGTGGTGTGGCCGCCGCCCTGTTCCGCCGGGCCCGTACCGGCGAGGGAGCAGTCGTGGACGTGGCGCTATTGGGGACGGCGATGTGGTGCCTGCAGATGCCCATCGTCGGCGCTGCCGTCATGATGGCTCAGCCACCGGCGGACGAGGGCGGACCAGCGTCCCGGAGTGTCAACCCACAGATTTTCAACCCTCTGGTGAACAATTATCAGACCTCGGATGGCCGATGGCTTTCGCTCTGCATGCTGCAGCGAGACCGCTATTGGGAGGACGTGCTTGTCGCCATCGGCCGGGAGGACCTGCGGGTCGATCCGCGGTTCAGCACGCCGGACGCCTTGGGGGCCCACAACGACGAAGCCGTTGCCGAGCTGGAGCGTACGTTCGCGGCCATGTCTCTCGACCAAGCACGTGCGGCACTCGGCTCGCAGTCTGGGCAATGGGACGTGATGCAGAACGTGCTGGAGCTGCCCTCGGACCCGCAAGCCGTGGCTAACGGCTTCGTCCAGCCGATCGAATACGACGACTCGGTGGTCTTGCCGCTGATCTCATCCCCTGCTCAGTTCGATCGCAATCCGAACCCTCTCGGCCGGGCTCCCGAATTCGGGGCGGACACGGATGACGTGTTGGCGGAACTCGGCCTCGACGCCGACGAGGTGATGCAGGCGAAGATCGACGGAGCCGTACAGTGACCCGCAGGTCGCCTCGGTCGCATCAGCGCTTCGTCTAGACCACAGAGGCGACCGCTACCCCGTCGGATACGAGGGACGCAGTCGCGTCTTCGTCGTGTCCCAATTCTCGTAGTACCTCTCGGGTGTGTTCGCCCAGCAACGGCGCTCGCCATCGAGGGGCCGGCGGCCTGCCATCGAAGTCAACCGGTGTCGCCAGCATGGGCAACGTCCCTTGTTCATCAGGGACGTCCACCACAGAGTGTGCCGCGTGGAACTGCTCGTCGGCGACCACGTCGTCGATCGTGTTCACCGGACTCCAAAAAAGTTCCGGTTCCTCCGCGAACGTTGCGGCCCACTCGTCCAGCGTTCGTGTGGCGAAGATCTCATCGAGCAAGCTGATCAGCTCTCGAGCATTTACCGCCCGGTTTCTGGCGCTGTCGAACCGACTGTCGGTGATCCACTCCGGGTGTCCCGCCGCCCGGGCTAAGGCGGGCCAATGACGATCACCTTCGAGGCCGACGATCCAGAACGATCTGCTATCGCCCGCGGTGTAGTTGTTCAGGACGGGGCTGTGCATCGTTTCCCGGGTGCCGATCCCGAGTGTTCGACCCCACATCAATGCGACGTTGACGTCGAAGCCGATGGTGTACACCCCCTGGCGCAACAGTGAAGTCGAGACAAGCTGGCCCAGTCCGGTCCGCGCCCGCTCGACCAGGGCGGCGCTGACCATGGCGGCACCCGTCATCGCCACGGTGTGGTCGCCCATACCGCCTCTCTGGAATGGCAGTGGCCCGCCCGGTGCGCGGAGAGACTCGGCGATACCGGCGCGAGCCCAGAAGGCCGCAATGTCGTACGCGCCTCGCTCGGCCTCGGGACCCTCGAGGCCATAACCGGTGATGATTGCGTAGACCAGGCGCTGATGACGATCGCACGTCTCCTTGGGTCCCAGGTCCATGCGCCCCAGCGCTGCGGGTCGCAGGTTGGTGAGGAACACGTCGGCGTCTGACACCAACTCATGCATGACACGGATCCCCCGCTCCTTGGAGAGATCCAGGGAAATGCTTCGCTTGCCGCGGTTGTCGAGCTCGAACACGGGGTTGGTCGGTAGGTCCCCGCCGAGCATGCGTCCGAAACCGCGGGCCGGGTCACCTTCGGGTGGCTCCACCTTCACCACGTCGGCGCCCCAGTCGGCCAGGATGCCGCCGGCTCCCGGACCGGCGACCCAGACGCCGAGCTCGATGACGCGGATGCCTTCGAGCGGTCCGGTCATCAAGCCACCGTAGCGACTTCGCTCAGGCGTCGACCAGAGCTACCGCCTTGTAGCGACCAGCTTCGAGGTGCCGGCGTGTCATGAGGAGAGCTGCGATGCCATCACCCACCGCCGATCCCAGCTGCTTCGTCGAGCCTGAACGCACGTCTCCAGCGGCGAAAACTCCCGGCATCGACGTCTCCATGGTGTCGTTCGTGACAAGGAATCCACCCGCGTCCCTCTTCACCGTGTCACCGAGGAATTCGGTGTTCGGTTTCAGACCGATGAAGACGAATGCGGCAGCGGCCGGGTAGCGATGCGTTTCGCCACTGTCGCGGTCGCGTGTCATCACAGCTCGGAATCGACCCTGCTCACCCTCCAGAGACACGATGTCCATGCCGGTGTGGATCGTGAACTGCGGATCAGAACGGACGCGGTCTTGAAGTACCGATGAGGCGGTGAGGTCCGAGCGTGCGACCACTCGGACTCGTTCTGCGAACTCGGACAGATGGAGTCCCTCTTCCAGGGCCGAGTTGCCACCACCGATCACCACGACTTCGTCGGCTCCCTTGTAGAACGGCCCGTCACAAGTCGCGCAGAAATGAACGCCACTGCCGATCAGCTCATCCTCACCGGGAACGTCGAGACGGCGATACTTCGACCCGGTCGCCACGATCACTGCGGCAGAGACAAGCTGCTGCCCAGAGGCGAGCGATGTGACCACGTGCTTGGCATCTCTCTCGATCCTCGCAACCGACACGGCCGAGAGAAGTTCTACGCCGTAGCGACGCGCCTGCGTCACGAAGCGCTCAGCGAGCTCCGCTCCCGAAATTCCTTCAGGGAACCCCGGATAGTTATCGATCTGGTCGCTAATGCCGGCTTGGCCCCCCAGAGCACTGGCGTCGACAACGATGGCATCAATGCCTTCTCGAGCTGCATAAATGGCGGCCGCCAACCCCGCCGGCCCGCCACCCACGATGACGAGATCGTAAACAGAGCGCTCGGCCTCGACGGTAAGACCGATGCGGCTGGCCAGGGTTTCATCGCTCGGATTCACATCGTGAGTCCCGTCGGCGTATACGACCGTTGGGATGATTTGCGCCCCGTTTTGCAACAATTTGAGGCGCTCGATGCTTTCCGGGTCTTCGTCCAGGTCTACGACGTCGTAAGGAACTCGGTGCGAGGCTAGGAACTTCTTCACCCGCTTGCAATGAGGGCACCACGGGGCCGAGTAGATGGTGAGGTTGGGGCCGCGGGGAGAGGACATTGCCCGACAGTAGGCGTTGCGCGCTGGGTCTCGCGTTCGACTCCAGCTGTACTACAGCCGGCGCGCCGGTCTGACTGGCTATTTGCGGGCTGACTTCACTCGAAGTACGACTCACGCCGGCGCACGATTGCACAGAGCGTCTCGTTGTAGGGAGCTGGGAGTCCAAGTTGGTGACTCAGAGCCACCACTTGCCCGTTGATGACATCTATCTCGGAACGTCGTCGCGCTAGATGGTCAAGGCGTAAAGACGGGCTGGCGTTCGGGATCGTGGCTGCGAATTCGGACACGTACCGCAGCGGGTCGTCGAATGGGAATTCGATGCCCGTCGCCACCGCGAGTTGATAGGCCTCGGCAGTGCAACCGAGTGCGACCTTCCAAGCCTCCGGATCCGCCATCAGCTCGCCTACGGTGACATCGAACACGGCGCACGGCGCGCTAAGTGTCACGTTGCAAAGGAACTTCTCCCAGATCATCAAGTTGATATCGGCGAAGGCCCGGACGTTAAAACCCGCGTCGAGCCACAGCTGTTCAAGTTCTTGGACTCGTTCGGTCATGCCTCCATTCATCTCGCCGATCCGGATGAGCCGCATCCCCTCGTGATGAACATGGCCGGCCTTGGGTATCGAGGAGCCGAAACCCTCGGCAATACCGATGACGATGTGAGCCTCGGGAATATGGCGAGCAACTCGCGCACCTGCGCCCAGCCCATTTTGAAGAGCCATCACCACATTCCCAGGCTGGAGCAAAGGTGCGATCTGCGCCGCCACCTCATCCACAGCAGGCGCCTTCGTGGCGATCACCCACACGTCGCAAGGTGCAGCGTCGGACGGTGCATTTCCGATGTGTATGCCCTCGACGACGAAGCTTCCGCTGGCACCTGAGACCGCGAGGCCCGAGTTGGCTATGGCGTCGAGGTGCTCCTGCCATACGTCGATGGCCCAGACCTCATGGCCGGCCTTGCCAAATCGGCCGGCGTAAACCGAGCCCATAGCACCCGTTCCGACGATCGCGACCTTCATTTCTTCCTTCCGACGAACGCTGCCGCCTGCACTGGGACGGAGGCCACCTCTGCACAGGACTTAGCGGTGCCGGATAGTAGACCGCCTAGTCATAGGCGGCCTCTCACTATTGCTCCCGAGGAAGGCGGACCTGGAGCCTTGGTGGCCAGAATGGGTTTGCCGGCGTACGTAGCGCAAGCAGAGCACTGCAAGAGGGGAGTAGGTGCCCCACGCGTTGGCGCCTGGCGCTTTGGAGCGGCCCGCCGTTGCCTAGCGACGCGAACGCGGTCGGGTTGACGTTTTGCTCACCACCCATCATCGGTGAGCCCGACAGCGTTCGCCCACAGCATCGGCGAGGCGACGCCTGGATCCGCTGCTCAGCTGAATGGTGCAGCTGGCGTCAAAGCCGGGTTGTCGTGCTGTCCGTTTTGATGCTGACCGACACCGACTCCGTTTCTTCGTCGTCGTCGAATTCCACCCCAACTCGGGCCGCTCCCCCAGAAGTCACCGTCGCGTATCTCACGACGCCTTCGAGGCGGATGTTGACCCGATCATCAACAGCTGAAACCTCTACCGAGATGCGACCACCGACCAGACCGGAGGGAGAAGGGTGCCGGACCACCAGGCCGAGCCCCAACATGGAGATGTCGACGACATGGCACTCGCGCCGATCCGTCTCGGCCTCGCCATCCATCAGGCACGTTCCGGACCACCCCGCAAGTTGTCGCGGGACCCGACGGCGGAGGGGAACGATGCTCGTTTCTACTTCGACTTTGTCAGTGAAGACCTGTGTCTCGAGTTGTGTCGACTCGTCGATCGCCTGACCGTGGAGCTCGATCACCTTGCGGAGGTGGCTCAGCCGAGCCACCATGAGGTCGCCGCCCTCCTCGGTGATGGTGCAACGTACTGTGTCCGCGACGGCGCGGTAGCCCATCATCTGAGCTCGTAGCCGCTTCTCGAGCTGCTTGTCAGGACAGGGGTGGTGCTCGATCCAGTGCACCGCCAGATCGGCCACGTCATATAGGTCGTCGAAGTCGGCCAAGGCAGGAACGTTTGCGTCGTCGCGGACGAGCGCATTGAAGTGACGCCCCGCTACCTGGATGGGGTTCCAGGGCCGGTTGGCTCGGGCGAGAAATTCCCCGAGCTCGACTGCGTGCGCATTCCGCCCGCGCTCGTCGTCAGTGATCCCCATCAGCTGCTCCTCCCGCCAAGAGCGATATGGCAGTGGCCCAGCACGCGCCGGACCAACGCCCGTTTACTCAAATGGACTATCGACCCACAACGGGCATTCCTTGAGCGGTCACCATTTCGAGGGAGACATCCCAGACGGTGGTCGAGA
This sequence comes from Acidimicrobiales bacterium, assembly GCA_035569675.1. Lineage (GTDB taxonomy): Bacteria > Actinomycetota > Acidimicrobiia > Acidimicrobiales > RAAP-2 > Bog-473. The sequence goes on along the minus strand of DATMMN010000031.1, from coordinate 25,799 downwards.
GAAACCATTCCGAATTGCCCTCTGAACTGGGGAAGGGCTTAGAACGTTGCCTCTCCGCGCTAATGGCGCCTCGGCCCCAGGCCGAGGGCTCGGACAAATCGGTTGATCTGTCGGTTTCCCTGGCGATAGATCACCCGCCTGGCTTCTCGTTTTGCCGCACCTCCGGCGCCTCCGGAAAGGCCACCGCGGCTGTACCCGTGCTCGACTGCTTCGATGTTCCCGAGATCACGCGCCATCCGGTAGAGCTGCGACCGGGTGGTGCTCATGATGCGGCGCCCTCTTTGGCCGACCGGTCGGCGAGGATGATGCCTTCGACGATCGTCTGGAGTTGATCGGGATCTTCCGTCTCCTCCATCAGGGCGAGGTCGGTGGGTGAGATGCCGACGCAGCCGAGTCCGTCGTCGTCGAACTCGGCGATGCGCCATTGGAGCCACGAGGATCCGTCCGGGTCGTGCCCGTCCTCGTCGACGGCGTTCACGAGAGCGACGAGCTCGATTTCGCCGTCGGGATGAACGTCGTACTCAATGAACAGCATCGGTTGTCAGCCCGGAAGGCGTCGCCAGACGGCCTGAGGAAGGAGCCGAAAGGCCGAGAAGACGTACCGCAGGGCGCCCGGTGACCAGATGACGGTGTCTCCTCGCTCAAGACCGCGGACGACATCGCGCGCCACGCGGTCGGGTCCGACTGCGAATGGTGCGGCCGGCCGTCCTGCCGTCATCTTGGTGTGGACGAAACCCGGCCGGGCGACGTGCACCGAGATCCCGCTGCCGCGCACCGCTTCACTGAGCCCAAGCGCGAACCCGTCGAGTCCAGCCTTCGTCGAGCCGTAGACGAAGTTCGACCGCCTGACCCGGAAGCCCGCAACCGAGGACAGCACGACGATCCTGCCGTGACCTTGTTGCTGCAGGCGGGCGGCCACCTCGGCCAGTGCAGCGGACGGCCAGGTGAGGTTGACCGTCATCATCCGCGCGATACGGCGGGGATCAGCTTCGTCCGCCTCCTGGACGCCTAGTTCTCCGACCGCCATGACCACGAGGTCCACCTGCTCGTCAGCCGCTTCGAAACAGAGCTGGACCGTCTTGCTGACGTCGTCGGTCGTGGTGGCGTCGAAGGTGACCGTTGCAACCCTGGTGCCCGAGCGGCCGAGGTCGGCGGCTGTCCGCCCGAGAGCGGACGCGTCGCGCCCGGCGAGCACAACGGTGCGGCATCGCTGTGCGATCAGGAGGTTGACGATCTCCCTTGCGATGTCCGAGGTGCCGCCGAGGACGACGACCGATTGGGGGTGGCCGAAGGCGTCGTACACCGCGTCAGCCGCGGCTCGGAGATCCTGCCGACATGGTGATGAAGTCACGTGCCCACCATGACGCGAAGTAACGGGACGTTCCGCCTGTCATACCTGGCAACAATAGGGTGCCGTTGGCGGAGTTCGCTTGACCCGTCGGCGTCGACGGCTGGTAGATGCTGTAGTTCACCCAATCGGTGTTGATGTCGAGCTCCATGGCTCGTACCGCTCCGGCCTTGACCAGGATGTTGGCCAGGTCGACGATGTCGAGCCCAGGGCCGCCGACGTAGACCAGGGCCCCGTTGGCGGTCACTCCCAACCCCGAACGCCACACGTAGAGCGCACCGCCGAGGGTGGCGCCCCACTGTGTTGCCCCGGCGTTATAGGCAGCCGGGACCACCTGGCCGTTGTCGACGAGGAGGTCAAGGTTCTGGCGCACTGATACGACGCTCGTGCTCATCGACACGTCCCGTCCCCACTGGCCAACCGTCGAGGACCCGTTTTTGTAGACGACGAAGGAGGCAGCACCGGTGCGCAGCGGATCGATGGTCTTGCCGTCCGTGTAATAGCCGCCATTGGCGCCGGACATCAGGAAGCCAGCGTTGAAGGCCGTCACCAACGACGTGGCTTCGGTCGGAGCGATCGGCGCGGTGTGCGTGTAGGGCCCGCCTCCCGGGATCTGGCTACCCGAGTAAAGCGTTGCATGCAAGAGCGTCGTATCCATCCACGCCACGCCGACCACGTAACTCGTGTGGATCGCGCTGGGCCGCAATTCAGTAGTGTATACCGCGGGTACCCCGTCGACGAGGCGGCCGGCGGGTGACCACAGCCCTTCGCCAGCAACGGGCGGGCTGGCGATCGGCACGATGGGTGCAGGCTCGGGGAGGTGCGACACCGTTGCCGTCGCCGGAAGATTCGCCGTCTTCGGCTTCTGAATGGTCCCTTTCGCGAGCGCGCCGCCGACCTTCGGTTGATGATGCGAGTACCACTCGTTCTCTGCCCAGTTGACGATCGACGCACCACCGTGCTCGCGGAACCACTCAGCAAGGCGGGCGCCCGCGGAGCTCCCGAGCGCCGGGTTGGTCAGCGCGCCGCCAAGGGAGACAGCTAACCAGATGAGGCAGACGGCGAGGACCACGCCGATCGCCGCGAAGACGCGGCGACGGCGTCGGTGCCTCCGTGAGCGCGACCAGCGAGACCTTTGATGCGAACGCGGCTTGGGCTGATCGAGCTCGACGTCGAGATCGTCTTCGATCGGGGGACTCAGCATGGGCGCTCCATGAGTGGCAGCGCTTGGTTCGGGCGCGACAAGGATGCCCTTACCCGGCGGGTCACGTCGGCGTGATGGCCGCGACGTCCCCGACGAATACGGCTACGGGCTGGCCAGGAAGTATGTGGCCGCGCCGAAGCCGAGGGCCATTTCCCATGCCCCCAGCGTAGTGGGCAGACGCTGACGGGAAGATGAACCTGCGAGGCATTCAGGTTAAAGAATCCGTAAGAGGATGCTCGGTCGCCGGCGGAGACTTCGCCTGGCGTTGCACAGTGCGACGCCAGCTTGCCTCCATCCGCGCGCCCCCCAGCTCCGCCACTCCGATGTCCCAAGTTCCCTGAGTCGAACGGATGACGGCATCCGCGATGGCCAAGCCGAGTCCTGTTCCGACGGTGGCGTCATTGGCGCGATGAAAGCGGTCGAAGACGGCTTCGCGCTGATCGTCCGGGATCCCGGGACCCGAATCGTCGACGCGTAATGTGACGCGGTTTCCGACGCAGCGGACACTCACCTCGACCCGCCCGCCCTCTCCCGCGAACTTGCACGCATTGTCGATGAGGACGCCGGCGAGGCGCTCGATCAATGACTCTGACGCCTGCACCGTGAAGGGTCCAGGGCCAACCCGCTCGATTGTCAGTGCCACGTCGTTGGTCGCGGCCACAGGCCCGAAGCGTTGGACGCAAGAGTCCGCCACCCCGGCCACATCCGTTAGGGCCAGCGCGTCGGCGGGGACAGGCTCGTCGTCGGCGCGCGCCAGCCACAGCAAGTCCTCGACGATTCGCCTGAGTCTCGAGCTCTCTTGTCCGACGCGCTCGAGGATGTCTCTATAGGCGATGGGGTCGCGGGGACGATCCAGGGCCAGATCGACCTCCGCTTCGATCACCGCGATCGGCGTTCGCAGCTCATGGGAAGCGTCCGCAGTGAACTCGGCTTGGCGGCGACGGACAAGCTCCGACGGCGCTGCCGCGCGCAGACCGACCATGATGGCACCGCAAAAAACGGCGACGGCCAAGACGGCGCCGAAAGCGATCTCCGCCAGCAACAACGTCGTTTGGATGTTCGACGCGTTGGCAATGCTCTGGCCGGCGACGAGGGTCTTGCCGGGTAGCCGCACCGAATCGAAGCGGAACGTGGAGCTGCCAACCGGCAGGGACACTGGAGCGGAACCCCAGCTCGAAGCGGGCAACTTTGGCGCTCCCTGTGTCAACGGGGTGACGGCTCCAGTCGAGCTTATGGACCAAAGAAACGATGGTGCATCGTCGAGGTCGGGTGTCTCGATTGAGCCTTTCTCAGGCGTTGGATGTGGCCGAACGTCCTCGATCCGGTCCGAGAGGCGAGCGTCGACGTCAGCGATCAAGTGGTGCGTCACGATCGCGTTGACCACGACCGCGGCAACCGTGTAGCAGGCCATCACGAGCAGGGTCGTGATGGCCGCAACGCGCACCACATGACGCCGATGCGCTCGCGCCATGTTCATCCTTCGCTCATCCGATATCCCAAGCCACGCACGGTCTCGATCTGCGCGCCGCTTCCGGACAGTTTGCTGCGCACCCGCCCGATATGGACATCGATAGTGTTCGAACCAACGGCGTCCGCCTCGTCGTCCCACACCTGCAGCGCGATCATGCGGCGCGTCACGACCGCGGGAGATCGCCGAAGTAACAATTCGACCAATGCAGTCTCGATCGCTGTCGTTGCGATGGGACGACCTGACACCGAGACCACCCGGGTCGCCGGATCGAAACTCAGATCAGCACACTGCAGAACGGGTTGCATCGTTAGCGGTGGCCGTCGCTGCAGCGCACGGATCCGCGCGAAGAGTTCGGAGATTTCGAACGGCTTTACGAGGTAGTCGTCTGCGCCACTGTCCAATCCCGTGACGCGGTCAGACGCGGTGTCCCGCGCGGTCAGCATCAGTATCGGCGTGCGATCGCCTCCGCGCCGTAACTCCTCGATGACCTCGACGCCGGTGTGTTCGGGCATGCGCCAATCGAGGACCGCCACGTCGTACTCGTAGGCACGCAAATGGCGCAGTGCTGCTGAGCCGTCCGCGACCGAGTCCACGACATACCCGTTCTCGCGCAACCCCCTTTCGAGCACCGATCGCAGCCCGGTGTCGTCTTCGGCGACAAGGACTCTCACGGCACGTTCCAACTTCTGAACGACATGCACTCAGGTTATGAGGTGTTGGTCGATGATCAATATCGGGACCCGTCATTCTCTCGTCAGGTTCTCTTCGTAACGTCGAGTGGAGCCGATGTGCCCCTCGTCCTCCCGCGTCCAGGGATTCCGTCATCCCGAGTCCGCAAGCCGCGTTCGTCGTCCACACGCAGCGCGAGCCCGCAAGCGGGCGCAGGCTCGCATCCGGTTCCTCACCGGCGCGATCGTGCTGGGGGCCAGCGGTGCCACTTCCTGGATCGGCGTGTTGGTCGCATCGGAGCATCCCGGCGCAGCAGCGCCTGCTCCGCCACCGCAGCCCAGCACGCCAGGATCAACTGTGTTGCCTACGACGCCCACTACCTCTGCGTCTCCAACCACGACGCCTGGTACTTCGGCACAGACGACCACCACCACGACGGTTCCGCCGACGACGACCACGACGAGGCCCGTTGTCACTTCCGGCGGGTCCTCGCGCCGCTAGGAAGCCCTCGATCCAGCAGATTTCCCCCTTGAGGCGAATGGAATTCAGCCTTGAGACGTATCAATTCGGCTTGCGCCCTGCTGCCCTGGCGCCAAAGATGACCGCCTAACCAATGGCGGAAAAAGGTAGGCCGTGACTCACTTTCTCTACACATGGGGGTACGCCGCAGTCTTCGTGCTGAGCTTCATCTCCTCCATGGGGCTGCCAGTAGGCGCCGAGCTGGCGATCATCGGCGGTGGCGCGCTGGCGAGCGGCCAGGTGGGCCAAGGCGATCATCTGAACCTGGCGATCGTCATCCTCCTCGCCACGCTGGGCGAAGTGCTCGGATCGGCAGCCGGCTACGCCATCGGTCGCTACGGCGGCCGGCCACTCGTCGACCGAGTAGGCAAGTACGTGCTCTTGACCCATAAGGACCTGGACCGCGCCGAGGCGTGGTTCGCCCGGCGCGGCGAGCCGGTCGTGTTCTTCGGCCGGTTCATCCCGCTCTTGCGGTCCTTCGTGTCGTTCGCCGCAGGACTGGGCGAAATGGCAATCGGCAAATTCCTGCTGTACACGGTCATCGCTTGCGCCATCTGGTGCAGCGCGCTCGCGTCGATCGGTTACAGCCTGGGCAAAACCTACGACAACCTTGTCCACGCTTTCAGCTACGCCGGTTACGTCCTGGTCGCGCTGGCGGTGGTTGCCGTCGTCGTCGTCTTTTGGCACCGGTACCGGAGTTATAAGGCCGAGCAGGTGCAGGGGCGGCACGAGCGCCAGGCTTGAGCGGTTCGACCCACGCTCGCCGCCGCAACCTGATTGCGACCGATCGTCCACAATCGCTGGTCAGCGCGGACACAAGAAGAACAACTGGCGCAAATTAGGGCCAAATTGCCTATAAAGACTGCCAAAAGGCGTTGAACTCCCTTAACCCCAGTGTTACCTTCCGAGGCGGAGGAAGTTGGGGGGAGGGGGAAGCATGGCGATATTGCGTCGTGCCCGTCACGCGATGGGTCGTCGTTGTTTTCGGCTGGGCGGATTCGTTCTCGCTGGCGTAGCCGCGCTGAGCACTTCGGTCGTAGCGCTGCCGGCGCCTGCGCAGGCTGGGCTCTTTGGCGGGAGCTCGGCCGAGTACATCGTCTCGGCACCGTCCGGCACGCTCGGGACGGTGCTCAACGCGCTCAGCGGCGTGGGTGCGACGCCCGGGAACACCCTCTCGTTCGTCAACGCCGTCACAACACAGCTGAACTCCTTGGAGGTCACACTCCTCGACGCCGTCCCCGGCATCGTGGTCACGCCCGACCTCACCGTGAACGTGCAGGGGTCCGTCGGCTCGTCGGGCCACGCCCCCTCTGACGCCTTCTCGCAGCAGACAGGCGCCACCCAACTGTGGGCGCAGGGGGTCACCGGCGCCGGGGTCAACGTCGCCGTTCTGGACACCGGCATCCAAGCGCTCCCGGACTTCTCCGGCCGGATGGTCGATGGCGTCGACCTGTCGGGCGGCAACAATCCCTGGCAGGACAACTACGGCCATGGCACCTTCGTGGCTGGGCTGATCGGAGGCAACGGAGCCTCTTCGAACGGCGCCTACATCGGTGAGGCCCCCGGCGCCGGCCTGGTGTCGGTCAAGGTTGCTGGCGCAAGCGGCCAGACCGATTTGGCCACCGTCATCGCCGGCGTCGGTTGGACGATCGCCCACCAGGGCGCGGACAACATTCGTGTTTTGAACATGTCGCTGGGGTATCTGCCGATCGAATCGACCGTGGTCGACCCGCTCGACCAGGCCGTGGAGAAGGCGTGGGAGTCAGGAATCACCGTCGTCACCTCGGCTGGCAACTCGGGTCCGGGTAACGGCTCGGTCACCTCGCCCGGAGACGACCCGCTCGTGATCACGGTCGGCGCCGTCGACGACGGGGCGCAGGCCAACCCGGCGAACGACACGATGACCACGTTTAGCAGCGTCGGGCCGACCAACCCCGACGGTTGGTTCAAGCCGGATCTGGTCACGTCCGGTCGCTCCGTGGTGAGCCTGCGCGACCCCGGTTCGACCATCGACGCACAGAACCCGTCTGCCCGGGTGGGCAGCACAAACTTCGTCGGGTCCGGCACTTCGTTCAGCGCTGCTGTCACGAGCGGCGCGGCGGCCCTCCTGATCTCCGCCGACCCGTCGTACGCGCCGAACACCGTCAAGGGGACGCTGCTCGGGACCACGGCGCCAGGTCCCGTCGGGAACCCGTTCGTCGATGGCCACGGCATCATGAACGCTGCGGCCGCAGTGGGCTCGGCGCCGATGACGCTGAACCAGCCCGTGCCGACCGTCCTCTCGCAGATCGGTGCAACCGTCGGCCTCGAAGCCGCGGGTGCCCTGTCCTCGTGGAACCCCGCCAACTGGACCGGCTCCACCTGGAACGGCTCGACCTGGAACGGATCCACCTGGAACGGATCCACCTGGAACGGCTCCACCTGGAACGGGTCGACCTGGAACGGATCCACCTGGAACTGACGGGGACGGATAAAGAAAGTCAGGGCGGAGCAGAGAATCAGGTGAATCTTCCGAGGTCTTCGCGAGTTGTGGTCGCGCTCTGGGCAGCCGCCGGCTTGGTGACTCTGGCGCTGGCGTTGGTTTCCATGTCGAACGCGGGGTGGCCGGACAGCACCGACGTCGCGTTTGCCGGGGTGTTCGGCGCGCTCCTGGCCGCGACGTGGATCTGGCCCCTGACGCTCTACTTCGACGGCGAATCCGACGGGGTCGACTTCGACGAAGGACTCTTCGTCCTCTTGATCCTGCTCGTGCCGTCGGCCATGACGGTGCTCGTCTTCGCCTTCGTCACCTTCGTCGCTCAGGCCATCAAGCGACGTCCCCTCTCGAAGTCGATCTTCAACTCCGGGCAGGTGATCACCTCGGTCGGAGTGGCCGCCCTCGTCTTCGCCTTGCTGCACGGGACGCCGGAGGGCCATGTGGGCTATGCCTCCGTCGTGGCTGCCCTGGCGGGCGCCGCCTGCTACTTCTTGGTGAACAACGCCGCCATGGTCTCGATCATGACGACGCTCGGCGCGCCGTGGCGCCGCGTCGTGTTCGAGGGCCTGAGGAGCAAGCTGCTGGTCGTTGCGGGCGGCATCGCCATCGCCGTGCCGACGGCGCTTCTACTCGACCGCGACCCGGCCTACCTCCCGGTCGCCGTTTTGCCACTGCTGATCGTCCGTTTTCTCGGGGCCGGCCAGTTCTACGCGCTCCATGACCGGGCCCGGCTGCGCGGCCTCTTCGAGGCGACGCTCGACGTCAACCGGTCGATGGGCACCGAGGAGACGAAGGACGCTGTGCTGGCCGCCGCCGGCACGCTGCTCCGTTCGCCCGAGGTGACGCTGACGGCGAGGCAGCCCGAAGGCGACGGGATGTGGGCGCCGATGTCATTCGACGAAAGGACCCTGTGGCTCGGCGTGTCCGGTCGCAGCCGCACCGAGCCCTTCGACCCCGGTGATCGCGCTCTTCTCGACGCGCTGGCTTCGGTCGGTTCCGTGGCACTGTCGAACGCCCATCTTTACGGTGAGGTGCAGCGCCAGCGGGAGCATCTGTCGACCATCACGAGCAGCCTCGGCGAGGGAGTGTGTGCCATCAGCGAAAGCGGGGAGGTCACCTTCATGAACCCCGCTGGCGCCAGCATGCTCGGCTGGTACACCCTCGGCCCGAGCTCCGGCGGCGAGGGGCCCTTGTTGTCGGCGGGGGAGACGCCGCGCTTCTTGCTCGACCCGGCCATGCGTGCCATGTCGTTGCGGCGCAACGTCACCATCCACGAGACAAGGTTCGACCGCCCCGACGGCTCGCATTTCCCTGTCACCGTCACGGCCTCGCCCGTCGTGGGTGGCTCTTCGCCTGGCGCAGTGATCGTCTTCCGCGACACGTCGGAACGCAAGGCGTTCGAGGAACAACTGGCCCGTCACGCGTTCCAGGACGCGCTCACGGGGCTGGCCAACCGACGCCTATTGCTCGATCACCTCGATCACGCTTTGCTGCAGGCGGACCGTGCGGGCAGCCAGGTGGCCGTGCTCTTCTGTGACGTCGACCGCTTCAAGCTCGTCAACGACAACCTCGGCCACCAGGTCGGTGACGAGCTGTTGCGGGTCATCGGCGAACGCCTTCGCCGCGCCGTGCGCCCGGGCGACACTCTGTCGCGCTTCGGGGGTGACGAGTTCGTCATCCTGCTCGAAGGCATCTACACGCGCGACGACGCGGTCATGGTCGTCGACGGGTTGCTCGATGCGTTGCGCGATCCCGTCACGCTCAGTGGTGGTCACGAGCTCGTGGCCTCCTTGAGCATCGGCGTCGCCCTCAGCGATTACGGCAAGTCCCGCGACGACCTGCTGCACGACGCCGACGTCGCCATGTACCGGGCCAAGGAGCGTGGACGAGGCGGCCAGTACGCGATCTTCGATGCGGACATCATGGGTGGTCGTTCCGTCGGTCAACTCGATCTCGACACCGCCCTGCACCACGTGCTCGAGCGGGACGAGATCGAAGTGCTCTACCAGCCACTTGTCTCGCTGGCGGACCGGCGGATCGTCGGAGCGGAGGCGCTCGTGCGGTGGAATCACCCCGAGCACGGCCTCCTGCTCCCGGCGCATTTCATAAAGCTGGCCGAAGACAACGGCACGATCCTGCCGATCGGCCGCGCCGTGTTCGAGCAGGCGTGCCTGCAAGCCACGATATGGAACGAGACCCACGGGCTAAGCCTGCAGGTAGGCGTGAACCTCTCGGCTCGTCAGTTCCAACAGGACGGTCTCGCCGACGAGATCGCGAGCGTGATCCAGGCCACGTCCGTCGACCCGGCCCAGATGTGTCTCGAGATCACGGAGAGCCTGGCCATGGACGACGTGGAGCTGACGTCGACGATCCTGAAACGGCTGCAGAACCTCGGGGTGCGCGTGGCCATCGACGACTTCGGGACCGGGCACTCCTCACTCGGCTACCTCGCTCGGTTCCCGATCGACGTCGTCAAGATCGACCAGAGCTTCGTGCGTGACATCGACCGCGACCAGATCAAGTCGGCCATCGTCTCAGCTGTCGTCGCGCTGTCGCAGGCCATCGGGTCGACGACCGTGGTCGAGGGTGTCGAGACGGTGGCACAGCTGGAGGAGCTGAAGAACCTGGGCTGCGACGTGGCGCAGGGTTTCTACTTCGCCCGGCCGGTCACCGCGGCCTCCTTCGACAAGCTGCTGGTTGCGAACGCCAACCCGGCGCCCGACCTGCGCGTGGTCCGGGGGGCACTGGCCGGCTAGAGGGGTCGCAGGCCTCCCATTAGGATTGGCCGGTGGCCGATCGATACAGCTGGCAGGCGGAATTTGACCGTTCTCCCATGCGAGAGGCTCGCTTCGAGACCATGTCAGGCGTGCCGCTGGACCCGGTGTACGGCCCGGCGGACGCCGAGCTGCCCGGCCAGTTCCCCTACACCCGGGGCCCGTACGCATCCATGTACCGCTCCCGCCTCTGGACCATGCGCCAGTTCGCCGGGTTCGGGTCCGCCGCCGACACCAACGGCCGCTTCAAGGAGCTGCTGCGCGCCGGGGGCGACGGGCTCTCGACCGCGTTCGACATGCCGACCCTGCTCGGTCGCGACTCGGACGACCCGCTGGCCAAGGGCGAGGTGGGGCGGGCCGGCGTCGCCGTCGACACGCTCGACGACATGGAGACCCTCTTTGCGGACATCGACCTCGGCGCCGTCTCCACGTCGATGACGATCAACTCGCCGGCCGCACCCATCCTGGCCATGTACGTCAAGGTGGCCGACAAGACGGGGGTCGCGCGCTCCGCGCTGAGCGGGACGATCCAGAACGACATCTTGAAGGAGTACCAGGCGCAGAAGGAGTACGTCTTCCCGCCGCGGCCGTCTGTGCGCCTCGTCACCGATGTCGTCCGCTTCGCCGCGGCCGAGCTGCCGCGCTGGCACCCTGTCTCCGTGTCGGGCTACCACATCCGCGAGGCCGGATCGACGGCCGCCCAGGAGCTGGCCTTCACACTGGCCAACGGGTTCGCCTACGTCGAGGCCGCCGTCGCGGCCGGCTCGGACGTCGACGAGTTCGCGCCCCGCCTGAGCTTCTTCTTCAACGCGCACATCGACTTCTTCGAGGAGATCGCCAAGTACCGCGCGGCCAGGCGCATCTGGGCCCGTTGGATGCGCGATCGCTACAACGCCACCAAGGAGCGCTCGCTCCAGCTGCGCTTCCATACCCAGACCGCCGGCGTCTCGCTGACCGCCCAGCAGCCCCAGGTCAACCTCGTTCGCGTTGCCATCGAGGCTCTGGCGGGCGTCCTCGGCGGCACGCAGAGCCTGCACACCGATTCCTTCGACGAGGCCCTGGCGCTGCCCACGGAGCACGCCGCCCGCTTGGCCCTGCGAACCCAACAGGTCATTGCCGAAGAGTCGGGCGTCGTGCACGTGGCCGACCCGCTCGGAGGATCCTGGTTCGTCGAGGAGTTGACCGACGAGCTCGAGCGCCAGGCCGAGGAGGTGTTCACGCACCTGCTCGACGAGGGCTCGGGCTCGATCCTTGACGGGGTGATCGCGTGTGTCGACGACGGATGGTTCGTCTCGGAGATCGCGGATGCCGCCTACGCGTTCCAGTCCAAGATCGCCCGGAACGAGTGGAAGCTCGTCGGCGTGAACGCGTACGTCGAGGAGGAGGGCGTCACGACGCCCAGGCTCACCATCGATCCCGCTGTCGAGACGGATCAATTGGCGCGTCTCGCCGCGATCAAGCAGACACGCGACGACGACGCGGTACGGCGGTCCCTGACCCGGATCGCCGCCGACGCCTCCGACCCGGCCGTGAACCTGATGCCCGCGCTCATCGAGGCGGCCGGCCACATGGTGACCGTGGGCGAGGCCATGCACGCCCTCGAGACGGTGTTCGGCACCTACGTGGAGCGCCAGGTCGCCTGAACGTGGCGTCCACGAGCGCCGATCGGCCGCTGCGAGTGCTCATGGCCAAGGTGGGCCTGGACGGTCACGACCGCGGCCTGCGGGTCGTCGCCCGCATCCTTCGTGACGCCGGCTGTGAGGTGGTCTACGCAGGACTGCGCCAGTCGCCCGAGACCATCGCTGCGATGACCGCACAAGAAGACGTCGACGTGGTCGGCGTCTCCATGCACAACGGCGCCCACCTCACCCTGGCCCCGGCCGTGGTGGACGCGCTGCGGGCCGCCGGCCTCGACACGCCCGTGGTCATCGGCGGCATCGTGCCACCCGACGACGTCGCCACCCTGCTTGACCATGGTGTGGCAGCGGTGCTCGGTCCCGGTGCCTCCAACGACGAGGTTGTGGCGACCGTGCGCGCCGCCGCCGGGGTAGGCCCGATCAGCTGACCGGCGCCCCCTCCCGGGGTTGGCGACCGGCGAGGGCCCGCTGCAACAACGGCACCACCTCGTGCCAGTCGCCCACGATCCCGACGTCGCAGTGCTCGAAGACGGGGGCGCTGCGGTCGGCGTTCACCGCGAGGATCGTTCCCGCCGCGCGCACGCCGACCATGTGGTTGAACTTCCCACTCAGCGCGAGGGCGACATAGAGCCGCGGCGCGATGGAGCGACCCGTGATGCCGACCTGGCGGGCCCGGGGAGCCCAGCCCTTGTCGGTGACCTTGCGGGTCGCCGCCAGCTCGGCGCCCAGGAGCGCTGCGAGCGGGCTGAGCGCCTCGTACTCTTCGGGCGCCACACCGGTACCCACGCCGATCACGATCTGCGCCCGGGCCAGCGTCTCCACGTCGTCGTTCCGCCGCCCGCCGAGTATCCGCACGCGCCCGCGCGTCCCGATGTCCCGTCGCACGGGCGGCGTAGCCGGTTCCGCGCCGGGACGCGCGTCCCCGACTGCGGGCAGGACGCCCGGCCGTACCGTCACCATCTGCGTCGGCGTGCGGCAGGTGATGTCGGCGACGAGGGCACCGGCGAAGGCCGGCTTGCCGGCGACGAGTGCGTCGTCGCGCGCCTCCAGACTGACCGCGTCGCCGACCAGCCCCGACCCGGTGGCCGCAGCGACGCGGGCGGCGACCTCGCGTCCGAACGCCGTGCTCGGGGCGAGAAGCGCCCACGGTGACTCTTCCCTGACATAGGCCGTGACCGCGTCGGCCACGTCCTCCGGCACGCGCGATCCGCTCAGCGCGATCACCGCGTCGGTCCCAGCAGGTGCCGGGAGCATGACACCATCGCCCGCGGGTTCCCCGGGGATCGGTCGCAGGAGCTGCACCACCGCTCCCACCTCGTCGCCGAGCCGCGCCGCCGCCGCCACGAGCTCGACGGAGACTTCGTCGCGTCCCGGTTCGTCGAGTACCGCGATGCGACGCGAGCGGTCACGCCCCGGCCGGAGGGGCCCGGCCGCCGCTCGGGGAGCATGCGCAGCCGTCCCCGTGGCGAGTGCTCCTCGTGCCTCCAGGAGTCGGATCGCCTCCTCGACCTGTTCGGCGAGAGGCCCTTCCAGCACGACGCAGGCCCGGTCGTGCTCCATCGGGTGGATCTCGCCCACGACCGTCGGGCTGCCCTCGACCCCCCACGGGCCCGGGCCGAGCTCGGCGGCGCCGAGGCGCGAAATTCGTGAGGCGGGCACGGCCGCCCGTCCCTCCGGGTCGACCTTGCACGGGTCGCACAGACGCTCCGCCACCGAGAGAACAGCGGGCAGCATGACCTCGACGTCCTGCGTGCCGTCGTCGTTCTCGAGCTGGAGGCGGAGGCGGTCGCCGAGATCCTCGAGCCGGCGCACGCCGCTGGCGAAGGGGAGGTCCAGCAGCTCGGCGACCTCGGGACCGACCTGGCCGGTGTCGCCGTCGAGCGAATTGAGGCCGAGCAGCACCAGGTCGTACGGGCCGCTCATCCGCACGGCGGCGGCCAACGCCCGCGCCGTAGCCAAGGTGTCGGAGCCGGCGAACGCGGGGTCACAGAGATGCAGACCCGAGTCGGCCCCCCACGCGATCGCCTCGCGCAGCACGTCCTCGGCGCTCGGGGGCCCGAGCGTCATGACAGTGCACGAGCCGCCGGTCTCGGTGGCCAGCGTGACCCCCTCGGCCACGGCGCGGCGACAGTAGGCGTTCATTTCGAGCTCCACGCCGGCGCGAACGAGTCGACCGTCCTCCATGTGCATCGCCTCGGGGTGGGGGATCTGCTTGGCCAGCGACGCGACGCGCAAGGGCGCTCCCGCGCGTCGACCGCTCTCCACACCGGTCACCGTCCCACCGCCGCACCGTCGGGACTGCGCGGGTCCGACGCTGCCACCAGGCACCGTTCTCCGCCGTCTCGCCGCTCGACGGCGATGATCTGGGCACAGCCGACGGCCACGGGGTCGAACGCGCTGATGGCTTGGGTCCGGTGTCCACGCGCCGCGAGCCCTTCGAACCACGCCGGCGGAGCGTCCGCCTCCACCAGCACCGCCAGGTCGTCGCCCCACCACAGCCGGAACGGGCCGGCCGACCGCGCGTCGAGCGCCAGCCGCGGCGCACTGATCGCGCGGGCCGGATCCTCGCCGCTCCGCAGGAGCCGCGCCAGCAGCTGGCTGAGGATCTGCGGCTGGGCGTCGCCTCCCATGGCGCCCACCAGATGGGTGAGCGGGCCGTCCGGAGCGGTGACGAGCATCGGGGACAGGGTGTGCGGCGGCCGCATGCCCGCCCGGACCTCGGCCGGGTGCCCCTCGACGAGCGAGAACCCGACGCCACGGTTGTGCAGGAAGACTCCGGTCGTCGGTTCTACGAGATGCGAGCCGAAGTCGAGCGCGTTGGACTGCGTCAGCGACACGCCGAGCCCGTCGGCGTCACACGCGCACAGGTGCGTCGTATCGCCGTCACCGATCCGGGCGACACCGGGCGAACCGTCGGCGGCGCCGCCGCTGACGACGTCCGACGGCGCCGTGCGCTCAGACGACACCCGCGCCGCCGCCCGGGCAATGCGTTCCTCGTCCAGCAGGGCGTCGCCGTCCGCCCCGTCGAAGAGCACGTCGGGCCGATCGTGTCCGACGGCACGCCACGCCTCGACGAGAAGGTGGGCCCACTCGGGTTGGGCGGCATCCGCACCGAGACCCACCCGCTCGGCGACGGCTGCGCCGGCCAGGGTCAGGTAGCCCTGGGAAGGCGGCGGCACCGTCCACAGTTGGTGTCCCCACGCAGTCAGCCGCAGCGGCGCGCACCAGCGCGCTGCGCCGCCGGCGAGGTCCTCCTGTGAGAAGTGACCCGCCCCCAGTTCGAGGAGGCCCTGTCCGAACTCGCCGCCGTAGAAGCCGGTGCGGCCCTCGCGGGCGATCGAGCGCAGGGTGCGGGCGATGCCGGGCAGGCGCACCGTGTTGCCCACATCGATCGGGCCGTCGGGGCACAGCTCGCCCGCACCGGGCACGTGGTGTACGAGATGCGTGGCGAACGCCAACATGATCGAAGCGGGAAAGCCGTCTTCGGCCAGTTCGATCGCGGGTGCCAGAACCCGTTCGAGCGGCAGCCGTCCGTAGCGCTCGTGCAGGGCCAGCCAGCCGTCCACCGCACCGGGCACCTGGACGCTGCGGATGTCGCCCCGCAGTGGCATCGTCGTCAGTCCTTCGGACCGCAGGCGCGCCGCGTCGGACCCTGCGCCGGCCCGGCCTATGCCGAGCAGCGCCTCGGGCTCTCGCCCCGGTGCGGCGACCATGGCCAGGACGTCGCCGCCGAGTCCGCAGAGATGTGGCCCGACGACGGCCATGGCGGCGCCGGTCGCCACCGCGGCGTCGGCCGCCGAGCCGCCGTCCGCCAGCACACCGATCCCGGCCACCGCCGCCAGCTCGTCCGCCGCCGCGACCATGCCCCGGGTGCTGCGGCGCGGCCCGAAGGGCGCGAGCGGCAGGCTCACACGACGACGACGGAGCGCAGCACCTCGCCGCGCTCCATACGGGCGAACGCAGCTTCGACGTCGCCGATGCCGATCGTCTCGCTGACAAAGCGATCGAGGTCCAAACGACCGTCGAGATACAGGTCGACCAGCATCGGGAAGTCGCGCGACGGCAAGCAGTCGCCGTACCAGCTCGGTTTCAGTGCGCCGCCCCGGCCGAAGAACTCGATCATGGGAAGGTCGATGCGCATGTCCGGCGTCGGCACGCCCACCTGCACGAGCATCCCCGCCAGGTCGCGGGCCATGAACGCCTGCTCCATCACCTTCGGGTGGCCGACGGCCTCGATGCACACGTCGGCTCCGTTGCCGCCCGTCAGCGTCTTGATGGCTTCGACGGGATCCGTCACGCTCGCGTCGACCGTGTGCGTCGCGCCGAACTCCCTCGCGAGCTCGAGCTTCCGGGGGTCGAGGTCGACGCCGATGATGACGGCCGCCCCGGCGAGCTTTGCCCCGGCGACGGCGGCACACCCGACACCGCCGCAGCCGAAGACGGCAACGCTGTCGCCGAGCCCGACGTTGCCGGTGAACATCGCCGCGCCGAGACCCGCCATCACCCCACACCCGAGGAGGCCCACGGCCTCGGGCCGCGCCGACGGGTTGACCTTGGTGCACTGGCCGGCCGCGACGAGCGTCTTGTCGGCGAAGGCGCCGATGCCCAAGGCGGGGGAGAGCGGGGTCCCGTCGGCCAGCGTCATCTTCTGCGTCGCATTGTGGGTGGCGAAGCAGTACCAGGGCCGCCCTCGCCGACACGCCCGGCACTCACCGCAGACCGCGCGCCAATTGAGAACGACGAAGTCGCCCGGAGCGAGGTCACGCACGTCGGGGCCCACCGCCTCGACCACACCCGCGGCCTCATGGCCCAGGAGGAACGGGAACTCGTCGTTGATACCGCCCTCCCGGTAGTGCAGGTCGGTGTGGCAGACACCGCAGGCCTTGATGGCGACGACCGCCTCGCCCGGTCCGGGGTCGGGCACGACGATGGTCTCGACTGTGACGGGAGCGCCCTTTGCTGTGGCAACCACCCCGCGCACCTCTTGTCCCATCGTGTGAACTCCTCCCCGTCGGCGAGCCCACATGATGCCCGATCCAAGGGCGCCCGAGACCGTTGCCCTCAGCCTGCCCCGAGGCCTCCCGGTGGCGCCATTCAGGCGGCCTTCTCGGACTGCGACGCCGCCACTTCCGCCTCCCGGGACGCTCGCGCCAGGAGGTAGCGCATCGTGAGGTGGTGGATCGGCCGGGCGATCGCCCACAACGGACGAGCCGCAGGGTGGGAGTAGTGGACCAGCGTCACCCAGGTGACCGTCGTCTTCTGGACCGTCACGATGTTGCAGGCGCGTAGGAACCTTGACGCCGCGAGCAGCGCCGTGCTGCCCGCCACCAGGTCCCCCTCGGCTACCTCCCAGCCGAGCACGTGATCGTCAGACGGCCGCGGCCCGAGTTTCAACCTGAGAACGAACATCCATCCGAAGACGAGGCACCAGCGCACGGCGGCGGGAGCACGCTCGAACGCGGCTCTGGCCCATTGCAGCGGGGTCCTCGTCTCTGCGGCATCGGACGTCATTGCGAAGGCAGCCGCGTAGTTGGCCGTGCTGCGCGCGAAGCTGGCCGCGATCTGTTGGGGGACGTCGACGCGCCGCACCCGCCTCGGTCTCACGGCGTGATCCTAAGAGTTCGGTCAAGCGGTGCCGTCCAGGCTTCTGACCAGCGCCATGACGGGTGCGAACGCTTCGATGTCACGCACGGTGAAGTAACTGATACCCCAACGGGCACGACAAGCCAGCAGGTGGTGCGCCATCTCCTCGTGGGTCCCGAGACAGAGGAACGGCGTTGCCATCACGTCGGACGAGGGCGTCGACAGTTGTTGGCTCAGGTCTTCTGCGACGCTCGCCCTCGCATCGGTGACGACCAACGCCTGCACGAGGGCGTGCAGCTGCAGCCGCGCCCAGCGATCGCCCGCCGCCGCTCTGATAAGGCCGATCGTCGCGTCGAGGCGCTCGGCCTCCCACCGCATTTCGTGGTGCTGGCCGTCCTCGAGTGTGCGGCCGAGCATGGTGAGCGCAACGGTGTCCGCGTGACCGGCGGCATGCGTCAGCGCGGCGCGGCCGTTGACGCCCACGAGGAGGGGCAAGCGCGTCTGGACCGGGCGCAGGGTCTGGGCACCGGCGACCCGGTAGTGGCTGCCCGCGTAGTCGACCGTGTGTCCATCGAGCAAGGGCCGGAGGATCTCGATCGCCTCGGCCAGGCGCACCTTGCGGACCGCGGGCGGATCGAAGGCCAGCCCTATCGCGGCGTACTCGGTGAAGGAATGCCCGGCTCCGAGCCCGAGCTCGACACGGCCGTCGGTGAGGCGGTCGAGCGTCGCTGCCTCTTGGGCGACGGCGACAGGATGGCGCAGGTCATTGTTGAGCACAAGCGTGCCGATCCGGATGGTCGACGTGGCAGCGGCGGCCGCGGCCAGGGCGACGAAGGGACTCAGCTGGGTGCCGACGTGATCGCCGACTTGGAAGACGTCAAAACCCGCCGCCTCTGCTTCCCGAGCGGTGCGTGCGACCGCAGCGACATCGTCCGTGGTTGATTGAAAGCCGAAACGAAACGGACGCACGGAGGGACGCTACGCCCGCCCCCCCTCACAAGCGCGCGGCCGGGTCCTCGGCGGCCACCCAGTGCCGCAGCTCGCTGAAGACGTCCTCCATCGACTTCTTGCGGGCCGGCCGCTCTAGGAGCTGCATTCCGACCAGAACGCTGAGTGAGATTTTGGCCATCCGTTTAGCCCGTGAGGGATCGAGTCCGGCATCGACGCCGGCTCGCGTGAGGTGGACCAGGCGAGCCCGGTCGACACGGTCTTGCGCCGTGGCGACCACCTCGCTGTTCCAGCTCCACGCGCGGATTGCCGCCTCAGCACCGTGGGGGAGGCCCACCGCGATGCCCTCGAGCAAGTCGAAACGCTCTTCGGGGTCGGTCACCGATTCGGACAATGCGATGAGGCGTGTGGCGTGTTCGGCCTCCCAGTGGTCCAAGAGCAGGCTGACGTACTCGGCCATGTCGCCGAAGTGGTGGTAGAAGGAGCCCTTGGTCACGCTGAGCCGCTCGCACAGCGCGGCAATCGTCAGGCCGCCGTGTCCGCCTTCTGCCAGTAGCTCGAGGCCGGCCTCGTAGTACGCGATCCGGCTCAGCCCCTCGGGCGGCACTACGCGCGCACGCGGTAACGGATTGGCAGCGTCTTGAGGCCGCCGACGAACACGGTCGCCGAGGAGGTCGGTGTGCCCGCCAGCTCGATCGACTCCAACCTCGGCAACAGCTCGGCGAAGATCGCCCGGGTCTCCATCCGGGCCAACTGTGCCCCGAGGCAGAAGTGCGGTCCGAAACCGAACGCCACGTGCTTGTTCGGCTGGCGGCCGACGTCGAAACGGAAGGGATCTTCGAACACGGCCTCGTCGCGGTTGGCCGAGAGGTAGGCCAGGTAGAGCGACTGTCCGGCGGCGATCTCCGTCCCGCCGACAACGGCGTCCTGGGCGGCCGTGCGCATGAACTCCTTGACGGGCGTGACCCAGCGGATCATCTCCTCGACCGCCGTGGGCAACAGGTCGAGGTCTTCCTGCAGGCGGGCCAGCTCGTCGGGATGGCGGAGCAGCGCGTGCAGGCCGCCCGCCATCGTCGAGCTGGTGGTGTCGTGACCCGCCGTCGCGATGATCACGTAGTACGAAGCCAAGTCCATGTCCGGGAGATATTCCCCGTCGAGCTTCGCGTTCGCGAGCACCGAGGCCAGGTCCTCAGTGGGCGTGGCCCGCCGTGAGGCGGTGAGCTCGGTGAAGTAGTTGAAGAAGTCGAGCAGCACCGTGAATTGCTCCTCGAGGTCGGTAGATCGCCTCAGCTCGTCGTCGTCGCCGCCGAAGAGCTGCTGGGTCAGCATGAGCATGCGGTCGAAGTCGCTCTCGGGCAGGCCGAGCAACGAGAGGATGACGTACAGCGGATAGTGCACGGCAATGTCGCGCACGAAATCACATTCTGTGCCCAGGTCCGCCATGTGGTCGACGAAGCGGACCGCGAGTTCCCGCATGCGCTCGTCCATCCGCTTGAGCGCGTTGGGTTGGAACCAGGCCGCCGCGATCGCCCGGTACGCCTTGTGGTCCGGCTCGTCCATGTGGATCAGCGTGCGAAGCACCGCTCCCTTCTCGAGGGCCAGGGCTTCTGCGGCCTCGGTCGCCAGCAGCGGTCGCGGCGCGCTCAAGAACAGTGCGTTGTCGCGTTCGACGTCCATCACGTCGGCGTGACGAGTGATCGCCCAGAACGGCCGATAGCCCGACTCGTCGACCCAGTGCACGGGCGACTCCCGGCGCAAGAGGGTGGTGGCCTCGTGGAACCGCTGCTCCTGGGCGTAGGCGGTGGGGTCGATGAAGACCCGACCAGCCTCGCCGACGCTCAACCCGGCCGTGCTCGTCATGCTGCCCCCGATCTCGTGCTCCCCTCCGTTCCATACCTTAAGGTATGGAACCGACCCCGTCGAGGGTCAGGGGCGGGTAGAACCGCTCGGCGCCCGCTTCCGGCCCCGCCACGTGCTGGCCAGGAGGAACCCCGCCGCCAAAAGCGGGAGCAGGACCGCACCGAGCCACTCGCTGCCGGCAAGGATGAATGCGATTGCGACGAGCGCTCCCGTCGCCAACGCGAGTTCGGGCGTGTCGCCGACGAGGAAGTCCCAGAGGAAGCGGCCCAACCAACGTGCCGCTCGAGCCAGGCTGGTGGTCATGGCGTCGTCGCCTCTTCGGTGACGGTCTCGGCCGGCGCCGGCAACTGCGTGCGCAGCAACGCCGTGTACGCGAAATAGACCACGATCCAGAAGCCGACCAGAACGGGGATGGCGAGGTCGGAGCCCGGCCAGTGGATGCCCGCACCCTCGCCGACCCAGAACACGCCGAAGCTGCTGAGCATGATGCCAACCACCGTCTTGATCGTGTTCTCGGGCACCTCGCTCAGCTGGCGCGTAACGACGATGCCGACGATCCCGACCAGGACGAGCGCCACCACCGCGGCGAGAGCGGCCAGGCCCAGCCGGTGTTGGGCCGCACCGAGGCTGATCACGATCAGCACCACTTCGGTGCCCTCGAGGAACACCCCCTTGAAGGCGACGGCGAATCCGACGGGGTCGCGGCCCTTGGAGGGGCGACTGGAACCGGCATCGGAGTCCTCGTTGAGCTCGGCCACGGTCTCGGCGTAAATCGCGTCCTCGTCGTGCAGGGCCTTGTGGCCGCTCGAACGCAGGATGGCCTTGCGGAGCCAGTTCAGCCCGAGGACCAAGAGGAGCGCGCCAACGACGACGCGCAGCGCGTCGATCGGCATGTAGCGGATGAGCGGGACGCCCACCGCGACGACGAGGACGGCCAGCACGGCGAGCGCGGCGGCGGCACCCTCGAGGGCGGAGCGCCAGCCCCGGCTCACGCCGGCAGCGACGACCAAGGTCAGTGCCTCGACCATCTCGACGAGGCAAGCCCCGAACACGGCGAGGACGAGTACGAGGTCGGAGGAGGTGTGCATGAGCGGCCGGCGCCAAAACTACCTTGCCCGCAGGCTCCACTGTGCCCATTGGGCGGGCGGTAGTGTGCGGGCACTGACCAGGGTTTCTGGTGAAGGGAGACGGCTGCCATGGGTGATGGCGCGACCGAGGCGGCGGGTCCGGGGGAGACATCGATGCGGGGGCGCAACTACGTGGTCGTCTCCGCCGACACGCACGCGTCGCCAGACAGCCTGGACCAGTTCCTGTCTTACGTCGACCCGGCCGAGCGCGACGCCGTCGCCGCCTTCGGCGACATGTCGGCGACCGCCATTTCCATGTTCGGCGGCTTCGACCCCGGACACATCGACGACCCCGATCCCGTGCGCGCGACGGCGGCGCGGCGCTTGGCGGGCATGGGCGTCGACACCGTGGCGGCGAAGAGTTGGCTCGCGCACTACGACGCGGAGTGGGTCGTGGCGGGTGACGGCGATGGTCGCAGGCTCAAGGTGCTCGAGGAACAGGGAATCCACGCGGAGGTGACGCTGCCGGGCCCGATCCTGGCTGGCGGGCTGTCGCCGGCCATGTATCTCGGAGCGGTGACGGACAAGGGCCTCGAGCCCGTGTGGCCGGCCCTGCACGCCTACGTGCGCTGGTTGGCCGATTTCTGCGCGGCCGCGCCGGGCCGCCGGGCGGGGTGCATGCCGATCGACTTCCATGACATGGACCGCGCCGTCGAGGAGGTCACTTGGGCGCGCGCACACGGCATCTTCGGCGGCGTGATGCTGCCGGCGATGTCGGTGACCTCGCGCCTACCGGGGTACGCCGACGACTACTACGACCCGTTTTGGAGCGCGTGCGAGGACAACGAGATGGTGGTCACGTTGCACACCGGGGCGTCGGGATCGGCGACCGACTCGAAGTTCCTCTACGACGAGGCGCACGGCGGGATGCTGGGACTCTATGAGGTGTTCGTCTTCACGCGCCGCCCGCTCTGGTTCTTGATCTTCGGTGGCGTCTTCGACCGCCATCCGAATCTCCGCGTGGTCGTGACGGAGAACGGGGTGCAGTGGCTGCCCTCGCTGATCAGAGACATGGAGTCGTTCTTCGACACGCATGGGGGCGCGCCGGTCCGCTCGTACCTCAAGATGCGGCCGTCCGACTATTTCGAGAAGCACGTTTGGCTCGGCGGTTCGCTAATGAAGCGCTACGAGGCGGAGATGCGTCACGAGATCGGGCTCGACAAGCTCATGTGGGGGGCTGACTACCCGCACCTGGAGGGCGCGGCGCCGGTGCACCGGGAGACGCTGCGTTACATCTTCGGGGGGATGCCCGAAGATGAGTTGCGCCTGATCCTCGGCGGCAACGCGGTAAAGCTGTTCGGCTTCGACGCTTCGCTGCTCCAAGAGGTCGCCGACCGGGTCGGCCCGACCGTGGCGGACCTGACCACCCGACTGGAGCTGGCCGACTTCGAGGACACGTTCAGCTGGAGCCTGGCACGGCCGGTGCCGTTGGTAGAGCGGAGCGCGTGAGCGCGTAAGCGGCTCTATGAATCATTGGAAGAACGAGCCGGGTGTCGGCTACCTCTGGACTGAGGTGACTGGCTACTTCGGCCGGAAGTGGACGAACACTCGGCCGAAATTGTGGGAGTCCTTCTCGACGCGGTCATAGAGCGCCTTGATGTCCTTCTGGTCGAGGAAGCGCAGGACGCGCTTCTTGAGCTGGCCGCTTCCCTTTCCCGGGATTATCTCCACTAACCGGGCCTTCTTCTCGATCGCCTCGTCGATGATCGCTCGGAGGGCACGATCGATGTCGTCGCCCCGGTTGTAGATCTCGTGGAGGTCCAGCTTGAGCTTCACTGGCTACGGTCTAAACCGGGCGGTCGTTCACGATGCGAGTGACCCCATGCGCCGACTGTGACAGCGTTCAGTTGCTCACGCTGTAGTGGAGGTGGACCACGCCGTTGCCGAACCGCCTCTCGTCGAGCAGTGCAAGCCGCGTACGGACCTGGCTCGGAAGAGCCCGCTTCCCACCTCCCACCGCAATTGGATTGAGAAAGAGATGACATTCGTCTATCAACCCTGCCCGAAAAGCGGAAGCGGCGAGGTCGGGTCCCCCGATGCTCAAGTCAGTTTGCGCTGAAGACTTCAGGTGCCGGATCACGTCGGGTTCGAAGGTTGGCTCGATCCTGGTTCGAGCGGTGGAGACCTTCTTCAAAGTTCGAGAGAACACGACCTTGTCCGCGGCGCGCCAAATGTCTCCAAAGTCCGCGCTGACGAGCCGTCGGTCCTCGAGGTGCTCCTCGGTCTCCCAGACGGCCATCGTCTCGTACATCCGGCGGCCGTAGAGGTGGATCCCGAACGATCGGTCGAGGTCGTTGACGAAAGCGTGCACCTCTTCGTCCGGTTCCGCCCAGTCAAAATTGCCGCTCTGGTCTTCGATGTAGCCGTCAACCGATGTGATCGCTGAGTAGATCAGTTTGCCCATGGTGCCAGCCGGCTCCTCGATTGGATCTTGGACCTATCCTGGCATCCGAGAACCAGTAACCGCCCCGAACGCCGAGTAGAGGTTCACTCGCTCAACGCCATGAGGTCCGGCCAGAGCTCTTGAATCGCTTCGAGGGCGGTCGCATCTTCACGGCCGATCTGCCGGAGGCGATGGCGCTCGGCGATCGTCATGGCACACGCGAGTGTCGAAGGAGAGAGACGCCGATGCGCATCGACGACGTTGGGTGGTGCCGGATAGGCAACCAGCCAGGCCAGGTGCAGCGTGTGACAAAAGGCGCCGATCGGTCCTCCGAGTTTGATCCGATCGGGTAAGCGCTCCGCCGAGAAGGGATAGCTGCCCATCCAGTTGTGGAGGCCATCGAAGAAGGGATCAGCGGCGGCGTAATGAACCTCTGGGACCCGATAGAACGTGATGGTCGCCGCACACATGAGGCAGGGCTCAAAGGTGGTGTAGAGGGGCCCCGAGACCTCGGTGCCGAAGGGCACTTGGGACAAGACGTCCATCTCGGCGTGGGCCATGATCGTCCCGGACAAGTGAGAATCCGATTGTTCGGTAGTGCGGTTGCGACCCTTTGCAACAACTGATCCGGTCTTATCGACGAGAACGGCACCGACTCCGGCGGAGCCGGCGATCCACGAAGTCCACGCCTCCTCAACGGCGAGTTGCCAAATCGAACCTAGGGAGTTCCAGGACGACGAAGGGGAGTCCATCCAACCGATCGTACGTGCCTAGGGAGAGGCTCTTAACATCGTGCACGGGCAACCGCTCTGGCATTCTGGCTGCAGAAAGATGACGTGAAGGAGAGGGCCCAGTGTTCCGTGGAAAGCAGAAGCGAGAAGACGCCGAACACCAGCTCGAACAGGAGGTCGAACGACTCAAGGCACTCAGCCCACAGCAAGTCGGCGTTGAGCTCATAAAGCTCGTCGAGCCGTTCGATCTTGATGCCGATGCCTTTCCCGTCGGTGCACTGGCGAAGTGTTTGGCGCCAAGCTACGGGCGACTTCGAGGGCCACGCGTCGAGGAATTCCTGCAGCTTATAGACGAAGGTGCTCAAGCGATGGCGAATGCGGGCCTCTTCACCAGCGTCGGATGGGGTGGCGTCGGCGACGGGAATGTCTACGGTCTGTCTCGATTGGGACGTGACGCGCTGGCGAACGGATCGGTCGAAGCTCAACTGGGCGGCGGGGCGTCTACGGATTGAGAGTCTGGCGAAACCCCGGACTACGGTTGTCTTAATGGATGCGCTGCCGATCGACCGGGTGTCGCACTTCCAGTTGAACGTGTCGGACCTCGACGCCAGCGTGGCCTGGTACAAGCGAGCACTCGGATTGACCGAGTTGCGGGCGGAGCCGGGACGTTACGTTGCCCTCCGATCCGTAAGTGGGCGGTTCCGCTTGGTGTTGTCTGCCGGAGGGAGTACTGGTACACCCGGAGCGCTGGACCATGTCGCCCTGGCCATTTCCGATCTCGGTGCGCTGAACGCTTGGTGCGAGCACCTGACCGCGATCGGTATCTCACACGAAGGCGTCAAGTCGAACATCGCCGGCGAGTCGGTCGATCTCTTTGACCCCGATGGCAACAACATCGAACTGATAAGCGAGCGCGTGGGTTAGGCGACGGGATCGTGTACAGGAGCGCAAGGCCACGGGGTGCCCGGTACGCCGGGAGACTGTCTCTAGGTCGGTGCCACCGGTATCGGGTACGAGCATTTCATTGGGTTGGTCAACGACTCGACACCCGGGCGACAATCGAGTCAGT
>DATMMN010000030.1:0-3142 GCA_035569675.1 Acidimicrobiales bacterium | reverse complement strand
TGGGGCCGGTGGCGGCGACGGCGACTCGCACCTTCGGGATCGCCGGATCGAGCCAGTCGAGCTTGCTCTCGGTCGGGGCGCCCGCGAGGTCACCAGCATCGACGGCTCGGAGCTGCGTTCCGTCCGCCCCGGCGAACGGCTGGGGCTCGCCCCGCAGGTAGCCCTGCACGCGGCGGATGTAGTCGCCGAGCACGGCAACCGGAGCGGGCGCGAACCCCAGATGGGCGAGCGAGGAATCCCCGCGGCCGATGCCGAGCAGGGCCCGCCCGCCCGTCTCCCTGTGCACGGTGCTGATGGCGGAGGCCGTGACGGCGGCATTCCGGGTGAAGGGGTTGGTGACGGATGTGGCGAGTCGCAGCTGACTGGTCGCCAAGCCGGCCACCGTCATCGCGACGTAGGGATCGGGCAGCTTGTTCTGCGTGTCAGGCAGGCCGACACCCGTCCACCCCTCGTCCTCCGCCCGCCGCGCCTCGACGGCGATGCCGGCGCCGTACCCGGCCGGCAATAGCCGCCAGAACTCCACGCTCATGCCTCACCGCCATGTATCCCTACGACACCGGCCGTGACCAGCCGCTGCCGCTCGTCGCCGGTCACCCCGAGTTCGGACAGCAGTGCGTCGGTATCGGAACCGATATCGGGGGCCGGCGCCGACTGCTTCCATTGCTCACCGAACCGGAAGGCCGGTCGGACGAAGGTGGCCTCGCGGCCGTCGCGGATGCGCACCCGCTCGAATGAGTCGTTGACCCGGACCTGCTCGTCGCCGGCGAGGTCAGCGAAGCTGTTGACCGTCCCGGCCATGATGTCGCGCTCGTTGAAGTCGCGGACCCAGTCCGCCCGCGGTCGGCTGCCGAACGCGGTGGTGAGTTCGGCCCGCAGCTCGGCCACGTTCTCCGAGCGGCCCTCCTTGGTGGCGAATCGCGCGTCGGTGGCGAGCTCCGGACGCCCGACCAGCGAGCACAGCCGCTCCCACTGGTCGTCCCAGTACGCGCCGAGGAAGAACGGGCCGTCGGCCGCCTCGAAGACACTGACCGTGGGGAACCGGCGGACATAGGCCCGCGGGTCGATCACGTTGCCCGTGACGCTGAACTCGGCGAACGGCACGGACTCCATGTACAGCGCCGCATCGAGCAGGTTCACCGTCACGTGGTCGACCTCGCCGGTGCGTTCGCGCTTCAAGAGCGCGGACAGGATCCCGCTAAGCAGGTGCAGCCCCGCGGTGGCGTCGATGAAGCTGCCGTTCGTCATGATCTGGCCCTGGATCGTCGACAGGCCGGACTCGGCCTGGATCACGACGTCGACCGCCTTACGACGACTGCTCGGCCCGGTGGCACCGAACGCCGAGAGCGACACATGGATAATGCGCGGATTGCACGCGGTCACCGCATCGCGGCCCAGCCCCATCGACTCGGCGGCGTCGGGATGCAGCGTCTGGATGAACACGTCCGACGTCCGGATCAGGCGGAGGGCGAGGTCGCGGCCCTCCGCGCGGCGGAGGTCGACGGCGAAGGATCGCTTGTTGCGGTTGAACGTCTCGAACACCCAGGGCACCAGGGTGCGGGTGAAGTCCCCGCGGCCCGGGCTCTCGAGCTTGATGACCTCGGCCCCCAGGTCCGCCAGCAACTTGGTGCACGAGTTGCCGGCCAGACCGTTGCTCAGGTCTATCACCCGGAACCCGTCAAGCGCGTTCGACACCGTTGCCTCTCCTCGCTGCGTGGTACTGCCAAGTGGTCATTGGTCCCTCAGGGCGGACCTACTGGC
Source organism: Acidimicrobiales bacterium (assembly GCA_035569675.1). GTDB lineage: Bacteria > Actinomycetota > Acidimicrobiia > Acidimicrobiales > RAAP-2 > Bog-473. The sequence continues at coordinate 1,384 of DATMMN010000030.1, read as the reverse complement.
CGGCTGGGGCGAGGTCAGATTGACGATGAACTCGTTGTATAGCTGGACGAAGAGTTCACCGATCTTCTGCTCGTCACCCTGTTCGCAGTCGTAGCGGCTGGACCAGTCGACGACGGTCGCGGGCCGGTCGGTCAGCGGGACGAGATGCACCGTCGCCACGTAGTTCCGGGCGGGAACCGACCACACCGGCTCCGTCGCGACGCCGTAGCTCAGGGTGTAGGTCCGGGCGTCGACCGCGAGCATGACTTCGTGCACGCGCGGGTTGTCGGGATGGCCGACAACCCGGGTCGCGCCCGGACTGTGCGTCGGGCCGGGCGCCATCCGGCTGTCCCGCACCCGGTCCAGCCACGTCCGCCAGTTGGGGAAGTCGGCCAGCCTGTCCCACAACGGCTCGGGCGCTTCGTCGACCAACCGGCAGACGCGACTGGCCGCCACGGTCAGACCTCGACGGTGGGGTAGGCCGGCTCGAAGGTGTGCAGACGCATCGCGTTGCCCGCGAGCACCTTCCACTTCTCCTCGTCGGTGAGACCGATAACCTGCTCGTGTGCGAGCTTGAGGGAGTTCGGCCAGGTCGAGTCGGTGTGCGGGTAGTCCATCTCGATCAGCATGTTGTCGACGGCGCCGAGATCCATCATCGCCTTCACCCCGACGAAGTCGTAAAAGAAGCAGGTGAAGATCTGGTCCTTGAAGATCTGGGTCGGCGAACGCTCGTCCATGAACAGCTCTTGGTCCCGCTCGGTGAGGGTGCGGTTGGTGTCGGCCAGCGTGCCCGAGTACTGCAGCCGACGGTTCCAGTCGCCCTGGATCTTCAGCACGTACTCGGCCCGCTCCAACGTCGGGGCCACCCAGCCGATCTGCGACTCCGACATCGCGATCTTCAGGCCGGGGAAGCGCCCGAGGTTACCGCTGAAGATCCAGTCGAGCGTCGTCGAGATCGGCAGGATGAAGCTGTTGGACGCCAACGAGACGAGGTAGGGGGCGTCGGGGGACGTGCGCGACATGTTCGACGACGAGCCGTAGTGCATGCACAGCGGAATGCCGGTCTCCTGCAGCACCGACCAGAACGGATCCCAGTACTTGTCGTGGATCGAGTGCATCGGCGCACCCTTGTAGTTCAGCTTCGCCGGGTTCTCACTGAAGATGATCGCCTTCGAACCCTTCTCGGCGCAGCGCAGGACCTCATGGACGCTCTTGTCGACGTCCCAGAAGGGGACGAGCGTGCCAGGGATGAACCGTCCCGGTGCCGTGGCGCACCACTCGTCGAGCATCCAGTCGTTCCACGCCTTGATGCAGTACTCTCCCAGCTCGGAGTCCTCGCCCTCCATGAACGTCTGCCCGCAGAAGCGCGGGAAGCTGGGGAAGTTGAGCGAGGCGATGACACCGG
>DATMMN010000029.1:0-10527 GCA_035569675.1 Acidimicrobiales bacterium | reverse complement strand
TCTCGTCGACCGACCGGGTGCATCTGGCCTCGCGTCACCCCGCCAACGCAGTGCTCGTCGAGCTGCCCGAGGCCGACCTCACCGGCGGGCGGGACCGCTACGCCGTTGCCACCGATCTCTTCTACCGCTGGCTCAACGAGGGCATCCTCGCCGCCGACCCGGAGCCGAGCCTGTATCCCTACCGGATGACCGGCACGGACGGCCGCACCACCACCGGTGTCATCGGGCTGCTCGGTCTCGCCGACCCCGGCGAGGAGAGCGACATTCTCCCCCACGAACAGACGCTGCCCAAGCCGAAGAGCGACCGCCTGGACCTCCTGCGGGCCACTCGGGCCAACCTCTCCCCCATCTGGGGCCTCTCCATGGCCGACGGCGTCACCGCCACCTTCGACCCCACCGACGATGAACCGATCGGCGACACGTACGACGACGACGGGGTGCGCCACCAGCTCTGGGTCTTGACGGACCCCGACACGATCGACGCGGTCACCGCCGCGATCGCAAAGGCCCCCGTCGTGCTGGCCGACGGCCACCATCGCTATTCGACCGCGCAGACGTACCAAGCGGAGGCCCGTGCGGCCAACGGCAACGTGGCCGGTCCGCACGATTTCGTGCTCGCGCTGGTCGTCGAGCTCTCCGAGGACCAGCTGACCGTCGGTGCCATCCACCGCACCGTGAGCGGGCTGCCAGCGGACTTCGACCTTTTGGGCGCCCTCGGCCAGTGGTTCGACCTGGTGCGCGCCGGGGAAGCGGACGAGCGCACCCTTACCGCGCTGGCCGACTCCAATGCACTGGCCCTGGTCACGGGCGGGCAGGCCTTCCTCCTGCTCCCCCACGCCGACCTGGTGGAACAGGAGGGTAACGACCTCGATTCCAACCTCGTGGCGACCGTCCTCGCCGGACTGCCACCACACGAAGTGATGCACCGTCACAGCGTGGCCGAGGCCCTCGAGGCGCTCACGAACGGCGACGGCCAGGCGGCGTTCCTGTTGCGCCCGGTGACGGTCAAACAGATCGAGAATTGGGCCAACGACCGCCGCCGGATGCCGCCCAAGACGACGTACTTCAGCCCGAAGCCGCGCACGGGCCTGGTGTTCCGTTCACTCGACATCTCCTGAGGTCGGCGCCGGCGGGCGTCCCGCCGGGCGACGACCTAGAGTCCCGCCCGTGCACGACTCCGTCACTGTCCACATGGCCGCATCACCCGAACGGGTCTGGGAGCTGGTGAGCGACGTGACCCGCATCGGCCGCTACAGCCCCGAGACGTTCGAGGCCGAGTGGATCGACGGCGCGACGGGGCCCGCTGTCGGTGCCAAGTTCCGCGGGCACGTGAAGCGCAACGAGAAGGGCCCCGTCTACTGGACGACGTGCACGGTGTCTGACTGCGAACCGGGCAAGACCTTCGCCTTCGGCGTCGGGAACAAGCCCGACGCGCCGCTCAACGTCTGGCGCTACGACATCGTGGCGGCCGGAGACGGCTGCGACGTGACCGAGTCGTTCACGCTCGCCCCCACCTGGGCGCTCAAGCTCTATTGGACGTGCCTCGGTTGGGCCCGCGGCAAGACCAACCGCAACGGCATGCGTCGGACCCTCGAGCGCGTCCGCGACGACGCGGAGGCCAGTTCGTCTTCGGGCTGACAAATAGTGAGCATTGAGGACGGCACCCGGCCCGGGTGGCGCCCTCGGCTCTCGTGTAGACAAACGCGGTGATCAAACTCACGTTTGCCGTGCGGCGGCGGACCGATATCGATCCGGTCGAGTTCCACAGCTATTGGCGCGATCAGCACGGGCCGTTGGTGCGGTCGCTCCAGCCGGTCCTCGGCATCCGCCGCTACGTGCAGACGCACCGCCTGGAGACGCCGCTCAATGACGTCCTGCGGGCGAGCCGGAGTGCCCTCGAACCCTTCGACGGCGTGGCCGAGCTGTGGTGGGACGACCTCGACGCACTCGTTGCGGCCACCTCGTCGCCCGAGGGGTCCGCCGCGGGCCGGACGCTGCTCGAGGACGAGGCGCGGTTCATCGACCTCGAACACTCAGCCCTGTGGCTCGGGCAGGAGATCGAGATCATTCCCTGAGGGCCGCTGCACCGGCAGCGGCGCCGCGTGCGTCGTCCCCGCGGGCCTGCGTCAGAACCTGAAGCGACTCAGGCCACCGGGCTCTGAACCCAGGGCGACCGTCGCCGAGTGCGGCTCGATGCGATAGACGTACCAGGGGGGCGGCCCCTGTGACGGTGCGTTGAAGGGAGCCGTAAGCCCGGCACCGGTCTCATCGGGTTCAACGGGCCAGCCACCGTCCGCCCAGGCTTTGGCCACGCGCTCGACAGCGCTCGGGTCGGTCACCCGCGAGGCATGACCCTCCACGACGACGTCGGCGTCACGGATCGAGACGGCTATCGAGCACGTGCCATCGCGCTCGACGTTGCGGCGCTTGCGTGTCCTGCCGGTCTGGAACCAGAACGCACCGTCGAGCCAGACGGCGCCGACCGCCGTCACATGCGGGGTCCCGTCCTCGTTGATCGTCGCCAGCCAGGTGGTGCGAGCGTTGTGTGCGTCTGGCGCGGGCGCCGAACCCGCATCCAGCTTCTCGACGATGCCCGCCCAATCGACCGGCGGCAGCCCTTCCGCCTCACCCAGATTTATGGTCTCCATGCCCTCTCCCTTTCCGATATCCCGGCAACGCACACCTGCGCCGGGCACCGCTGCGTTCGAAGTGGTCGGCGTGCGTGCGGGGCGGAGGGGGAGGATCCGCTACGCCGCGGCGGAACCGGTCAGCGAGGAGCTCGGGGCATACCCAATCCGATCATCGCGATTATGTCGCGCTGGATCTCGTTGGTACCACCCCCGAAGGTGAAGATGGTCTGGCTCCGCGCTTGCTGTTCCAAGCGGCCGCGGAGGACGGCGCCGGGAGAGCCCTCGGGCAGGTAGCCCGCCTGCCCCACGACTTCGAGCAGCGTTCGATAGACCTCGAGCGCGAGCTCGGTCCCGTAGACCTTGGTGGCGGACGCGTCGGCGGGGTTCAACCCCTTGCCGGAGGCCCACGCCACCTTCCAGTTGAACAGTTTGAGCACTTCGATCTTGGCGTGCACCTTGGCCAGGCTGATCTGGACCCACTCGTGATCGATCACCGCGCGTCCGTCGCCGACCTGATGCTCCTGAGCCCAACGGCGTACCTCGGACAGGCTGCGGAGCAGTCCCGAACTCGGGCAGATCGCCACCCGTTCGTGATTGAGCTGATTGGTGATGAGCTTCCAGCCTTCGTTCTCGGCTCCCACCAGATTCTCCGCCGGAACCCGGACGTCCTCGTAGAACGTCGAGCTCGTGAACTCTCCTGCGATCGTCGCCAACGGCACCCAATGGAAGCCGGGGGTGTCCACCGGCACGATGAAGACGGACAGCCCTTTGTGTTTGGGCGCATCCGGGTCGGTGCGCGCCGCCAGCCAGACGTAGTTCGCGTACTGGATGGCGCTCGTGAAGATTTTCTGGCCGTTGATGACGTACTCGTCCCCGTCGCGTACCGCACGCGTCTGCAGCGACGCCAGGTCCGTTCCTGCCGACGGCTCGGTGTACCCGATGGAGAAGTGCACCTCGCCCCGGACGATGCCGGGCAGGATCCGCCGCTTCTGCTCGGCGCTACCGAGCGCCATGAGCGTCGGTCCGACGCTGTTCAGGGTCAGTAGCGGCAAGGGGACGCCCGCCCAGTGCGACTCCTCGACGAAGATCATCTGGTCGACGGGCCCGCGCGCTTGGCCGCCGTACTCGACCGGCCACCCCAGCCCCAGCCAGCCGTCGTCGCCCATGCGGCGGATGTAGTGCGTGTAGGCCGGCTCGTCCGAGCCGGAGGCCTCGACCTCCTCCACCAAGGCCGCGAAGTACCCCCGGAGCTCGTCTTGCAGACTCCGTTGCTCTGCGGTGAATTCCAGGTGCAAGGTCCCCTCCGGTCGACGCGCTCGTGTCGCTCTGGGCGACAACTATCGCAAGTTTCTCTCGCGCCGGTCGTACCGCCGTGCTCGCCACCCTGGGCACACGCCCTGTGAAATCCGTATGGTTGCCGCCGTGTCATCGGCCTTCATGTCGGCAGCGGTGTACGTGGGCGACGGCAAGATCGCCGTCCAGGAGGTGCCCTCTCCAGCACCGGGTCCCGGCGAGGTGCTCGTCGAGGTGGCCGAGTGCGGCATCTGTGGGTCCGATCTGCACATGGTGTTCGACCGCTACGCCAAACCGGGAGCCATCCTGGGGCACGAGTGGTCGGGCCTCGTGGCCGCTGCGCCCGGTGACGCCGCCTGGGTCCCCGGAGACCGGGTGGTCGGGACCTCGTCCCCCGGGTGCGGCCGGTGCCGGCCCTGCCGGCGCGGCCGTCCCTCCGTGTGCCTGAACCGTCCGACGCCCGACTTCGCCGGCTATCGCGGCGCGTTCTGCCAGTACAAGACCGTGGCGGCCGACAGCCTGATCCGCATCCCCGATTCCCTCCCGACCCGGGTGGCCGCCCTGGCCGAGCCGACGGCCATCACCCTGCACGCGGTACGACTGGCCGACGTCCACGCGGACGACCGTGTCCTCGTCACCGGGGCGGGTCCCGTCGGCCTGCTGCTGGTCGCAGTGTTGCGCGCCCGGGGGATCTCCGACATCACCGTCAGCGAGCCCTCCGCGGTGCGCCGCCAGCAGGCTCTCGCCGTGGGAGCCGCCCGGGTCGTCACGCCCGACACGCTGGAGACGCCGCCCATGGCGCTACCGGTCGCCGAGCCCTACGCCGTCGTCTTCGAGTGTTCCGGTCACGCCGACGCCCTCGAGTCCGGCTTCGGCCAGCTCGACTACGCCGGCACGCTCGTGGTCGTCGGGACCGGCTTCGAGCCCCCGAGGATCAACCAGAACCGCATGATCATCTTCGAGCTCGAGATCATCGGGGCGTACAACTACGACGACGAGGGGTTCGGGCCGGCCGTCGATCTCCTCGACGACGGCCACCTTCCCCTCGACGCGTTGATCGAGCCCGACAACATCCCGCTCAGCGACGTGATGGTGTCGATGGAGCGCCTCGCCCGGGGAGAGATACCGAGCAAGGTGATGGTGCAACCGGGCCTGACCGCACCATGACGCGCGGTTCGTTCTCCCCTCGGATCAACCACGTGGCGATCAGCGTCGACGCCGAGGTCATGGACGACGCCGGACGCGCCGATCTGCTGCGCTTCTTCTCCGAGGTCTTCGGTTGGGTCGAGGGCGACAACAGCACGGAGAAGGGCAATCCGCTCATCCTCTACACCGGCTCGTTGGGCCAGTTCCTCTACCTCCTGCCGGCGACGGAGGAGTTCATGGTCACGCCGAACATGGACCATTTCGGCCTCGAGGTGTCGTCGAAGGAGGAGTTGCTCGAACTCCTCGAACGGGTCAAGGCGTACCGGGAGAAGGACCCTCGCGTCCAGGTCACCGATGTCGGTGCGATGACGACGCGTTACGGGGAGAACAGGTACACGCTCACGAATGCCTACGTCTGGTTCCTGATCCCGCTGTGGATCGAGCTCCAGCACGTCGAGCGGCTCGAGGGATCCGAGGGCCCTCCGCGCCCCGCCCCGTAGGGGCTACTCGACCGTCCAGCCCCCGGCGGAGCGCAGCAGCGCGCCGAGGTCCCCGAGCCCGCGCTTCTCCTGCGCCGCCGTGACCTGCTCGGCCATCTGGGCGCCGTACTCGGGACGCTCGACGGCACGGAACACGCCGATCGGCGTCGGCTCGTAAGGCCCGTTGGCGAGGCGTGACAACCGGAACGCGAAGCCGGGATCCGGGCGCTTCTCGTCGTGCACCAACACGGCGTCGAGGCCGACGTCGGCCACCGCCTGGATCTCGAGCTTGCCGTCGGGGTGCTGCACGACCCCGCGCTCCTCCCCCTCGGGCCCGAACACGATCGGCTCGCCGTGTCGCAGCGGGATCAGCATCGTGGACCGGGCGTCCTTCGCGGTGATCTTCTCGAACGCGCCGTCGTTGAAGACGTTGCAGTTCTGCAGCACCTCGACAAAGGCGGCGCCGCCGTGCTCGTGGGCCCGGCGGAAGGTCTCCTGCATGTGGGCGCGGTCCATGTCGTGCGTGCGGGCGACGAACGTCGCCTCGGCCCCCAAGGCCAAAGAGACCGGGTTGAACGGCGTGTCGACCGAGCCGAAGGGGGTCGACTTGGTGACCTTGGCCACCTCTGACGTCGGCGAGTACTGGCCCTTGGTCAGCCCGTAGATCTGGTTGTTGAACATGATGATGTTCAAGCGCACGTTGCGGCGCAGCGCGTGGATCAGGTGGTTGCCGCCGATCGACAAGGCGTCGCCGTCACCCGAGATCACCCAGACGTCGAGGTCCGGGCGGGTGGTCGCCAGCCCCGTGGCGATGGCCGGTGCCCGCCCGTGGATCGAGTGCATGCCGTAGGTGTTCATGTAGTACGGGAAGCGCGCCGCGCACCCGATGCCCGAGAGGAAGACCGTGTTCTCCCGGCGCACGCCGAGATCGGGCATGAGCATCTGGACGGCGGCGAGGATGGAATAGTCGCCGCAGCCGGGGCACCACCTGACCTCCTGGTCGCTCGACCAGTCCTTGCGCGTGGTCACCGGCACCGCGGTGGCGACGGAGCCGTTGCCGTTGGAACCGTTGGAACCGTTGGACTCGCTCATGACTTCCCTCCGAGCAGCGCCGTGATCGCGGCCTCGATCTCTCCGACGCGGAACGGCACGCCCTGGATCTTGGACATGGTCTGCGCGTCGACGAGGTACTCCGCCCGCAGGATCCGGCTCAACTGACCGAGGTTGATCTCGGGCACGAGGATCTGCGTGTAGCGGCTCAGCACCTCACCCAGGTTGGACGGCAAGGGATTCAGGTGACGCAGGTGGACGTGGGCCGCCTTCATGCCCCGGGCCCGCACCCGCTTCACCCCCGCCAGGACGGCGGCGTACGTCGAGCCCCAGCTCACCAGCAGGAGTTGCGCGTCGCCGGACTCGTCGTTCACCTCGATGGGCGGGATGTCGCGCGTGATGCCGTTGATCTTGTCCTCGCGCAGGTGGACCATCCGCTCGTGGTTCACGCCCTCGTAGGAGACGTTGCCGCTGCCGTCGGCCTTCTCGAGGCCGCCGATGCGATGCTCCAGCCCCGGTAGGCCCGGCGGCGCCCACGGGCGGGCCAGCGTCTCGGGGTCGCGGATGTAGGGCCAGAAGTCGGGGTTGCCCTCTTCGTCGGTGTGGTTCGGCTCGGAGGCGAAGGCGGGGTCGATCGGCGCGAGGGCGTCGAGGTCGGGCAGGCGCCACGGCTCGGCGCCGTTGGCGAGATACCCGTCCGACAGCACGATCACCGGCGTGCGGTACTTCACCGCCAGGCGGGTCGCCTCGATCGCGATGGCGAAGCAGTCGCTCGGCGTCTGCGGCGCCAGGATCGGCACCGGCGCCTCGCCGTGCCGGCCGTACAGGGCGTGCAGCAAGTCGGCCTGCTCGGTCTTCGTCGGCAGCCCGGTCGCAGGCCCGCCACGCTGCACGTCGACGACGATCAGCGGCAACTCGAGGCTGATGGCGAGGCCGATCGTCTCGGACTTGAGGTCGAGGCCCGGGCCGCTGGTCGTGGTGACACCCAGCGCGCCGCCGAATGAGGCGCCGAGCGCGGCACCGACGCCGGCGATCTCGTCCTCGGCCTGGAAGGTGCGGACCCCGAACTCCTTGCGCCGGCTCAGCTCGTGCAGGATGTCGGACGCCGGCGTGATCGGGTAACTGCCGAGGAACAAGGGCACGCCGGCCAGGCGGGACGCGGCGATGAGGCCCCACGCCAGCGCCTGATTCCCCGTGACCTGGATGTACTCACCCTTCTCGAAGGTGGCCGGCTTCACCTCGTAGTTCGACTCGAACAGCTCGGCCGTCTCGCCGAAGTCGTACCCGGCCCGGAACGCCCGCGTGTTGGCGTCGACCACCTGGGGCCTGCCGCCGAAGCGCTCGGCGATCCACTCGATCGTGGGATCGATCGGCCTCGTGTAGAGCCAGCTGATCAGCCCGAGCGCGAAGAAGTTCTTGGAGCGCTCGGCGTCGCGGGGCTTGACGCCGGCCTCCTTGCAGACTTCCTGGGTGATGGAGGTCATCGGCACCTCGTAGACCGTGTAGGCGGCGAGGGAGCCGTCGGTCAGCGGGTTCGACCCGTAGCCGGCCTTCGCGAGGTCGCGCTCCTCGAAGGAGTCGCTGTTCACGATGAGGACGGTCCCCTTGGCCATCATGTCGATGTTCGCCTTGAGGGCGGCGGGGTTCATCGCCACGAGCACGTTGGGCGAGTCGCCCGGCGTGAGGATGTCGTGGTCGGAGATGTGAACCTGGAACGCCGACACCCCGTTGACGGTGCCGGCCGGCGCCCGGATCTCCGCCGGGAAGTCGGGGAAAGTGGACAGGTCGTTGCCGAGCAGCGCACTGCTCGTCGTGAAACGGTCGCCGGTCAGCTGCATGCCGTCCCCGGAGTCCCCGGCAAAGCGCACGATGACCTGGTCGATCTGCTCAGTTGCGTGTTGCGTTCCCGATGCCACGGGCTGCCTCGTCTCGGTTGTCTCGATCACGGCGAGGCCTGGCTCACTGCCACGTCGGGGCCTGCAGGCACGGCGCGCGGCACTCTCCGTCCGAATATTTCGTTCGTGTGAATCTTAATCCCGCAGCCCAGCATGCCCACGTCCCCCTGGTCGGCGGGGTGCGACGCTCAGGGCGGGCCGAGCCCGGCCTCCGGAACCGTCCCGGCGGCACCGGCGAGGCGGTGCCCGACAAGGCTCAGGCGATCGTCACCTCGGGGTCGAGGTAGACGTCCTGGATGGCGTGGATGAGGGCGGCGCCCTCGGCCATCGGACGGGAGAAGGACTTGCGGCCGACGATCAGGCCCATGCCGCCGGCGCGCTTGTTGACGACGGCGGTGCGGAGGGCCTGGGCCATGTCGCTGTCGCCTTTGGACTCGCCGCCCGAGTTGATGAGGCCGATGCGGCCGGCGTAACAGTTCACGACCTGCCAGCGGGTGAGGTCGATCGGGTTGTCGGTGGTGAGCTCGTCGTAGACGAGCGGGTCGCTGCGGCCGAAGCCGATCGCCGGATAGCCGCCGTTGTTCGTCGGCGCCTTCTGCTTGATGATGTCGGCCTCGATCGTGACGCCCATGTGGTTGGCCTGGCCGGTGAGGTCGGCCGAGGTCTCGTAGTTGACCCCGTCCTTCGTGAAGGCCGGGTTGCGCAGGTAGCACCAGAGCACGGTGAACATGCCGAGCTCGTGCGCCTCGGCGAAGGCGTCGCTCACCTGCTGGAGCTCGCGGTCCATGTCGTCCGAACCGAAGTAGATGGTGGCGCCGACGGCGACCGCGCCGAGGTCGAAGGCCTGGCGCACGGAGCCGAACATGATCTGGTCGTACGTGTTGGGCACGTGCATGAACGCGTTGTGGTTCAGCTTGCATATGAAAGGGATCCGGTGCACGAACTTCCGTGACGCGAGGCCCAGGGTGCCGAGCGTGGTGGCAACGGCGTTGCACTCGCCGGCGAGGGCCAGCTCGATGAGGTTCAGCGGATCGAAGTAGGCGGGGTTCTTGGAGAAGCTGGCCGCCGCTGAGTGCTCGATGCCTTGGTCGACGGGGAGGATGGAGAGATATCCAGTGCCGGCGAGGCGACCGTGGTTGAACACCGTCCCGAGGTTGCGGAGCACGTTGGGCGAGCGGTCAGAGTTCGTGAAGACGGTATCGAGGTAGTCCGGGCCGGGGAGCGTGAGGTTCTCTCTCGGGAAGGCCTTGGCGGTGTAGCTGAGGAGCGCGTCGGCGTCGTCGCCCAGCAGGGAATGCAAGTCGGTCGTCATGGCTTGCCAGCCTACCCGCGTGACTTGAGGGGTCTTTGGGCTGGTGGGTGGGGCTCGCGTCGACTTCGTGTCACCTTCGCGTCGCGGGGCGTGCCGCCTCGTCGGCTGACGCATATCGGGGCGATCTCGCCCATACGCTGCAGACCGGGATTGGGGTGTGAAGCAACCAGGTTTGCGTCGAGCGGAGGGCGTTTGTGAGTGGAGTGCACAGATCCCGGGGAAGGCGGCCGTTGCAGCCTTTGCGTTCCCTCCCTCTGCGCCCGCTCCTGATCGCGTTCGGCATCGTCGTGCTCATCGTCGGGGGGATCGTCGTGTTCAGCGGCGGTTCGTCTCCGCCGGCGCATCCCCGGGCCTCTGCCTCGAACACCTCGACGTCGGTTCACCCGGGGTCGAGCGGTACGTCGCACGCGTCCCTCACCGGCTTCTTCGTCAAGTCGTCCACACCGGCGGCCGGCGCCCAGAACGTCGCGTCGAACACGTCGATCTCGGTGACGTTCTCTGAACCGGTCACCCTGGGCCGGGTGACGCCCCAGCTGTCGCCGGCCTTCGGTGGCAAATGGGTCCTCTCGGGCCAGGACACCTTGACGTATCAGCTCAACTCGCCACTCGTCCCCTCGTCGCATGTGGTGCTGACGATCCCCGGCGGCTCGTCGGGGGTGCGCGGTTCGAACGGCGCCAAGCTGTCGACGTCGACCACCGTCTCCTTCAGCGTCGTGGCGGGT
>DATMMN010000028.1:0-2647 GCA_035569675.1 Acidimicrobiales bacterium | reverse complement strand
AGGAAGGGTGGGCCGGCGCTGACCGCCAGGCTTGCGTTCCGCCGCTCCAGCCGCTTCAGCCGGCTCCGCTGACCGCCGCGCGCAAGCGCGGGCCGGCCTCGGGCAGCCACTCCCCGACCACGTCGTCGAGTGTGTCGAGCTGGTCCTCGGTGACGTAGAGACCGCGCGTCGGCAGCGTCGCTCCCAACTCGACCAGCACCGGCCGCAGGTGTACTTCGACGGCGAGCGCGTGCTGCAGTCCCGCACCCACCATGACCGGCACGACCGTGACGCCGTTGAGATCGGTCGTGCTGAACCAGTCCAAGAACGACTTCAGTAGGCCGGTGTAGCTCGCCTTGTAGGTCGGCGAGGCGACGACGGCGAGGGTGCAGCTCCGGATGGCGTCCACGGCCCCGCGCACGTCGGCGGAGGACCAGTCGAAGAGGTACGGGCCGAGGTCGACAAGGTCGACGGTCGTGCGTTCGGCGCCAGCGAGACCAGTCGCCGCTGCCGCTGCGCTCGCAACGGATTCGGCGACAGTGAGCGTGCGCGAGCGAGGCTTGGGATTCCCGACGACTACGCCGACCGCGCTCACCGCAGTACCGGGATGATTTGCGGCAGCTCGGAGCTGCTTCGGATGCCCGGGTCGGCTGCGCAGACGTAGGGGATGGCATTCACCGGGCGGTGCGCGGTGAGCCCGGGCGACGTGGCTGCCCATTCCTCGGGTGGCACAGGAAAGTGGATATCGACGTCCAACGGCGTGTCGCCCTCGAGCAGCACGTGCCACCCGGTCGCCCGCAAGTCCCAAGCCGGGTCGACGTCGGGGGTGAGATACCAGTTGGCGCTGAAGCACAGCAGCGGCCGGCCGTCGTGCATGCCGGTGACCTCGAGCCGCTGGGCCGCAATCGTGCCGGCTTCGACCCGACCGGCTGCGATATCCGTCGCCTTGCGCGCGACTGCGACCTGGCCCTTCGACACAACCTCGTCGAGCGGGAGGGATAGAGCGTCAGCGACGACGCCGAGGGAGCCGGCGAACGAGGCGCCGCCGTGGGCCTCCACGCCACGCGGGTCGAAATGCGACGGGTCACGGCCGAAGCCCATGAGTTCGAAGATCATCTCGGGCGAGTTGCGCGACGACATGTCGGCGAACTCTTCGATGAGAAGCCGGTCCAGCCTCCGCTGCATCGACAACAATGCGAATGGCAGAGCCTCGGTGATGAAGCCCGGGCTCGAGCCCGTGCTGAACAACGTCGAACCGCCTGAGCCACAGGCGTCCTCCAGGCGAGTCCGCAGCTCCGGGTCGAGGCTGGAAGGCCGGTGGAACTCGCTGCGCGTCGACACGACGTTCGCACCCGACTCGAGCAGGCGGCAGATGGCATCGGCATCCACACGGTCTCCCATAAAGAGGACACAGTCAGGGTGCAACGCCAGGATCTCATCGATGTCGCGGGTGGCGGACACGCCCACTGGGGACAGCCCGCACAGCTCCCCGGCGTCCTTCCCTACCTTCGCCTCCGAATAGACGTAGAGACCTACGAGCTCGAGATCAGGATGCTCAATGACCGCGCGCAGCGAGCGAAGGCCGATGTTGCCCGTTGCCCACTGGACGACCCGATAAGGGGCACTGCTCATCACCGACGCTCCCTCCCTCCGGACCCTCTTGGGGGCCAATGCCGACGCTATTGGATTCAGGCCGAGCACGGCGCCGCTCGCATGGCATCGGACCGCATGCGGTGGAACAATGCCGCTGAGATGACACCTCCGTCGCAGCCCCGCCTAGCCCCGGTCCCTTTCGCCCAGTGGGACGAAGAGGCGCGCACGACGTTGTTGTCGCACCTCCGCCGGCCCGAGCGTTACCTCTCCGGGGCACCCGATGCACCACCGATGCCCGTTGTGCTCGAACTGTTCGCCCACCACATTCCGCTGAGCGAGACCTTTCTCACCTTCACCGACGTGATGGCAGGTGATCAGTCGAGGTTGGAACCAAGGATCCGAGAACTCGCAATCCTCCGGGTGGCGTCGCGCACCGGGTCAGATTACGAATGGAACCAGCATCGCCGGATAGGCGGCGAAGAGGGCCTCACCGACGCACAGCTCGGCGCGGTACCGAGCGGACCTACCTCCCCGGTCTGGACCTCGACCGAGCGGGCAGTGCTCACGGCGGCCGACGAGATGATCGACCACTACGCGGTCAGCGACGAGACCTGGGCGACCCTTGCCTCCTCTTTCGAACCGGCTTCCGTCTTCGAGCTCCTCTTCGTGATCGGTGGCTACTTGTGCCTGGCGGCCGTGCTCAACAGCATCGGCTTACGCGGTGACATCCCCGAGGCGTTGTGAAGGCCGTCCGGAGCGGGAACGGGGCTGTCAGCGTCGTCGACCTCGACGAGCCGCCGGGCATCGGAGAAGTGTTGGACATGCAAGCCACCAGCATCTGTGCCTCCGACCTCAGCTACATCCGGTTCGGCAGCACCAACGTGCTCGGCCATGAGTTGGCGGGACGGCGCACCGACGGGACGCCCGTTGTGGTCGAGGCGATCTACGGCTGTCTCGATTGCGACCAGTGCCGGCGAGGCGCCTACAACCTGTGCCCGACACACAGCCAGCGGGCACTCGGGATCTTCGCCGATGGTGGCATGGCCGAGCAGTTCCGGGCCCCATCCGAGCGCTT
>DATMMN010000027.1:0-22123 GCA_035569675.1 Acidimicrobiales bacterium | reverse complement strand
CGCCCGGCGACCGCGTGCTCGTGTCGGGGGTCATCGGCTGCGGGACGTGCGGACCCTGCCTGGCCGGACAACCAAACGTCTGCCTGAATGACAAGGCAGCAGCGTTCGGCACGATGCCCGATCTTCCCGGTGGGCAGGCCGAGGCCATGGCGGTGCCGTTCGCCGACCTGTTCGCACTGCGAATTCCCGAGAATGTCGCGGACGAGGAAGCGGTGCTGCTCACCGACATCTTGCCGACGGGCTATCTCGGCGCGTTGCGGGCCTCGATCCGGCCCGGTGCAACGGTCGCCGTGATCGGCCTCGGGCCGGTCGGCATCATGGCGCTCCAGTGCGCCGCGTTGTTCGGCCCCGCGCGCATTCTGGCCGTGGACCAGGTGCCCGAGCGGCTGGCTCGAGCGGAACGGCTCGGGGCCGAGCCCATCGACGCCACGTCCGTGCCCGGCTCGGCGCAGGTCATGGAGGCCACCGCTGGCCGCGGCGCTGATTCGGTCATCGAGGCCGTCGGCGCCGACGCCACCGTGCTCGACGCGGTCTCGTGCGCGGCGAGCGGTGGCACGGTGTCGATCGTCGGAGTGAACCTGTCACTGGCGCTGCCCTTTCCGATGGGCCTCGTCTTCCTGAAGAGCCTGACGGTGCGCACGATCTTCGCGCCGGTCCCGGGCACCTGGCCCTCGCTCGTGCCACTCGTACAAGCGGGCCGTCTGCAGCTCGTCGACACCTTCACCCACCGGATGCAGCTCAGCCAGGTGGCCGAGGCCTATGACCTGTTCGACTCCCGGCGCGACGGTGTATTGAAGGTGCTGCTCTTTCCGAACTGACTCTTGCCGAAGTTCAGCGTTCCCTCGGGCGCGTCAGGAGTGCGGTTCGTCACGACCGGAAACGTGACTTCGCCGAGCGCAGGTTGGGCGACGAACCACGGCGCCGGCGGAGGAAGGACCAGCTGGGTGAGCCTGTCCACGATGCTTTCGTAGTTGACCCGCCATCCCTGGAAGTTACGCCAGGCCTCGTCCGCGTCGCGTTCCATCGGGAAGTGCACCTCCTCGAGTCGGCTGAATCCCTCGTCGAACTCGGCTCGGGTCAATCGGGTGCCGGCAGTGGGCAACGGATCATCGTCGAAGGGGATCTTCAGTGCGCGTGCGATGGAACGCAGGCAACGAATGCCCATCGACAGGCACAGCCGGGCCTGCTGCGGCGTCTGGTCCGGGCTCACGGCGTGGTACAACGCCGCGGAGTCCATCATCGCCACCAGCCCAACCAGCCAATGGCGCCGCGGGACGGGCGATCGGAACCAGAGCAACGACGGGTAGTTGGCGTGACTCTCCGACACCGCGGCCGCCCAGCGCTCCCAGTCGAGATAAAGCGGCGGGAGATCGTTGATGTTGTCGAGCCAGTAGTGCCGGGCCAGGATCTCGGGTCCCCACCCCGGCGCTCCCCCTCGGGCCTCGAGCAGGGTGACCTCCGTCTCACGGGCAGCGAACGCGTTGTAGAGCGCGGGCAGGTAGGCGATCTCGAGCGCGATCACGAGGAGCCCGACCCCGGCGGTCAGTATCTCGAGGGTGTGAGGGCCGGCACCCCTGGCCGAGGCGATGCCGAGGGTGAAGATGGACGATCCGGCAACCCCGATGGCCGAGGCGAAGTCATCGCCGGCGTTCCACCAGATGATGAGCCCGAAACCGAGCATCAAGAGGCAGAGCCACAGCCCGAACAGGAGGACCATGGACGCGGGCCCCACGAACGACAGGATGCGGTCGCGCAAGAGGTAAGTGGGCATGCGGGGTGAGACGTGGCGCGCCGCGCTGGCGACCACCTGGGTGACGCCACGCGGGATGCGCGACGAGGTAACCCGGGGCAACACAAGCGCGGTGAAGACATTCCACATCGTGACGAGCACGATGGCGATGCCCGCGATAAGTCCGACCAGGCGGGCCAGCTCCACGCCGGTCATCCTGCCAGATGAACTGCAGCCGGCCCGCAGTCTCGCTCAGGCGGGATGCCGCGGGTCGTCCAGGCGGGAGGCGAGTCGTTGCGCCGGCCTGCCCGATGCAACGAGCGCGACCGGCACCTCGATCGCGCGCGAGCGCAGGAGCTCTGCAAGGCCCTTGGCCTGCGTGTCGAGCCGCAGGTTCGACGCCACGCCCCACCCGAGGATGCCGTGCACCACGAAGTTCACGGCCCGCAGGTTCGGCAGGGGGTGCCGGTCCACCTCGAACGCAACGAGCTCGGGGAGAAGCGCCCGGAAGGCCTCCGTCGTGAATTCCGACTGCAGCCACTTGGCCACGTCGTCCTCGTCCGTCCACACGCCGACGTTGGCGTCACCCCCTTTGTCCCCGGAACGGGCTCCGAGGAACACCCCGAGTGGGACCCGGATGCACTCGCCGCTGCCGGCCGGGACGCCGGCGTCGCCGTCGGTGTCGGTGTCGGACTCAACGGGCGGAGGCGGGGGCTCGGCCGGGGAGGTGCCCGTCGACGAAATCGGCGTCGGATCGACCTCGGCACCATCGCACTCGATGTGCGGCGTGACCGCCGACGCGGCGACCGTGGTGGGCCAGTACCGGGCCACGCCCTGCGCAGCGCCGGGTGCAGAGGTAAAAAATGTCCCGGGGTAGCTCGACAGGCTGGTCTCGACGACGGCGCCCGAGAAGGCGCGACCAACGGCCCGTTCGTCGTCCCCCCGCACGGCCAGGCGGAGGTACGCCATACCGCCTCCGGTCAGGTCACCCGAGAGGTCTTCGGCAGTCTCCGCAAACGCGCCACGACCACCGGGGATCCCCGCCCATACGGCGTCGGCAGCGAAGCGCGCCTTCTCAACCACCTGCGCGCCGGTGAGGGCGAGCGTCATGGAATTGCGCCACCCGGCATCGAGGTTGGCCGTGACCTTCAGCGTTCGGGGCGGCCGCTCGCCGTGCACGCCCGCGACGCGCACCCGGTCGGCACCCTCTTGGGACAGCTCGATGGTGTCGAAGCGCGCGACCGCGTCAGGGCTGAGGTAGCGCGGGCTCCCGATCTCGTAGAGGAGCTGCGCCGTCACCGTGCCAACGGTCACCGCGCCGCCGGTGCCCGGGTGCTTCGTGATCACGGACGAGCCGTCCCGGTGCACCTCGGCAATGGGGAAGCCGATCCGCTCGCGGTTCGGCACCTCCTCGAAGAACGCGTAGTTCCCGCCGCAGCACTGCGCACCGCACTCGATGACGTGCCCCGCCACCACGGCCCCGGCGATGGCGTCGTGGTCACCGTCGGCCCAGCCGAAGGCATGGAGCGCCGGTCCGACGACGAGCGCGGCGTCGGTCACCCGGCCGGTCACTACCACCTGCGCCCCCGCGGCCAGCGCGTCGGCGATCGGGCGGGCCGGCAGATACGCGTTGGCGGTCACCAACGGGGCGTCCTCGGGGAGCGGCTCACCCGTGTCGAGGTTGACGAAGCCCTAGCCGGCGGCACGCAGCTCGTCCACCCGGAGCGTGATGTCGTCCCCCGACACCGAGGCCACCCGCACCTCGACCCCCTGACGACGGGCGAGCTCCCGCACCGCGTCGGCCAGCCCCTCGGGATCGAGACCGCCAGCGTTGGAAACCACCGTGATCCCTCGCTCCACACAAGCCGGGAGCACGTCCTCGAGCTCCCGGAGAAAACTCCGCGCGTAGCCGCCGCTGCGCTGGCGGGTCTTGTGGAGGATGTACATCGTCAGCTCCGCCAGCCAGTCCCCGGTCAGCACGTCGATCGGCCCGCCCTCGACCATCTCGCGGGCCGCCGAAAGCCGGTCGCCGAAAAAGCCGCTGCAGTTGGCTATCCGCAAGACGTCGCGCTGTGCTGTCGGTGCGCTCACGCCGGGTCCATCTCGACCAGCAGGTCTCCGACGTCCACCTGCTGACCGGGCGCACTGTGGACGGCGCGCACGGTCCCGGCGCCGAGCGCGCGCAGCGTGTGCTCCATCTTCATTGCCTCGAGCACCACCAGGCCGTCGCCCTCGGCGACGACGTCGCCCACGCTCACCAGCACCTTGGTGACGGCGCCGGGCAATGGCGCCCGGCACTCGCCGGCGACGCCCCCGCGTTCGGCAGCGTCGTCCTCGGCGCGCAACGCAAAGGACGACTGGCCCTCGGGCCCGTTGACGAAGGCAGCATGCGGTTGCAGCCGCACGCGGTACCGCCGTCGCAGCCCGTCTGGGCCCACATGATCGACCACCCCGCTCTTGGTGGTGGCCGAGCCGGCTGACTGCCACTCGTCGCCGACACGGAGCTCGGCGGGATCGTCCGGTGCCGAGACCCGTACCTCGATGGTCCCGGCCGCGTCGCGCAGTTCGTCTGCGTGCAGGGCGCGGCCCACGTTGCGCCAGCCGGCCGCGGGTACCGGGACGAGACTGCGCGCGGCGCGTGCCTCCAGGAGGCTGAAGCCGATCGCCGCAGCATGACGCCACCGCACCTCGTCGGGCACGAGCGCATCGCGCAGGTCGGTGCGGCGGTCGAGAAAATTGATGTCGACGTCGCCGCGCCGGAAGGCGCCGTCGTCCAGCACGGCCTGGAGCAGGTCGCGGTTGGTCTCGAGACCGTCGAGCTCGAGGGCTCGCAGGGCGAGCGACAGCTTCCCGATCGCGGCGGATCGGTCTTCGCCATGTGCCATCAGCTTCGCCACAAGCGAGTCGTAGACAGGACTGACCACGCTGCCCGACTCGATGGCGCGGTCGACGCGAACGCCCGTACCCTCGGACCAGCGGACGTGCGCCGCGGTGCCCGGCGTCGGCCGGTATCCGTCACGAGGGCTCTCGGCGCCCAACCGCACCTCGATCGCATGGCCGCTGCTGGTGACGGCGTCCTGAGGGAACGGCAGTCGGCGTCCGGAAGCGACAGCGAGCTGCAGTCCGACGAGGTCGAGACCGGTCACGAGCTCAGTGACACCATGCTCGACTTGCAAGCGCGTGTTCATCTCGAGGAAGAAGAAGCCGCTCGCGTCGGCGAGGTACTCGACCGTCCCGGCTCCGACGTAGCCGACCGCCTTCGCCGCTGCGACCGCCGCATCCCACATCGCGTGGCGCGTGACGTCGGGCACCAGCACCGCGGGAGCTTCTTCGACCACTTTTTGGTGGCGGCGCTGGACGGAGCACTCCCGGTCGAAGAGATGCAGGACAGTGCCGTGGGTGTCGCCGATGACCTGCACCTCGATGTGCCGGGGTTCGGAGAGATACCGCTCCACGAACACCTCGTCCGACCCGAAGGCGGCCGCGGCCTCGCGCTGGGCCGCCGCTACCGCCTCGGCGAGTTCGTTGGGCTCCTCGACGAGGCGCATCCCGCGTCCTCCCCCACCGGCTGACGCCTTCACCAGCAGCGGGTAACCGACGCCCTCGGCGAGGCCCGTGAGTGCCGCGCCCGGGGTCCCGACCGGCACGACCGCGCTCGGCAGCACGGGCACGCCTGCCGCGGCGACGACCTCTTTGGCGCGGGCCTTGTGGCCCATGACCCGCATGGCCTCGGCCTGCGGACCGACCCAGACGATCCCGGCTCGCTCACAGGCGTCGGCGAGCGCCGGGTTCTCCGAGAGGAACCCGTAGCCGGGGTGGAGGGCGTCCGATCCGCTCACCCGGGCCGCGGCAACGAGTGCGTCGGGGTCGAGATAGGTCTCGCGCAATGACGCGCCCGGGAGCAGAACGGCGGCGTCGGCTTCGCCTACGTGGGGGCTGGTGGCATCGTCCGCGGCGTAGACGGCGACAGCCTCACACCCGGCGTCGTGCGCGCCCCGGATGATCCGTCGGGCGATCTCGCCCCGGTTGGCCACGAGGATTCGATGGAGCCCTGTCGTTTCCATCAGTGCCGCACCACCCCGAACACCGCCGTCCCCTTGACGGCGGCGGAGTGCACTGCGCTCAGCGCGATGGCGAGCACTGTGCGGGTGTCCCGAGGATCGATGATCCCGTCGTCCCACAGCCGCCCGGTCGCGTACTGCGCAGTGGATTCCTCCTCGATCTGTCTCTCCGTCGCCTGGCGCAGCTCTTCGTCGGCGTCCTCGTCGAACGGCCGACCGGCCGCCTCGGCGGCGTTGCGCCGCACGATCGAGAGCACGCCCGCCAGCTGCTTTGGTCCCATCACCGCGATGCGGTGATTGGGCCAGGTGAAGATGAAGCGTGGGTCGTAGGCCCGGCCGGCCATGGCGTAGTTGCCGGCCCCGTAGCTGGCCCCAACCATCAGCGTGAGGTGCGGAACCTTGGAGTTGGACACCGCGTTGATGAGCTTGGCGCCGTCCTTGATGATCCCGCCCTGCTCATAACGCGTCCCCACCATGAACCCGGTGATGTTCTGCACGAAGAGGATGGGCGTGTCGGTCCGGTTGCACAACGCGATGAACTGCGCGCCCTTCTGGGCCTCGGGAGAGAACAAGATGCCGTTGTTGGCCACCACGCCGATCGGGTAGCCGCCGATAGACGCCCATCCGCACACCAACTGGGGGCCGTAGTTCTCCTTGAACTCCTCGAAGCGTGAGCCGTCCACGACGCGGGCGAGGATCTCGCGGACGTCGAAGGGGACGCGGACGTCGACCGAGGCGATGCCCAACAGGTCCTCGGCCGGGTAGAGAGGCTCGTCCGCTGGGTCGCTCGGGTCCGGACCGAGGCGGCGCCAGTGCAGATGCGCCACGATGCCGCGGGCGATGCGCAACGCGTCCTCCTCGTCACGGGCGAGGTAGTCGCAAAGGCCAGACGTCCTGGCGTGCATCAGCGCGCCACCCAGCTCCTCTTCGTCGGCGTCCTCGCCAATCGCCATCTTCACCAGCGGCGGCCCGCCTAGGAAGACGCGGGCGCGGCCCTCGACCATCACCGTGTAGTCGCTCATGCCCGGCAGGTAGGCACCCCCGGCGGTGGAGGAGCCGAACACGACGCAGATGGTCGGGATGCCCAGCGCGGAGAGTTGGGTCAGACGGCGGAACTGCTCGCCGCCGGGCACGAAGACGTCGGCCTGGCGGGGCAGGTCCGCCCCTCCGGACTCGACCAGGATCAGGACCGGGAGGCGGTTCTCCTCGGCCACGTCCATCGCGCGCAAGAGCTTGCGGATCGTGGTGGGGCTCGTGGTGCCGCCGCGCACCGTCGGGTCGTTGGCGATGACGAGGCACTGGGTGTGCGCCACCTCCGCAAGCGCGACCACGACGCCCCCGCCGACGGGGTCGCCGGTGTGGAGCCCGGCGAGCGGGCACAATTCGAGCACCGGCGTGCCGGGGTCGACGAGCGCTTCGAGCCGCTCCCGCACCATCATCTTGCCGCGGGCACGATGTCGTTCGACGTACTGCGCGCCGCCGCCGGCCAACACCTCGTCGTGCAACACGCGCACCTCGTCTGTGAGCGCGCGCATGGCGTCCGCCTGGGCGCGGTACTCCGGACTCGACGTGGCCAGCAGCGTCCGCAGGGGCGTGCTCATGGCTTGGTGCTCATTCGGTCGTGTCCCACGACGGTCGCCGTTTCTGCAGGAACGCTTCCATGCCCTCCGCTGCTTCGGGGCCGGCGAACAGTTCGGCGGACAGGGCGGCGGCCGTCGTGAGGCCCTCGTCCCAGTCCCGCTGGGGCAGGTCGCGTAGCAGTCCCTTGGTGGCTCGAAGGGCGCCGGGAGCGGCCTGGCGGATCGTTGTCGTCCGTTCCGCCACCCATTCGTCGAGCGACGCCTCGCCGTCAGCGACGACGGCGCTGAGGAGGCCGGCAGCCATGGCTTCGTGCGCGCCGAAGCGTTCGCCGGTGAGTGTCATCCGGGCGAGAAAGCGCCTGTCCATGACGCGGAGAGCCGGCACCAAGATCATCGCCGGAGCGACGCCGACACGGACCTCGGTGAAGGCGAACGTGCTCGACTCGGGCGCGACCGCCATGTCGGCGGCGGCGATGAGCCCGAGGCCCCCGGCCCGGGCGTGGCCGTTGACCCGGGTGATCACCGGGACCGGGCTCTCGACGATCGTGGTGAGGATGCCGGGCATCCGGTTCGGCGCGGCGCTGCCCCGTTCCGACAGGTCGGCACCCGAGCAGAACACGGTGCCCGTCCCGGTGATCACGACCGCGCGCACCGCCGCGTCACTCGTCGCGTCACGCAACGCCAGCTCCAGCTCCTCGAGCAGCCGGGCGGAGAGCGCATTGCGATTCTCCGGCGAATCGAGGGTGAGGGTGCGCACGCCGCCGTCGTGCTGCACACCGACCAGCGAATCCGTCACGGCTGCGCAGTGTAGGGGGCGCCTGGGAGGCCCGAAAATGGCCGGTGGTACCGTTGGCCGGTGAGCGAGTCCGACGAGCACCAGCTGTTCCGCAAGACGCTGCGCGATCTGTTCGAGCGTGAGATCGAGCCGCACGTCGACGACTGGGAAGCGGCCCGGATGTTCCCCGCCCACGAGCTGTTCCCGAAGCTTGGTGCGGTCGGGCTCTTCGGGTTGGAGTACGACGAGGCGTACGGCGGCATGGGTGCCGACCACAGCTTCACCCTCATCGCGGCCGAGGAGCTGGGACGGGTCAGCTGCGGCGGAGTCCCCATGGCCATTGCCGTCCAGATGTCGATGTCCACCCCCGCACTCCACCGCTACGGCAGCCATGAGCTGAAGGAGCGGTTCTTGGCGCCCGCCATTCGGGGCGAGGTCGTGACGTCGATCGCCGTCACCGAGCCCGATGCCGGAAGCGACGTCGCCGGCATCCGTACCCGCGCCGTTCGCGACGGCGACGAGTGGGTCATCAACGGCTCGAAGCTCTTCATCACGAACGGAGTTCAGGCCGACTGGCTGTGTTTGTTGGCGCGCACCTCCGACGAGTCGGATGGGGCGCGTGGCATGTCGCTGATCGTGGTGCCGACGGACGTGCCGGGTGTCGCCGTCTCGCGCAAGCTCGAAAAGCTCGGCATGTGGTCGAGCGACACAGCGGAGCTCTCGTTCGCTGATGTGCGGGTGCCGGTCGCCTACACGATCGGGGAAATCGGCCGGGGCTTCCAACAGCAGATGGTGCAGTTCCAGGCCGAGCGGTTGACCACCTTCTACAAGCAGGTTGGGTCGATTGAGTTGGCGCTCGAGAAGACCGCTTCGTACGTCCGTGAGCGCCGGGCCTTCGGGGCGCCGTTGCTGGCCAACCAATACGTGCAGTTCACGCTGGCCGAGCTCGGGGCGCGACACGACGTCTTGAAGCATTACGCGTCGATGACCGCGGCGGCCGTGGGGCGTGGTGAGGATGCCACCCGGTACGCGACGATCGGGAAGTTGCTCGGGTCCCGGTTGCAACGAGAGGTAGCGGACTGGGCCGTGCAGTTCCACGGCGGGATGGGTTACATGGACGAGAACTGGACCTCGCGCTACTTCCGCGACACGCGTCTCGACTCCATCGGAGCGGGCGCCGACGAGGTCATGCTGCGCATCCTGGCCCGGATGGACGGCTATTCGGTGGAGTGACGGGGAGCTCCCTGTTGAGCTTCATCGACTCGAGAGGCGCAGCCTCCGCTCAGGTATGCCGGAACACCGCTTGGCCGCCACCGCTCGCGAGCAAGCGACGGTCCTCCGACCAGACGCGGCCGGTCCATGACAGCACACCGCCCTGCGACACCGGCGAGTGCGCATCGATCAGCATCCACTCCGAGGAGCTGCCCGCGTATTGGAACGACGCGTAGAGGTCGAGGCTCGGTGCGACGAACGGTGGTTCGAGATACGCGTGCGGACGCGACCCGGCCGGCCAGCTCCCAACGTCGAGGACGATGAGCGACCGCGCCCCGTCCACCCACGGGTCGTCGAACGTCGCGCGTGGTCGGGGCCGCACCCAGGTCTGCCACGTGGGCGGCAGCGGGCCGTCTGGCGGCCAGGTCGCGGACCATGCGATCGGTCGCTGGTCGAAGTTGCCCCAGTAGGCGAAGGGGGGAGGGTCGTCGTCGGGGAGGCGCTCCTCGATGCCGGGCAGACCGTCCGGACCGGGCACGTCAGGCGGCGACACGTCTTCGTGCTCGAGGCCGGTGACCTCCCCGACGGACCACACCATCGCGTCGAGCACCGGACGGTCGTGCTGGGTCATCTCGACGCGTTGCGCGTGGACCGTTCGCCCCGAGCGCAGCGAGGTGACCTTCAGGTCGACCGAGTCGAACGCCGCAACCGAGAGGTAGTGACAGAAGAAACTGGCGGGCCGCAACAGCCCGCTCTCGGCGCCTGCGGCCCGTAAGGCGATGGCCGCGACGTAGCCGCCGCACGGCCCCCAGATCTCCCAGTCCGGCGACACGTCCGCCGTGTAATGGCCGTCGCCCATGGGCCGCACTGCGGTCTGCGCCTCGATGTCACCCATGCGCGCTCCGGACCCGTGCCTCCCACCCTTGCCGTGTCAGCTCCATCACTCGCACCGTCTCGCCGCGAGGCGTGCCCGACGTCGTGCGCTCATAGGTGAAGCCCAGCCGCTCCATGACCCGTCCCGACGGCGTGTTCTCGGGTTCGTAGATGCTCACGATGCGCTCCAGCCCGCCTTCCGTGAAGCCCCAGTCGACGGCGGCCGACCCCGCCTCAGTGGCCAGACCTTGGCCGCGGTACGGCGCTGCCAGCCGCCACCCCACCTCGACGGCGGGAAGGATCTCGGGCAGGAAATGCGGCACCGCGAGCCCGGCCCATCCGATCATCGTCCCGCTGGCCCGGTCGACGACCGCCTCGAGGCCGAAGCCGTCGGAGTCGTACCGCTCTATTACATGGGAGAGGAAGTCCTTGGTCTCGTCCTTCGCCATGCCGCGGCGCAGCGGATACCACCAGAACGACTCCTCCGCGTGGAGGACGGTAAGCGCGGGAAGGTCGTCTGGGGTGAAGGGGCGCAGGACGAGCCGCTCGGTCGTGAGGACGGGTATCACTCGAACGGCAGCCCGGGTGCCTCGGCCAAGGAGGGGTCACGCCCGGGGCGGGCGGAGGGCGCGTAGAGCTGGTCCGGGCGGAACGACCGGACGGAACGGTCGCCGGAGCGGCCACCCACGACCTCGACCCACGCCTCCCCGGTTTCGCCGTTGGTCACGTGCGCCAAGAAAGCCCAAGAGGCGCCGCGCAGACGGGTGCCCTCGACTTGTACCGGATCGCCCGGACGCAGCCCCGCCCAGCGAGTGGAGCGGCGGAGATCAGCCACAGGTTTGTGAGCTTGGTGTCACGTGACCTCTTTCTACCCGTTCTCACCCGGTCCCCCGGTCCGGAATGGCTGGGTAATGAACCGGTACGGTCGCAGCCCCGCCGTAGGCTGACGCGATGGCGCTCAGTCCCCCGCGCACCCTCTCCCCCTCCAAGGTGAGCTCGTTCACGAGCTGCCCGCTCGCCTTCCGCTTCTCGCAGATCGAGCGGCTCCCCGAGCCGCCTTCTCCGCCGGCGGTGAAGGGGACGCTCGTGCACGCGGCACTCGAGCGCCTGTTCTGGCACCACCCGCCGGGCGCTCGTACACCGGCTGCAGGGGCGCTGGAAGTCGAGCGCGCCTGGGAATCCCTCCGGGAGGACGACGAAGTGGTGGGGCTCGGCCTCGATGACGAAGCGGCCGCCAAATTCGTCGAGGACGCGCGCCGGCTCGTCGCGAACTACTTCCTCCTCGAAGATCCGAACGAAGCCCACGCGGTCGGCGTCGAACTCGGCGTCGAGACCGACCTCGATGGCCTGCGCCTGCGCGGCATCATCGACCGCCTCGACGTAATGCCCGACGGACGTCTGATCGTCGTCGACTACAAGACGGGCCGCGCCCCGAGCGAGCGCTTCGAGCGAGGCAGCCTCGGCGGGGTCCAGACCTATGCCCTCCTGTGCGAGAGCATGCTCGGGCAGGCGCCCGCCGAGGTGCGGTTGCTGTACTTGCGCGAGCCCCTGGCGATCACGGCCACCGCCAGTGAGCAGACCATCCGGGGACAGCGGAAACGGGCGGTCGCCGTCTGGACCGCGATAGAACGAGCCTGCGATGCCGAGGACTTCCGCCCCAACGTCGGCCCGCTTTGCGACTACTGCAACTTCAAGGCCTCCTGCCCCGCGTTCGCGGCCTGACATGTCCGAGATGAATGCGATCGACGATGCGGTCAATGCCGCCTTCGAACCGTTGCGGGGCAACCCTCAGGCCGACCGCGCCGCCGCGCTCCTCTCCAACCTGGCCGACTACGGGCTCGTCTGGGTCGTCCTCGCCGTCTTCAAGGCACGCCGACGCGGGCCCAACCGCCGGCGCGCCGTCGTGGCGCTCGCCGTTGCCGGCTTCTCGTCACTGCTCGTGAATCGCGTCGTGAAGGACGCAGTCGCCCGGGAACGGCCCGACGACCATCTCGAAGCGGCGGTGCGGACGCCGTCGAGCAGCAGCTTCCCGAGTGGCCACACGCTCGCGGCCTTCTGCACCGCGTTCGTCCTCGCCGACTCCGACGCCCAGACCGCAGCCAACGTCGGCTTCGCGGCAGCGGTAGCGGCCAGCCGGGTGCACTTGCGGGCCCACCACCCCACCGACGTCATCGGCGGTGCCGCCATCGGGTCGGTGCTGGGGCTCGGACTGCGCCCGCTCGTGGACCTCGTCACGCCGGGCACCCGCGGCCGCCGCCGGTCGGCGCTCGCCAGAGGAGGACGGCGCGCCCGTGACCGGGGAATGGGGGCCAACGAGGTCGTGTTGGAAAAGTTATGAAGTTTGCCGTCAACTGGGATTACCGCTGTCCGTTCGCCCGCAACGCCCATGAGCACATCGCAGTCGGATTGGCCGACGGCGCCGACTGGGACGTGACCTTCCTCCCGTTCTCGCTCAGTCAGGTCCACGTGGCCGAGGGCCACCCCGCAGTGTGGGACGACCCGGACAAGGCCAAGGACCTCATGGCCCTGGCCTCCGGCGTCGTGGTGCGCGACCAGTACCCCGACCGCTTCCTGGACGCGCACGTCGCCCTCTTCGCGGCGCGGCACGACGAGGGTCTGGACCTCCGGATCCCCGAGGTCGTGGCCGGCGTCCTCGACGGCGTGGGCGTCCCGGGCGAAAAGGTGATCGCCGAGGTCGAGTCGGGCGCACCGCTCGAAGAGATCCGCCGGACCCACGAGCAATCGGTCAACGATTGGGCCGCCTTCGGCGTCCCCACGTTCGTGGTCGACGGGCGCGCCGTGTTCGTGCGCATCATGAGCCGTCCCAAGGGTGACGCGGCACGGGCGCGCCGCAACATCGACGGCGTGCTGCAGCTGTTCGACTCGCTGCCGGACCTCAACGAGTACAAGTTCACGACGCTCGAGCGCTGACCCGCGCTCGCTCAGCCGATCGGCGTCGACCGACGCCTCTGCCTCAGGACTTGGCCAGCTCGCTCATCAACGCAAAGCCGCGCTCGCGTTCCGTGGCGTCCCCACTGATCGCCGCTCCGAAGTCCGTCGCGCCGGCCTCGGCCAGCCGGGCAACCGCGGCCGCCACCGTCTCCTCGTCACCGATGAAGGCGACGTCGGCCGGGCTCTCTGCGCCCTCCTTGTCGAGCATCGCTCGATACGAGGGCAGGTTCGGATAGATCGCCAGCTCCTTGTTGATGCGCTCCTTCGCGGCCTCGACGTCGCTCGTCACCGCGATGGGCAAGGACACGAACACGCGAGGCGCCGGACGGCCGGCCGCCTCGGCGGCCGCCCCGATCGTCGGCGCAATATGGTCACGGATCGTCGCGGTGCCCGTCATCCAGGTGATAGTTCCGTCGGCGACGGTCCCCGCCAGCTTCAACATCGCGGTACCCAGAGCGGCGACGAGGACGGGAGGCGCCGCCGCGCCCTTCACGCCGACCGGTTGAAACGCGTTGCACGTGATCCGTTCGCCCCCGAACGACACCGTCTCGCCCCGTAGGAGCGGCATCAGCGCGGCCAGGTACTCCTTCATGTACGAGTACGGCTTTTCGAAGCTCATGCCCCACATGCCCTCGACGACCACTTGATGCGACAGCCCGATCCCCAACATCAGGCGGTCGTCCGTCGCCGCCTGCACTGTCAGCGCCTGTTGCGCCAGCATCATCGGATGCCGCGGGTACACCGGCACGACGCCGGTGCCCAACTCGATCCGGGGCACCTGCGACCCCGCGACCGCCAACACCGTCAAAGCGTCGGGCCCGAAGATCTGTGAGGCGAAGGCGTGTGCGAACCCCGCCTCCTCGAAGCGCTGCAGCTGCGCCACGATGCGGGGCAGCGGTTGCTCCACATCGAGCAAGCCCCCGATACGCAGTTGTGTGGCCATGGTCGTCGGACTCCTCACGTAGTCTGCCTGTTGTGTCAGGCCTCTTGTCTATGCGAAACCCCGGACGGGGGCGAGCAAGCTGAGCACCCACGACATCGGCTTCGTCGGGGCCGGGCAGCTGGCACGCATGGCCGGCGAGGCCACGAGCGCGCTGGGCCTGTCCATGGCGGTCTTGGCCCAGCGCCCCGACGACGCCGCCTGCGCGGTCGCAGCCGAGGTGGTCGTCGGCTCACCCTTCGTCGAAGCCGACCTCCGCGCCCTGTGCGAGCGCTGTGGCGTCGTCACCTTCGACCACGATCAGGTGGACCTCGACATCGTCGCCCGCCTGGGCGCGGAGGGCTACGTCTTGCGCCCCGGTGCGTCCACCCTCGAGTTCGCCGTCGACAAGGCCCACATGCGCACCGTCCTCGACAGCGCCGGTGTCCCGGTGCCCGCCTACGCGATCTGCGACAACGGTCCGGACGCAGCCAAGTCCGTCGGCCGCTTCGCCCAAGAACACGGCTGGCCGGTGATGCTCAAGGCGGCGCGCGGCGGTTACGACGGCAAGGGCGTCTGGCCGGTGGCCGACGCAACCGAAGCGGCAGAAGTCCTCTCCCACGTCGAGGGCAGCGTCGTCGTCGAAGAGCTGCTCACCCTCGACGCCGAGTTGGCGGTCATGGTGGCGCGGCGCCCCTCCGGGTCGGCCGCGGCCTGGCCGGCGGTGGAGACCGCACAAGTGGGCGGCGTGTGCCGCGAGGTGCTGGTACCCGGACGCCTGCCGAGCGACGTCGTCGAGGTGGCCACCGGCCTCGGGCAGAAAGTGGCCGAGATCGCCGGCGCCGTAGGGGTCATGGCCATCGAGCTCTTCTGGTCGGAGGGCCGGCTCCTCGTCAACGAGGTGGCCACCCGCCCGCACAACTCGGGGCACTGGACGATCGAGGGCGCCGTGACCTCCCAGTTCGAGAACCACGTCCGCGCCGTCCTGGACCTGCCCCTGGGTTCAACCGCACCACAGCACCCCCGGGTCGCGAGCGTGAACGTGTTCGGCGGCGCCGACGGGCCGGCCGACCGGCTCGCGCGGGGCCTGGCCGTCGAGGGTGCGCACGTGCACCTGTATGGCAAGGACCCACGACCGGGACGCAAACTGGGGCACGTGACCGTGTGCGGCGACGATCCCGAGCTGGTGCGCGCCCGCGCCTGGTCGGCGGCCCGGGCCCTCGGCACGCCCGTCCCGGCGGGCCTCGCCGTTCCCTCTGAGAGCTCCTCGTGAGCGCAGCCCCGCTGGTCGCGGTCGTGATGGGCAGCTCCTCCGACCTGCCGGTCATGCAAGGTGCGGTCGAGATGCTCGAGCGCTTCGACGTGCCCCACGAGGTCCGCGTCGTCTCCGCCCACCGGACCCCCCGCGAGATGCTCGCCTTCGGGCAGGATGCGGCCGGGCGGGGCGTCAAAGTGATCGTCGCCGGCGCAGGCGGCGCGGCCCATCTGCCCGGCATGCTGGCGTCGGTCACACCGCTGCCCGTCATCGGCGTCCCCGTCGCGCTGTCCCAGCTCGACGGGCTCGACAGCCTCCTCTCCATCGTGCAGATGCCCAAAGGTGTGCCCGTCGCCACGGTGGCCGTGAACGGAGCCCGCAACGCCGGCCTGCTCGCCGTGCGCATCCTCGGCCTGGGGGATCCCGACCTGGCGGACAGAATGGTGGCGTTCCAGGAAGAGATCGCATCGGACGCGCGGGCCCAGGACAAGGACGTGTCCGAAGGAGCAGCGAAGGATGGCTGAGGGGCATCTGGCACAACGGCTCGGCTATCCGGCCGACGCCAAGTTGGTCATCATCAACGCGGACGACCTCGGCTCGTGCCACTCGGCGAACGTCGGCGTCTTCGAGTGCCTCGCGACCGGAACTGTGACCAGCGCCACCCTCATGGTCCCCTGCCCTTGGGCCCGCGAGGCCTCGTCGCGCTACCGGGGCGAGGACGTCGGTGTCCACCTCACGCTCAACGCGGAATACGAGCTCTACCGCTGGGGCCCGATCACATACGCACCATCGCTCCTCGGTGGGGACGGAGGGTTCCCCAGCACCGTCGAGGACGTCTGGGACCACGCCGATCTCGACGAGGTGCGCCGCGAATGCCGCGCCCAGATCGAGCGGGCCATCCTCTGGGGTTTCGACGTGAGCCACCTCGACTCGCACATGGGCACCTTGCAGCTGCGCCCGGAGTTCTTCGACGTCTACGTCGACCTGGCGGTCGAGTTCGGGTTGCCGCTCCGCATGACCAGCCCGTCCACCGAGCGTTATGTGGGCTTCCCGGCCCGCGCCGTAGCCGCAGAGGCGGGAGCCGTCTTCACGGACCACTTCCGCTATGTCGGCGGGGTCGGAACCCGGCAGACCTTCGAGCGGGACTTCGCGACGCTCCGGCCGGGCGTGACCGAATTCCTGCTGCACCCCGCGGTGGACAGCGCGGAACTCCGCTCGCTGGCGACGGACGACTGGATGCGACGAGTCGACGACTACGAGATGATCTGCAAAGAGGATTGGGTCCGCCGCTCCCTCGATGAGGTCGGCGCCACCCTCATCGGGTACCGGCCCCTGCGCGAGCTCGCACGGGCCGGCGGCTGAGCCAGCCAGCTGGTGATCGCCACGATCCCGACAACGATCCAGGGTGTCTCGATCCTGTCGAGACAGAAGAAGCGTGGCAACGACGTTTTCGAGCTCGTGCTCACCCGCGAGGGCATCGAGGTGCATCGACCCGAACGTCCCGCCCAGCTGATGTCGTGGGACCGCGTCTCGGAGTGGGAGATCGAGGAGCGCAAGGGATACGTACTCCTCACTTTGCGCGGGCAGGGCGCCGCGACGCCGCTCGTCGTGCCGGGCTGGACGCTCGACGATCTCGAGGTCCTCATGCGCGATGTCACCTCGAGCGGCACCACCCACGAACCTAAAGTGCCCGAACCGGTGGTGGTCGACGGGAACGACGGTCAGGCGAGTGCCGCAGTAGCGGTGGTCGCAATGTCAGCTCCCGTGGAGACCCCTCCGCCTCCGGCAACGTCGGCTCCCGTGGACGCTGCTCCGCCTCCGGCGTCCGAGGCTCCAGCATGGGCGTCGGACGCTCGGACACCGGCCCTCCCAACACGGGCGGAGCGGCGGAAGCACGCTGCACGTGGAGAGTGGCGTCGCCGCCTTACATGGCGGGCCGTGGTGACCGTGGGACTTCTCGGGCTCCTGGCGACCGCCGTCATCCTCGTCCTGCTCCAGAGCGCCGGGATCATCAATTGGAGCTTCCTCGGGCCGGTGGCTTGACCCTGCGCCACCCCAGATAGGGTCTCGACGTCCGCTTGGAAGCCATAAATCGGACCTTTATCACGTATTTTGGCTCTAATAGTCCGATGTTTAACCTTAATTGAACGAGACTTTGGGCTTCACAGACTCCTAATAGCTATTAGAATGGCTATCAGGAGGCAGACATGCGGACCGACGAGCTGGAGCAACGGCTGGGAGAGCGGCTTCGGGCCCTCCGTATCCAAAGAGATCTGACGCAGGCCGAGCTCGCAGAGGCGGCCAACGTCTCGCTCGGTGCCCTCAAGCGCCTGGAGCGGGGCATGGGGTCGACGACGACCACACTCGTCAGCGTGCTGCGCGCCCTGGGCCAAGAGCGCTGGGTAGATGCTCTCGGGCCTGGGCCCTCCCGTTTCAACCCCCTCGACGTCCTCGACGCCCAGAAAAAGAGGGCGGCGACGTCGGACGCCCCGCGGGTGCGTCGTGGCAGGTCGAGTGTCTCATGACTTATCAGCCCACCGACGTCATCGAGGTCCTCGCGTGGGGCGATCGCGTCGGCGCCGTGGCCCTCGATCCCGACACCGGCTGGTATGCCTTCGCGTACGCGCCCGAGTGGGTCGACCGGGGCTTCGAGCTCGCCCCGCTGCACATGCCGCTGCGGACCGAGCCGTACGAGTATCCCGACCTCAGGCCGGAGACGTTCTACCGGTTGCCGGCGTTGCTCGCCGACGCGCTGCCCGACGCGTTCGGCAACGCGCTTGTCAACGCGTGGCTGGCCGAGCAGGGCATCCCCAGCGAACGCATCACTCCCCTCGACCGGCTCGCCTACGCGGCCGACCGGGCCATGGGGGCGCTCGAGTTCCGGCCGCCCGCCCGGACGCCCGGTACCGACGCGCCGTCCGCTCTGCAGCTGGCCGACCTGGTGCTGGCCGCCCGGCGCACCGTGCGAGGCGAATTCAGCGGTGACGAGACGGCGCACGCGGCCCTCGAGCAGCTCATCCAGGTCGGCACGAGCGCCGGCGGCGCGCGTGCGAAGGCGGTCGTCGCGTTCAACCCCTCCACATATCAGGTCCGGTCGGCCTACGCGTCGCCGGCAGAGGGTTTCGAGCAATGGCTGATCAAGCTCGACGGGGTGAGCGGTGCAGCCATGGACGGGCACGGGGACCGGCTCGGCGACAGCGCGCCCTACGGCCGTGTCGAATACGCCTACAGCCGGATGGCACGGGCGGCCGGGATCGACATGACCCAGTGCCGCTTGCTTGCGGAGGGCCCGCGCCGTCACTTCATGACTCGCCGTTTCGACCGGGGCGAAGGCGGCCAACGGCACCACATGATCTCGCTCTGCGCCCTCGCGCAGCTCGACTACAACCTGATCGCGACCCACAGCTACGACCAGTACCTGCAGACGGTGGCCGCGCTCGGCCTCGGGCCCGAAGCGCTCGGCCAGGCCTTCCGGCGAATGGTGTTCAACGTCATGGCGGCCAACTGTGACGACCACACGAAGAACTTGGCGTTCGTGCGGCCCGAGGGCGCCGACTGGCAGCTGGCGCCGGCCTACGACGTGACGCATGCGTATCGACCCGACAGCGAATGGACGAGTCGCCATCTCATGGCGGTGAGCGGCAAGTTCGAGGACATCGACCTCGACGACATCTACGGAGTGGGCCAGCGCGCCGACGTGCCGAGGTACCGCAAGGTAGTGCGCGAAGTGCGCGACGCCGTGGACGAGTGGACCGGGTATGCGGCGTCGGCCGAAATCGACGACGACACGACCAAGGCTGTCGCGGCCGATATCGAACGGTTCCGGCCGCGCTGACGGAGTTGGTCCCGCATCAGGTGTCAACCCGGATCGACCCTGTCTCCCGACCCCGAGCAATCTGAGTGGGTGTGGCCTACACTCGCCGCATCGTCACCCGGTCTCTCTTGGCGAGGACACGAGCGGTGGCGGCGGAGGTCACATCATTCATGGCAGCTGGCTCGCGTAAATCGATTCACGTAGCAGGGTCGAAGATCAGCCTCGCTACGAGAGCGTGGAGGCTGACAGGCTCCTTCGCCCTCGTCCTGGGCGCTGCGACCCTGTTGACGCTCGTGGGTACCTCGACCCCCGCGACGGCTGCCGGCAACGTCACGCCCAGCATCTACATCCCCAACTACCAGGACAACAACAACCTCACGTTCCCCCTCACGGCCAACGGCGACGTCGCGCCGGCGGTCACCACGACCAGCTTCGGCACCGGGAACCCGGCGGGCGAGGCGTTCGATGGCAACGGCAACCTCTGGGTGGCGACCTTCGGCGCGCCTGGCTCGGTCCTCGAATTCACACCCAGCCAGCTGGCCTCGACCGGGAGCCCGACTCCCGTGGTCGCGATCTCGGGTCCGGGCGTGTCCCAGGCGGATGCGATCGCCTTCGACGGCTCGGGGAACATGTGGGTCAGCAACTTCTTCGGCGCCTTGGCCGAGTACACCGCCAGCCAGTTGACCGCGTCGGGCAGCCCGACGCCCGCCGTCAGCCTCTCGACACCCGCCGGCGGAGAGTGGGGGATGTCGTTCGACGGTGCAGGTGACTTGTGGGTAGGGAGCTACTCCAGCGGAAACTTCGTCTATGCGTTCACGCCAGCCCAGCTTGCCGCCGGAGGCAGCCCGACGCCGGCGGTGACGCTCTCGGGATCCGGACTCAATGCGCCGACGTTTCCCACCTTCGACGTCCATGGTGACATGTGGATCGCGAACTCAGCCAACCCCGGTGGCAACGTGGTCGAGTTCACGCCGAGCCAGATCTCCACCTCGGGCAGCCCCACACCCACCGTCACGATCTTGAGCCCGGGTCTGAACGGGGCTGACGGCCTGGCCTTCGACACTTCCGGCGGCCTGTGGGTCACCACGTACGCGGGTACCCCGCTCGTGAAGTACTCGGCGAACCAGCTAACCGCCTCAGGCAGTCCCACCCCGGCCGTCACTGTCAGCGGCGGGAGCACCACCTTCGACGCGCCGAACGGTCCCGCCATCGCCCAGGCCCCGGCGGTCAGCGCGCTGTCGCCGACATCGGGCTCCGGATCGGGCGGGACGAAGGTGACGATCTCCGGCATCGGCTTCCTCCCCGGCTCGACGGTGAGCTTCGGCTCGACACCGGCGACCGCCGTCACCTACGTCAGCCCCACCACGCTCACCGCCGTGGCTCCTCCCGGGAGCGGACAGGTCGACGTCACGGTCAGCACCGTCTTCGGGACGAGCGCCACGACCGCGGCCGACCACTTCACTTACCCGGGCTACTACGAGGTGGCCTCCGACGGCGGCATCTTCGCCTTCAACGCACAGTTCCAGGGCTCCATGGGCGGCAAGCCGCTCAACGCACCGATCGTGGGCATGGCAGTCGATCCCATGACCGGCGGCTACTGGGAGGTGGCCTCCGACGGCGGCATCTTCGCGTTCAACGCACCGTTCTACGGCTCCATGGGCGGCAAGCCGCTCAACAAGCCGATCGTGGGGATCGCAGCCGACCCCGCCACGGGTGGCTACTGGGAGGTGGCGTCCGACGGCGGCATCTTCAACTTCAACGCACCGTTCTCGGGCTCCATGGGCGGCAAGCCGCTCAACAAGCCGATCGTGGGTATCGCAGCCGACACCGCCACCGGTGGCTACTGGGAGGTGGCGTCTGACGGCGGCATCTTCAACTTCAACGCACCGTTCCAGGGCTCCATGGGCGGCAAGCCCCTCAACGCCCCGATGGTGGGGATTGCCGCAACTCCTGACGGGGGCGGGTACTGGGAGGTCGCCAGCGACGGCGGCATCTTCAACTACGGCAACGCGGCCTTCTCAGGGTCGATGGGCGGCAAGCACCTCAACGCCCCGATCGTCGGCATGAGGGCCGACCCGAGCAGCGGTGGTTACCAGGAGGTCGCCTCTGACGGCGGCATCTTCGCGTTCAACGCACCGTTCTACGGCTCCATGGGCGGCAAGCCGCTCAACAAGCCGATCGTGGGTATCGGATAACCATTCCGGTCAGCGTCCGCGGAGTCGTCGCGGCGTCCGGTTAGCGCACGCCCTCGAAGAGGTCCTTCTCCGTCACGCCGGTTGTCGGCCCGATGCGACTGCGGGCGAGGTAGAACTCCTCGGTCGGGTGGATGTCGCGCATCACCTCGGGCGGCAGGCCGAACCAAAACTTCGAGGTCGGGTCGACCTGCGTGGCGTGCGCCTTGAGCGCCTCGGACCGCACGTCGGTGAAGTCCTCGATGTCGATCGTGGTCGTGTAGGTCTCGTCACGGCCGATCCGCGCCAGCCACTTCTCGTCGAAGGGTGACTCGAGCCCGAGTTCCTCGAACTTGGCATGGATCTCGCGGAAACGGGAGGCGGCCCACACCGAGTAGTAGAGCTTCGCGGGGGCGAACGGAGGTCCGGCCTCCGGGTACTTGTCCGGATCACTGGCGGAGTCGAAAGCCAACACCGAAATCTGGTGCACCCTGATGTGGTCGGGGTGCGGGTAGCCCGAGTGGTCCTCGCCGTAGGTGATCACGACCTGGGGACGGGTGCGGCGGATGATGGCGACCAGCTTCTCGACCGCCTCGTCGAGCGGGGCCTGGCCGAACGACGCCGGGTTCTTGTTGGCCTCGGTGTCGGGCATGCCCGAGTCGCGGTAGCCCAAGAGGACGGTGTCGTCGTAGCCGATGATCTCGGTGGCCGCCTTCAGCTCGGCCATCCGGACCCGCCCGATGTCGGCCCGCACGTCGGGTGTGTCCATGGCCGGGTTGAGG